>JAKATP010000142.1 GCA_021818685.1 Bacillota bacterium | reverse complement strand
TTCGCAGCGTACACGCTTGGCACTGTGGTTCACTGGTGCCCTGGGTCGTCAGCTCGTGTCGGTCAGGCGCGTTACGGGCGAGGTCACGACCGGTAAGTGAGCGAATTCGCCAGCGACGGCTCCTCGCGGCGCATCAAGCTGGCCCCAGGCCGAAAGAATCGCCTCGGCTAGCGGACCGAGCAGACGGTCCAGAGGAACGTGGACGGCATGCGTGGATAGGTTGACACTGGCGACCACCACGCCGTCGACATTGTGGAGCGCCGCCGCGATCGAGCACAGATGAGGTTCCCGCTCATTAACGCTGACTGCGTACCCGTAGGTGCGGAGGGATAGAAGGGCGGGCCAGAGCGCCTGTGGACTCTGCCGCGTCCGCTCGCTCCACGCCATCCCCGGCGGATCGCCGAGGATGGCCGTCAACTCGGATTCGGAGACCTCCCCCAGGAGGGCTTTGTCGTGCGAGGCGACGTGAAGCGAAAGCCGCGAGCCAACCTGGAGATTCACGGGCAAGATGCGGAGGGCGGCCGGAATCCTGACCAGGTATACCACCTCCCATCCGTCCCGGACAGGAAGGTGGGTGCTCTCGCCCGTCGTCTCGGACTGGCCCTGAAGGACGGGGCGTGCGGCATCCGGGAGATCCTGGGGCGAAGGATACCTGCGCCCGAGATCAAACGCCCGCGGTCCCGGCCGGAATCGTTGGCGGGATCTGTTTGTGAGGTAGCCGAGGACGACCCCGGTCTGGGGCAGCCGGCGTGCCGTGGGTTTGTTCGTGTGAAGCGTGGAGGCCAGCTCTGACAGCGTCCATTCCCGGCGGTGCTCGTCGAACACCTCCAGAAGCGCCCGACCCCGCGATAGGGTCTGAACGAAACCACGGGGCCGGGCACTGCCGGATGTCATGAACGGACGTGGGGGATGTCTCGCACCAGATCAGCGAAACACTCGATCCCGTCCAGGAGCACTGACTCCGGGATGTTGAGCGGCGGCATTAGACGGATCACATCGTGGCGGACGCCGGCCGGATGGAGGTAAAGCCCTCGCTCCAGCGCACTCCGGATGATGCGCTCGACTACCGCTGGCGCTCCGGCGCCCTGGAACTCGACCGCCAACATGAGGCCCCGGCCGCGCACCTCACGGATGTGGGGCCGCGCGGCCAATTCCTGCAGGCGAGCGAGGGCAGTCGCGCCGAGGGAAGCCGCCCGTTCCACCAGATGCTCGCTGCGGATGACATTGAGAGTGGCAAGCCCGCCGGCGCAGGAGACCGGATTGCCTCCGAAGGTGCTCCCGTGAAGACCCCCCGGCCAGGACTCCAGGAGCCCCTGGCGCGCGATGAGCGCGCCGAGCGGCAGCCCACCCCCGAGCGCCTTTCCCAGCGTGATAAGGTCGGGTTGGATCCCTTCATGCTGGTATGACCACATGCGGCCAGTGCGTCCAAAGCCACTCTGCACCTCATCCACGACTAGCAGGATGCCGTGATCCTGTGTGATCTGGCGGAGCCACGGCATGAAGCCCGCAGGCGGGATGATGTAGCCGCCTTCCCCCTGGATCCCCTCCACCACGACACAGGCAACCTGCTCGGGTTCCACCTCGAGGGCAAAGAGCTGGTCCAGTTGCTGGCGGACGTGCGCGAACGCCTCGTCCGCGGACAGGTTAAGACGCGTAGGGGCAGGGTAGTCGATATGGTAAACCGAGGGCAGCAGGGGTTCGTAGGACGAACGGTACCGGGCGGCCGACGCCGTCAGCGAGAGGGCGCCCAGCGTGCGGCCGTGAAAGCTTCCGCGAAACGCGACGATGGCGGGGCGACCGGTCACAAAGCGCGCCGCCTTAATCGCGGCCTCGACAGCTTCCGCGCCCGAATTGCCAAAGAATGTCAGAGAACCGTCACCCACCTCGGCCTGCAGCGCTTCCGCATAGGCCACCACGCTGTTCTGGTAGCCGCTTCCGCTGTAGACATGCATGTGCCGGCGGGCCTGTTCGGTCACGGCTTCTACGACGGCGGGATGACCGTAGCCCAGCGCGTTGACCGCAATGCCCATGACGAAGTCAAGGTACCGGCGCCCGTCGCTCGCAACCAGATACGGGCCTTCCCCGTGCGATATCTCCATATCCGTCTCCATGGGGACCACCGGGGCCAGGGCGGCCCGGTATCGCTCGGCAAGCGTCATCGTACACCTCCGGTAACACGGTGCGTGCCACGCTAGTTCACCTTGCATCCGTTCCATAGATCCCCTGGAAGTCCTGCTGTCCTTGATCCGCGCCTGCAGCAGGAAGCCTGCCCACCTTGACGAAATTTGGAAGACAACCCGGGCGTCACGTCCTACGTAACCTGATAAGGAGGCCCTATGCGTCCACGAGCCCGTGACCGCAGTTTTCCCGTCGGCCGCTTTCCGACCGGATGCCATAACGCCATCACCGATGTTCTTGGTGTCCGTGTCGGCCATCACACGGTCTGGCGGGGCGAGCCAGGCGACCCCGTGGTAGCCCGAACCGGCGTCACCGTGATTGACTGCGCACCGGAACAGCCCTGGAAGACCCGCTTCTTCGCCGGAAGTCACATCCTCCATGGCCTCGGGCAGCTAACCGCCCGGGACATGATCGAAGCCCAGGGCTTCATGACCGGCCCCATCTTCCTCACCGGCACCCGCAGCGTGGGAGCGGTGTACGAGGCCGCCGTTCAAGAAGCGCTCGGGCGTGGTGATGAGGTGCCGATTCCGGTGGTGGGGGAATGCGACGATGGCTATCTCAGCAGCGCCGAAGCTGTGGTGAGCGGGGATGAGGTCCATGCCGCGCTGGCTGACCTGAAGGGGGGGCCGGTCGCAGAAGGATGCGTCGGTGCGGGGACGGGGATGCACCTGTTCGCCTACAAGGGCGGCATCGGGACGGCATCGCGACGCGTGCCGGGCGGTCACGGCGGCCCCGAGTACACCGTCGGCGTCCTGGTTCTCACCAACTTTGGTGCCGACGAGGATCTCCGGCTTCCACACGGCATCGAAAAGGCCGGTCCGCCCGACGCAGCCCCCCGTCCCGGCTCCTGCATCGGGGTGGCCGTGACGGACGCACCGCTCCATCCGCAGCAGCTCTCACGAATCGCGATGCGCATCGGGTTCGGACTCGTGCGCACGGGGTCTGTCGGACGCCCGGGGAGCGGCGAGATCTTCATGGCCGTATCGACTGCCCACGCCATGCAGGGAAAGCAGACATTCGTGGCGGGGCCCTTCCTGCAGGATAACGCCGACGATGATCTGCATGTGGTGAGCGAGCTCTATGCAGCGACAGTCGACGCGGCCGAAGAGGCCGTGTGGAACGCGCTGTGCGCCGCCACCACAGTAGTCGGCCAGGAAGGCCGTACGGTTCGCTCCTTCTTTCCTTAAACGGGATAGAAATCGAAGAGACGGGGGCCGGTCGATGAAGTCAGTCATGACAGTGCTGGGACCTGTCGATCGCGACGCGCTCGGCGTTACCCTCCCCCATGAGCACGTGCAGATCGATCTATCGGCCCTGTTCGAACCGCCGGAGAATCCCGCCCGGGCGTACCTGGTGGAAAGCCGGGTAAGCCGGGACCTCTATCCGGTCCTGGTTGAAGACCCGTACCAGTGCCAGGACAATATGCTGCTGGACGAACCCGATGTGGCTGCGCGTGAACTTCTCCGATACCGGGACGCGGGCGGGCGGACGCTGGTAGACCTCTCTACCCGCACCATCGGTCCGTATCCCACCGTGCTGCGAGATCTGGCCAGAAGAACGGGACTGAACATCGTGGCCGGGACCGGGTACTACGTCGAGCGCCTGCACCCGACGTATGTGGCCGACGTGCCCTATGAGGCACTTCGGGATGAGATGCGGCACGATCTCGAGGAAGGATTCTTTGACACGGGGGTCCGGGCAGGTATCCTGGGTGAGCTTGGCACCAGTTCTCCCGTCCGTCCCGACGAGGTGAAAGTGCTGCGGGCTGCCGCGGCGGTGCAGCGCGTCACCGGCGTCGGCATCAACGTCCACCTCGCCATCTTCGCGGCGGAGGGGCTCCGCGTCCTGGATCTCTTGGAGACGTTTGGGGCCGACCTGTCGCGGGTCGCTCTGTCGCACCTCGACGAGCACCTGGATCCCGCCTATCATCGCGCCATCGCCAAGCGCGGAGCATTTCTCTCCTTCGACACCTTCGGCTCCGAGTGCGAGTTTCGTGAGTCCGGCGAGGCCGAGCCTAAGGACGGGGATCGGCTCGTCGCTCTCGAGCGCCTTCTTGACGCCGGCCATGTGCAACAGGTCCTCCTCGCTCAGGACGTCTGCACCAAGATGCAGTGGCGCCATTACGGGGGCAAAGGGTATGACCATGTCCTGTCTGCGATCGTTCCGCAGCTACTCGCACGAGGGGTGCCCCGGGGCGACATCGAAACCATGCTGGTGCACAATCCCACCCGGCTACTCGCAGGCCACTGACTAGGAGGGCAGCGCGCGTGAACCCCGAAGAGTCCCTCGTCCTCCATCGCGATCTGCATCGCAGGTATCCCGAGATCACCCACGGCATCGGGATCGACCTCTTTGACCGTACCGGTAAACGATACCTGGACGGGTCGTCAGGGGCCCTCGTCGCCAATCTTGGGCACGGCCGCGCCGATATCGCGGCGGCGATGGCCGAGCAGGCGCGGGAAGTGGCCTACGCCCACACGCTGACCTTCACCACCCGGGCGCTGGAAGACATGGCGTGGATCGTGAACGAACTGCTCGCGGATCAGTTCCGCTGGTACACCTACCCCACCTCCGGAGGCTCCGAGGCCATCGAGACGGCCGTGAAGCTCGCCCGGCACGTGCAGATGCTACGCGGACAACCCGGCCGCCACCGCATCCTGAGCTTCCGACCAAGCTACCACGGAAACTCGCTCGGGGCCTTGGCTGTATCCGGCGACCCGGTGCGAAAGCGCCCGTATGAGCCGCTCCTGTCGCCATCCTTCGTCCACGCCCCGCCCATTTCTGAGGAATGTGCCGGTGTGGGGCTTGACGGCTGCTGTCCCTGCCTGGCAAACGTCTCCGCTACGCTGCAGGAGTCAGGTCCGGACAGCTTTGCGGCCGTGATCCTGGAACCCGTGACGGGATCGTCGCGGAGTGGCTTCGTGCCACACGCCGGCTTCTTCCAGGGCCTGGTCGACCTGGCCCACAAGACTGGTCTCCTGGTGATCGCCGACGAGGTCATGACAGGATTCGGGCGCACCGGGCGAATGCTCGGCTCCGATCACCATGGTCTTAGGCCGGACATGTTCACGGCCGCCAAGGGACTCTCGGGCGGGTATGCACCGATGGGGGCGGTCGTCGTTGGCGAACCCCTGTATCGCGAGCTGCAAGACGCGCCTGCCCCGTTTCTGAACGGATTTACGTACAGCGGAAACCCCGTGAGCGTCCGGGTGGCCGGAAAGGCGCTCCAGATCCTGCGCGACGAGCACTTGGTCGAGCGCTCACGCGCCATGGGGGAGCGTCTCGCGGCGGGGTTGCAGGATCTTCAACAGCGCTATGCCATTATCCGCCGCATCCGCGGGCGGGGCCTCATGCAGGGACTCTTGCTGGAAGGACGGCCAGGACTGGCGGCGCGGATCGTGCAGCGCGCCTTGGACACGGGCCTCATCCTCTACCTCGGGCACGGTGAGGCTGAGGGGGGCGACGCCGAGCACATTCTGATCGGCCCACCGCTTGTCATCGACGAGGCGGGGCTGGACCGGCTCCTGGCCCTGCTGGGTGGTGCCTTGCGGTTCGTGCAGACGTATTGAACATGACGGTGGATGCTGACCGGGTCCGCGGCCGCCGACTGTCAGAAGGTCCTGCGGCGCATATCCCAAGCGAGGTGGCTGTGGGGCGGGCGGTGGTGGTCGGCGGAGACTTTGGCGGCCGGGGACATCATGCCCGGACTGGATGGGAGCCGTGCCCGTGTATGCGAGCCGTGGCGGGTCTGCCATACCAGGCCGTGGGCCGAGCCCGATCGCCGTCTTCACCGGGCGTATGCTGAAAGCCTCCGCCTGGAATCCGGCACCGGTGGTGCGTGACGAGTTGACGGGTGGCTTCGGCAGACGGGCCATCGCGATCGGTAGTTGCTGGCCCAGAGCAACCGTCAACCGGTGCTGCGACCGCGTGTCAAGCAGGTACACCTCGACGCCGACACGGTCACGATCCCGCTCGCGGCTCCTGTCCCCCGGTCCCAGGGGGTTGTCCCTTGCGTAGGGGGCCGCACCACACCGCCCTGCCAGCCATACGCTGTCGTGCCGCACAGGTCGTCTGTCCCGCGGTTGTTCGCTCGGCGCCTTCAGGATGCTTTCAGAGAAAAGACGATACTTCGTGGCCTCCGCTAGGAGTTCTGATCCATTATGGAGAATTAACTGCGATGCAAGTGGGTTTCGGAACACGCGTTAACTCGGTCGTGATTCTGGCGGTAGTAGCAAACATCTCTCAAACACCGGCATGCCCGGTTCTTGACATAGTAAGACGGCCCGCAAGCCGCCTTGGGAGAGGAGCAATATCGTGAAAGCCCGTCGATGGCATGGGTGGGCAGCGGCCATTTTGGGCGCTGGGGCGCTGGTGTTGGCAGGTTGCGGAGCTAGTGCGGCTCCGAGTGGGGGCATCGCCCCCGGCCTTAACAACAAATCCGTCACCATGGTAGGCGGTGTGCAAGTCGAGCCCAACTGGTACTTCCCGGTGGTCTCCGCCGCAGCCTGCAGCGTCATCAACTACAGCATCGCATCCGAAATGTACTACCCGCTGCTGTTTACCAACACGAAGGACCAGATCGACTATTCGAAGTCCATCGCCTCCGGCATCACGGTTTCCGGCAACGACACGGTCTACACCATTAACCTTCACCACAACTGGAAGTGGAGCAACGGGCAGCCCGTTACCGCGCAGGACGTCGCGTACTCCTGGGACATCGTCAAGGG
>JAKATP010000016.1 GCA_021818685.1 Bacillota bacterium | reverse complement strand
TCCGGCCGCGAACGTGGTCGCGTGCTGTTCCGCAATCCCGACGTCAAACGCGCGGGTGGGAAACTCCTCTTGAAATCGATCCACTCCGGTTGAATCCGGCATGGCCGCGGTAATGGCCACAATCCGGGAGTCATGGCGCGCCATCTCGCGCAGAGTCGACGCGACCACGGAACTGTATGAGGGCGGGCCGCCGCCTCCGCCCTTAATCTGCCCGGTCTTGGGGTCAAAGGGACCCGGCCCGTGAAACCGGGCGGGCGCCGTCTCCGCCGGCTCAAACCCTTTGCCTTTCTGAGTGATGACGTGGACGACGACCGGCCCGTCCACCGCCTTGGCCCGGTCCAAAATGGCCAGAACATCCGACAGATTGTGGCCATCAATGGGGCCGAAATACTCAAACCCCATCTCCTCGAACACGTTCTTCGGCATGACCAGGCTCCGCAGGCTGTCCTTCAGACGTTCGCCGGCCCGCTTCAGGCGCCCTCCGATTACGGGCAGCGCCTCCAACAGCAACTCCACATCCTGCTTGGCACGTTGATAGGTGGGGCGCGAGCGCAGATCAGTCAAATAGTGGCTGAAGGCGCCGACATTGGGGGCGATGGACATCGAGTTGTCATTGACGACCACAATCAGGCGGCGCTTCAGATGGCCGATCTGATTGAGCGCCTCCCAGGCAATTCCGGCCGTTAGGGCACCGTCTCCGATGAGGGCCACAACATGGTGGGACTCGCCCTTCAAATCCCGGGCGACAGCCATTCCCAAGGCTGCCGACAACGACGTCGAAGAATGGCCGGCTTCCCAGATGTCGTAGGGGCTTTCCCGCCGCTTTAAGAAACCGCTTGGTCCATCTAGCTGACGGATGTGCGCGAACTCGGCCTGCCGACCCGTCAATAGTTTATGGGCATAGGCCTGGTGTCCGATGTCCACTACCAGCCTGTCCCGAGGGGTGTCAAAGGTGCGGTGGAGGGCAATAAACAATTCCACGGCCCCAAGGCTAGCACCAACATGTCCGCCTGTTTTCGACGTCGCGGTAATGATGGCCCGGCGCAAGTCCGAAGCCAGTTCCTCCAGCTCCGTCGCCGACCAGTCCCGAAAATCCTGGGGTTCCCGCACCTGGCTGAGCCGTCGGCTCAATATCCTGCCCCCTCTCGCCCCGGATCGACCTCAGTGGTTACGATCCACCACATATCGGGCCAGGGCCCGAAGGGTTTCTCCCCGGGGACCATCCACCTGCCCCTCGGCCTCTGCCAGCGTTGTGCGGGCCATCTGGCGGGCCCTGTCGATCCCGAAGAGCACGGGATAGGTGGTCTTGCCCAAGGCCGCATCGCGACCCGGTGTCTTGCCGGTGACCGCCCGCTCGCCCACCACGTCTAAAATATCATCGGCGATCTGAAAAGCCAATCCAACCGCCGCCCCGTAAGCTGAGAGCGCCGCGCGCGCATCCGTGCGCCCGGTCAAGATGGCGGGGACCTCCACCGCCCATCGAATAAGCGCCCCCGTCTTGGCCCGATGAAGCCGCTGCAGTTCCGCAACCGACAAGCCCGGTGCCTGATGAAGGTCCCAGACCTGACCACCCACCATGCCCGAGGGGCCAGCCGCGCCTGAGAGAGCCTCCACCGCCTCCAGCACCGCCCCGGCCGCAAAGAAGCTCCGCTCCCGACAGAGAACCCGGAAAGCGTCGGTGACGAGAGCGTCTCCGACCAGAATCGCCAACGCCTCTCCGTATACGCGATGCACCGTCGCCCGGCCGCGCCGCCAGTCGTCGTTATCCATGGCTGGCAGGTCATCGTGAACAAGGGAATACGTGTGGACCATCTCGACGGCCGTGGCCGCCGGCGTGAGGGTGTCCGGCGAGAGCCCGAGCCATTCCCCCGCCGCCCACACCAGCGCCGGGCGAAACCGCTTGCCGGGCGCATCAAGAGCGTAGGCCATGCTGGCTCTGAGCGACGCCGGCATCTCGGCCGCCGTCTCCAGAAGCTCCCGCGCCGCGGTCCGGAACCGCTCCGCAGCCCCGGCGAGGGATTCTCCCGCCGTCACTCTTCCCCGCCCGTTGGATTCCGACCCTGGTTCAAGAGCGCGTCGGCCTGGTCCAGAAGGTTTTCTGCCTGCCGACATAGGCCGTTTCCTTCCGAGAAGAGCGCCATGGCCTCCGCCAAGGTCGGCTGGCCACCTTCGAGTTCTCGGACAATTTCCTCGAGTCGGGCTACAATCTCCTCAAACGTGGCTGTCGCCATCCCCCTTGCTCCCTCCCGCCGCCACCCCGTTCGGCCCCAACGCCTGCTCGGCCGTCACCGCCCAGCCGTGACGACGCCACTGCACGTGCAGCCGATCCCCCACCAAAACATCGGACGGCACGACCGGACGGCCGTCAGGACGGGTCACCCAGGCGTAGCCGCGCTCCATGATGGCCGTCGGGTCCATGCCGACAAGCCGCCCCCGAATCTCCGCCAGTACCGTCGCCCGTCCAGCCGTCTGGTGGGCGAGGCTCCGATAGAGGTCCTCTTCGATACGGCTCAGGTCGAGCCGCCGCCCGGCGAGCCATCGCTCAGGATGAGCCAGGACACCATATTCCGACAGAGTGGCCACCCGTTCTCGTCCGCGCGTGATGCGGGTGCGGAGTTGCAGGTCCATCCGCTCCCTAAGCGTCGTCACCAGCGCTCCCAGTGCCTGCCGCTCGGGCACCACCAATTCCGCCGCCGCCGATGGAGTGGCCGCCCGGACGTCTGCCGCCCGATCGCTCAAACTTTCGTCGACTTCGTGACCGACCGCCGAGACCACGGGAACCGGAGCTCCCGCTACCGCTCTTACCACGATTTCCGCATTAAAGGCCCCCAGGTCCTCCTGCGACCCGCCCCCGCGCGCCAGGATAATGACATCCGCACCGGATAGGCCCGCACGGCGGATCCCCTCCACGATGCTGGACGGCGCGGATTCCCCCTGGACCGTTACGGGAAAGACCAAGAGCGCGAGCCCCGGAAAACGGCGTCCGGCCACGGTCCTGATGTCGGCCAGCGCGGCACTGGCCGCTCCCGTCACAACCGCCACCGCCCGTGGCAACAGAGGAAGCGACCTCTTCGGCCGCGTGAAGAGGCCTTCCGCCTGCAGACGCCGCTTCAACTCCTGAAGCTCCAGCGCTGCCTGGCCGGCTCCGAAAGGCTCCAGGTGCTGGACATAGAGTTGGACCTGGCCCTGGCGTTCATAGACTCCGAGACGGCCATAGGCCAGTACACTGAGCCCGTCCTCCGGGCGAAACGTGCTCCGCGCCGCGTCGCTCCGAAACATGACCGCCGGGAGCTGCGCACTGTCCTTCAGGGTGAAATACCAGTGCCCCGAACTGTGCGCTTTGAAGTTGGAGACCTCACCGAGCACCCACAGGTGCTGCAGGACCTCGTCCCCTTCCACGTGACGCTTGACGCGGGCGACCACCTGACCGACCGTAAAGACGTCCTCAGAGCGCACCACTGTACGCCTCCCAGGTGTTTCTCAAGAGCATCGCGACCGTGAGGGGTCCGACTCCGCCCGGGACCGGCGAGAGAGCGGCCGCGCGCTCCGCTACGGCCGGGTCGACGTCGCCGCGCAGGCCGTCGGCCGTACGCGTAATGCCGACATCCACCACGACCGCGCCCGGGCGTACATACTCTGCGGTCACCAGTCCCGGATGACCGGCGGCAGCCACCACGATCTCCGCCTCAGACAACAGCCGGGAAAGTTCGCGGGTCCGGCTGTGCGCGATGGTCACCGTCGCCTGCGCCTGTGTCAGCATGATCGCGGCCGGCCACCCTACCAGGCGGCTCCGTCCAATGACGACCGCCCGCCGTCCGGCCGTCTCCTGCCCATAATGCGCCAAAAGGGCCATGACCCCGGCCGGCGTACAGGGTCGGGGACCAGGGGCCCCTGCCATGAGCCGCCCCAGATTGAGCGGATGAAGCCCATCCGCGTCCTTGTGAGCCCCGACACGCTCCAGGACCGCGTCGGCGTCGAGGCCGGCAGGAAGCGGCATCTGCACAAGGATGGCGTCGACGGTTGGATCCCCATTCAGGCGATCGATCGCCGCGAGCAGATCGCCCATGCGGACGGTTGCATCGAGGCGCAACACGTCGGTCTCGATGCCAACCGTCCGCGCTGCCCGCTCCTTCTGTCGAATATAAACGGCCGATGCGGGGTTGTCCCCGACGAAAACCACCGCCAAGCGCGGCGGACGCCGCCCGCCCCCTGTTGTGTGCTGAACCAATGTCCGTATCTGGCCCAGGATTTCGTCGGCCACCGGTTTGCCCAACAGCCACAATGTTTCTGACAGAGAGAACCCTCCCTAACTCCCCGGCACCTGACCCAAGATCAGGTACGCATCAGCGACGTCCGGTACGGGCCCCTTGTCGTCTCGGCCCATCCGGTTGCAAGACTATCCTGCGGGCCATCTCCCGCCGCATCCCCCGTCAGGCACGGCTTTCGTTACGAGTATGGGGCCGCCATCCGCCAGCCGGATTCGAGCGAGCACACCCGTCATCCCTCTTTCCTAGGCGCGCGACGACCTCTTGGCCGACATCCATGGCCCGCATCGCCAGGCTCCGAAGGAAAACGGCTCCAAGCGCCGCTGGCCGCGTGACCGGCTCGGGGACCGCTGGCCGATAAGACGAGACGGTCCCGCAGGCTCTCCCTCCGCCCCACGAAACCGGCCGGGTCGCACGCAGCCGAGCCTCGTCACCCGCCCCCACGCCTGGGAGCGGCGGGCTCGGCGCAGCCCACGCGAGAGCCGTACGTCCGTCTCGTCCCGGCCCATGCCGCACGGCGGATCGCTCGGCATACCTCTGGCCTGGAGTCCGCCTGCGGCCCCGCGGCGTTCCACACGCCCCTGCGTGGCCACACTCCTGGGCACGACGCTGACCCGGCGGCATCGCGAACGCGAACGAACCCCCCCGGCGCCCTCAGGAGGCCGCCCGAAGAAGGGACCTTCCGCACCCTCGTGCGACCCGCCGCCCTACGGCGCACGAGTCCCGAAAATGCGGCGCCACCTCCGCCGATGCGCTCTCGTAGGGTACTTCGTCGCAGGGGCACTTGCTCCCTCGTCAGGAGCGATCCCTCCCGGATGCTCCCGCACCGAGACCCAAACTCTTATCACGGGGGATCGGCCACCACGTCCTGCACGTCTCGACTGGCCTGACTCAATACGCCATTCACGAATCGCTTGGCCTCAGGCGTGCTAAATATGCCCGCCAATTCGACGGCCTCGCTGAGGACCACCGGCGCCGGTACCTCCCGCGCGTAACGGAGCTCGTAAAGACCAAGCCGCAAGACCGCCCGGTCAACGGCCGCCATGCGCTCGACGCGCCAGTCATGGGACAGATGCCCGAGCCACGCGTCGAGCTCCTCACGGTGGGCGTCCACGCCCCGAATCAGTTCTTCCGCGAAGCGGACGTCCTCGGGGCGGAGACCCTGCACCGCACGCGCCACCAACGCATCGAGCTCCGTGCCACCTACGTCTTGTTCATAAAGCCACCTGACGGCCTGCTGCCGTGCCTGCCTCCGCGCCATCTCGCCTCCCGACCGGGGGTGCCCGCCTACAGTTTAGGCGCGTGACCCGGATCGACGTCCCGCTCGGCCGGGAACGCCACCCCCTGTACATGAATGTTGACCTCGCGCACACTGAGCCCCGTCATGCTTTCCACCGTCTGCCGCACCCGCTGCTGCACGCTGTAGGCCACATCCGGGATTCTCGATCCGAACTCGACCGCCACGAACAGGTCGATGACGGCCACGCCGTCTTCGATATCCACCTTGACGCCCTTGGCCAGATTCTTGCGTCCCAACATTTCGGAGATGCCGCCGACAATGCCGCCGGCCATGCCGGCCACCCCCGGCACCTCGGTGGCCGCCAGGCCCGCGATGGTCTGCACCACATCGGTGGCGATGTGAATCCCGCCCCCGCCCGGCTGCCCTTCCATGATGGCCGCACCTCCTCGTGTATGGGTCAGGCCCCCGGAATACGCTCCCCGAGGAAGTTCGTGTGGATGTGTCCCGCTCGAAACTCGGGATCCTGGAGGAGTTGTCGGTGAAGCTCCAGCGTCGTCTTCACTCCCTCAATCTGGAACTCGGACAGGGCCCGTACCATCCGGGCCGCGGCCTCCTCCCGGTCCCGTCCCCAGGTGACGACTTTGGCCAGGAGCGAGTCGTAAAACGGCTTAACCTCTGTGCCGGCGTCAGCTCCGCTGTCGACGCGCACCCACGGGCCCTGCGGCACTTCATAACGGGTGATAAGACCCGGGGAGGGCCGGAACTGTTGTTCGGGATCCTCCGCGTTGATGCGGCACTCCAGCGACCACCCCTCCAGATCCAGGTGGTCGCCCACGATGGAGAGAGGCTCTCCGGCCGCGATTCGGATCTGTTCCTTGACGATGTCAAAGCCGGTGACCATTTCGGTCACCGCGTGCTCGACCTGCACGCGCGTGTTCATTTCCATGAAGTAGAACTGCCCTTCAGCGTCCAGCAGGAATTCCATGGTTCCGGCCGAATGATAGCCGACCGCTCTCACCGCCTCGCGGGCGGCCTTCGACATACGGGCCCGCAACTCCGCACTCACGGCCGGGGAGGGCGCCTCTTCAAGGATCTTCTGGCGCCGGCGCTGAATACTGGACTCGCGTTCGCCGAGCGTGGCCACATGCCCCAGTGTATCGGCGATGACTTGAATTTCGATGTGGCGTGGATTCTTCAGGTAGCGTTCCAAGTAAAGGTCACCGTTACCAAAGGCAGAAGTGGCCTCGCGCCCGGCCCGCTCCCAAGCCTCCTCCAGCTGGTCCATGGTCTCTACGATGCGGATACCGCGTCCTCCACCGCCTCCGCTCGCCTTGACGAGCAGGGGCAGACCCACGGCTTCCGCTACCACCCGCGCCTCCTCCAAGGAGCCGACAGCTCCCTCGGATCCCGGTACGACGGGAAGTCCCGCCGCGGCCATCGTGGCCCGCGCCTGGTCCTTGATGCCCATCAGTCGAATAGCTTCGGCCGGCGGCCCGATAAAAGTGAGGTTCCAGATGCTGCACACTTCAGCGAATCGATGGTTCTCGGACAAAAACCCGTATCCCGGATGGATAGCTTCTGCCCCCGTCTGAACGGCGGCGTTAATGATATTGGGAATATGCAGGTAACTGTGCACCGATGGCGCGGGGCCGATCGGAAACGCCTCGTCCGCATAACGGACGTGCACGGCGTCCCGATCGGCCTCCGAATACACCGCGACCGTCTTTACACCCAGTTCACGCGCCGCCCGCATGACCCGAACGGCGATCTCACCCCGATTGGCGACCAGGATCTTGCTGAACAGACTGCCACCTCCACTATTGCCAACCCTATGACACCACAAGCGTACGAAAGGTGTCCAGGGCGGAGGCAGCGTCCACGGTCAGGACGCTGAGCCGGTCTTCGGGACAATCACGATGTTTTCGGGAGCGAGGCCGGTCACCTGGGTCACCGTATCTGCGATGACGGCCACCTGATTCTGGGTGAGACGCGCGGCGCCGATCACGATTTCGGCTTCGTTGGGGTTCAGCATGGCTACCGCCAGCGGGAACCCATGGGCGGCGAGAACCCCTTCCACCTGCATGGCCTGCCGGAGCTCATTGGTATCCTGGACCAGCGTAGCCTGGGCCTGACTCCTCGCTGCCTGACTCACCTGGGGCGACGAGGCCAACTGCTTTAGGGTCATCATCTCCTTGGTCATCAGCTGGTCGCGCTGCTGTTTTAGGTTGGCGATATAGTTGGCCGTTGACTGCGTGGCGTGCATCGACGCATGGCTGGAGGCGGCCGGCTGCCCACCTCCCTGCACCGGGGACGGCGCCTTATGATAGGCGACGTATCCGACCAGAACCGCCAGCACGCCCAGAAATGCCACGAATCGAACCAAGGCGGATCGCTTCACTGACTCTTCCCTCCCTCTGCAGGATCCTGGTCCTGTCCATCGCCGCGACCGAGCCCGAGCTTGTTCACGAAGACGACCTTCTCCACCTTATGCACCACCTGTCCGCCTATATCTCTCCGGCGTCACGGACCGCCCACCGGGATGGTCTCATCCGGCAGCACCAGCACCTGGTAGGACTGCAGCTGCAAGAGCGTCTCCACGGCGGCGGTGATTTCCGTCCTGACCACCGGATTCTGAGCTCCGGTGGCCACCACCACCACACCGGAGACGGCCGGCTCCGTCTCCGCCACCGCCTGGGCGGGATGCCCCGCATACTGGGTCATGGCGGTGCGCGTAAGACTCACGCCCACCGATACCCGGCCAGATCCCGGAATTGCCTGCACCACCGCGGCCACCTCCTCGTCCAGCGCCCGTTCTTCGGCCAGGATCTTTTGCCCGCTGCCGGCCGGCGCGTCGCCCGCTACCACTCGGCCTTGAACGGGTGTCGGCCCCCGGGGCCAGCTGCCGGCTACGACCAGAGCCAGTCCCAGGGCTCCCAGTACACTGAGCCGCACCATCATCGACCGGTCGCGATGCCACAGCCGGCCGAGTGCTTCCTGCCACGCGGCCATCACCCCCCTCCTCCCCTAGAGCCATCGGGCCCCACACCGCCCCGCACGGACGGCGGCCGCGAGCGCGTATTAAGCTCCACGACCTGGATTCCGGTCGCCGCTGTGCCCGTGAGCTCCTCGACCGTATCCACCGCGGCCTGACGAAGACTCGGGGCCGGGCGCGTCCCGACCGATAGTGTCACGGTGACCACGGACCCACTCCGGTTCACCTGCGCGTGTTGCACCCCGGGCAGGCTTTGCAGCACCATGGCGACGTCGGCATCCTGCTCCCGCGTGAGACTCGCGATCATGCGGGAGCCGCCCCGCGTTCCGGGGTACACGAAGGCTGTCCGGCGAATGCCCGTAAACAGGCTCCACACGGGTCCCACCATGGCTCCGAGTAGGATGAGCCCCACCACCAGGCCGGCGTAACGCCGCAGACCGCCCTGCGGGAGGACCCAGTCCACCACGTTTCCGACCACGGCCAGGGCAAGCAGTGTCCGTACCCAACCGGCAATGGCTGCGGTCATGGCGCCACGCCACTAGCCGACGCCACCACGACCGTCACCACCAAGAAGAACATGAGTCCGACCGCAGCGGCCACGCTCACCAAGAGCCCGAGACCGTTTGCCATCACAGTCAGAGTCCGGGTCACACCCTCCACGCCCAGGGGTTCCGCGCCCGCCGCCCCCAGACGAAACATGAGAAGCATCGCTAGGACCTTCAGTACGGGAAATAGCACGATGACGATGAGGGCGAGCCCGACGGTCATGCCGACAGCGCCCAGGAGGAGCCCGGACGAGCGCAGTACGACATCCATGGCGTCGGAAAACATCTTGCCAACCACGGGCAAAAAGGCGTTGGCCAGAAACTTGCTGGTCCGCAGAGCGAGTCCATCGGCCATGCGGCCTGCGATGTTCTCCATCGCACAAACCGCCAAAAAGAGCGACAGGAGTCCTCCAAGGCTGAAGATGGCCATCTGTTTTAAGAGGTTCGCCAGTTGTGCGAGACGATAGCGCGGGAGCCACGCGGCCAGCACTTCGACCACCACCGCCAGAAGGACGAGCGGCAGTACAAACCCCTTGGCCGCCAGGGCCACCATGTTCACCGTCATGATCAAGAGCGGCCGCATCATCCCGGCCGATGCGATCGCGCCACTGCCCGCCATCAATACCAAGACGGCCGGAATGGTGGCCTCCATCAAATGCACGACCGCGTCAATCATGCCGGACACCGCCCCCACGGCCACCCGAAACGATGAGACCGCCACCCCCACCAGTGCGGCCAGCACGACCAGATTGGCCACCTCCGCCACCTCGCGGCCCGCGAAGGCGTCACTGAGTCGCGAGAGCACCGCGCCCGCCACCGTAAGCACCAGCAGAAGACCCAGGATGCGGCCCTCCCGAAGGAGGTCGCCGCCCAGCGCTTCCCCGAGGGCACGGCCGAGGCCCGTGAGTGAGAGGGGGTTCCGACGGTGAGCGAGGTCGGTCGCAATGCGGCGCAGAGACAGGGCCGGTGCGCTCGGATATTGCCGCCCCAGATTCGACAGATAGTGCTCGAGGCTGGTCGGATTCAACGCCGTCAACTGACGGCTGGTGACGTTTCCCAGTCCGGCGGCGCGGGCAGGCCGGGAAACGGTCAGAACCGTCATCAAGAGCAGCAGCACGGCAGCCCACCGGATCATGTCCGCTTCTCTCCTTTCTCACCCTCACCGAGGCAGGATGTTCAACAGGAGCGCCATGATCCCACCTAACACCGGAACGGCCAGGACCAGGATCAGGATCTTGCCCGCGAGTTCGATCTTGGCCGCCAGCGCCGACTCGCCCAGATCTGCCGTAAGGGATGCGCCGATGGTGGTGAGGTACGCGATTCCGAGAACCTTCAACAGCACTCCCAGGTAGAGCCCCCGGACGTGCGCGATTGCCGTCAGCCGATCTAAGGCCGCCAGCACCTCCGCCAGGGGGGCCAGGATCACTGCCAGGACCACGGCCACCGCGCCCAGCCGAACCGCCGTCTGCAAACCCCTCTGCTGGAACTGGCCAAGCGCGCTCAGCAAAACGGCCGTCACGAGTCCAATGCCGGCGACTCGCATCGCAAGCGCCATCGTCGTCTACAGGTGAAAGAGGGTGAGGACGCTCTTGAAGAGCTCCCCCAGGACCTGCACCACCATCAGCAGCATGACCGCCGCCCCACCCACCGCGACCAGATTCCCCAGATCCTTGCGGTTAATCCGGTCCAAGATCTCGTAGGCAATGGCCACCAAGAAACCAATGCCGGCCAGGCGCAGGATGAGGTCGATCTGTGGCATGCTCTTCCTCCCGCCCCTAAACCACCAGGATCGCAAGCGCCGCACCGCACAAGCCCAAAAGAACGCGGACCGCGCGGCCCCGGGATTTTAAGGCGCTGTCGGCGTCGCGTTCCAGTCTCCCGAGGGTCTGGCGGACGGCCGCCAGATGCCGCCCCTGCTCCTCGGGCGCATAGCGTCCCAGCACGGGTCCCAGTACGGCCAGCACCGCACGGTCTTCCGCTCGCAAGTCTTCATCGCACGCGAGCGCCCGTTCCCACAGCGCCGCTGTCGACAAAAGCTCCCCGGTCCCCTCCGCGAATTGACCGAGAGCCGCCGCGACCGTCTCCGGTGCATCCTGCGCTGCCAGCCGAAGCGCCTGCTCCAAGTCGCGCCGTCCGTGCCGGATCTCGGATTCCACTCGTTCGAGGGCCAGAACCCAGCCGCGAAGAGCCTGAAGCCGCCGCCGATAGGGGGTTTCCGCGAATCCGCCCGCCTGCAGACCGAGAACGGTGAGAAAGAGGGCTCCCGGGAGCCGCAGATCGGCCGGAGTCATGTCAGGGCCACCAGCTTCCGGAGTTCCCCCGGAGTGCGGCCCCGCTGCAACTCGGCGGCAAAGTCAAACACTCGGTCAACGAACGCGGCCTGCAAGAGAGGGTGGCGGCGGGCTGCCTCGACGTCTCGGGCGTGGGCGGTAGCGAGCACGGCGACGCCCGACCGACGGGCGAGCCGCACCGCGCGTCCGTCCTCCCGACTGCCGATCTCGTCGACCGCCACCAGATCGAGCCCCAGCGACCGGACGGCAGCTTCCACGCCGGGCGCCTTCGGCCAGCCGTCCAGGAGATCGGTGTGCGGCCCCAAATCAAAGCCGACGGGGGGACCTCCGTTTCCAATCTCACGCCGTTCGTCGACCACTCCGACCCGCAATCCCCGTCGCGAGAACGCCCCCACCAGATCGCGCAGCACGGTGGTCTTGCCACCCCGAGGCGGACTGAGGAGCAAGATGGACGGGGGCGGGAAGGTCGCGAGGCGCTTGCCTCCGAGGGCAGCCAGTACCGCGCCTGCCGCACCCTCTACGGCCCGCGCAATGCGCAGGTTCACGCCGACCCAGTCGCGGGTCGTGGTCACCTCTCCCCGAACGACGACCGCCCGCCCAGCCACACCTGCCCGGTGTCCGCCTGTCACCGTGAGATAGCCTTGGGCTAATTCCTCCGCATGTCCATGGAGCGAGCGCGCGGCCATCATCTCCACCATCAGTTCGAGCTCCAGGCGAGACACGGTCAGCCCACCTTGCGGGTCCCGCACCACCCCCTCCGGCCCGAGCCACATGTACCAGTCGTGCCCGTAGAGACCCACCGGCCGATCAGCCCGGACCCGGACTTCTTCAAGCGTCAGCCACCGCTCATCGGGAAGCGCGGCCAGGGCATCTTGCACCCGGGCTGGCATGAGTCCCACGATCAGCCGCTCGGGCCACAACATCGTGCACCCCTCCGTCTCATCTCGGACTCCTCGCCGACCCCGAGCACCCACCACGATCTGGGTCACCGCGGTATGGCGCCCCCGAGCGGATACGCGGCCGCCACCTTGACCGTCAGGGTTTCCGTGTGTCGACAAAGGTGCTTTTGTCTCCCAGGTTCCCAGGTTCACAGGTTCACAGGTTCAGTGGAGGGTATGGGACGGGCCTCGCGTTTAGACCAGGCAGAAAAGAGCCCCGGGCAGCGCCCGGGGCCAACAAGAGACGCAAACATGCGCTTTACTGGGAGAAGATAGCCTCTTCCGGTTCCTCGTCGTCGGTGACGAGCTCATCGGCTGCAGAGTCAAAGACCACATAACCGCAATGGGGGCAAGACAGCTCGACGGCGTCCTCGGAGAAGAGATGTTCGGCAAAGTACGAGGCCTCGTCGCAGCGCGGGCAGGTCAACTCGACGTAGGTCTCCCCGTCCAAATCGCTTCCGCCTTCGTCGCCCAGGTCCGCCCCGTCGCCGTCGAAGCGCTCGTCGTCCGCATCCTCGTCGCTTACCGCGTCTTCCAAAAACAGGAGATCATTGTCGATGTCTTCGACGTACTCCTCAATCTCGCGCTGGTTCTGCACCACCTCGTCCAGCTCCAGAGCCATCTCTCGCAGGAGCTTTATCACCTCGTTCAGCACTTTACCCTCGCGCCCCGCGTCCGCCAGATCGTAGCGGGCGCTGAGACTGGCCAGTCGCGCCACCTGTCGCCGCACCTCAGACATCCGGCCACCTCCCCGGCGAATTCTCTCGCGGGTAACGTGTGCGGGCGCCGCCTGTTCCATACGGCCGCGGATGCTCAGGCGCGTCCCAGATACTGGCCGGTGCGGGTGTCCACTAAAATCCGGTCGCCGGTGTTTAAAAACAACGGGACGCGCACGACTGCACCGGTCTCCGTCGTGGCCGGTTTGGTACCGCCGGCCGCCGTATCACCTTTGAGGCCGGGATCGGTCTCCACGATGCCGAGCTCCACAGAATTGGGCAGCTCCACGCCGATGGCCAGACCGTTATACAGCATGACGTAGCAAACCATGTTCTCCTTCAGATATTTGGTGCCCTCGCCCAATTGATCGGCAGACAACCCCATCTGCTCAAAACTTTCCGTGTCCATGAAGATGTATTCGCTGCCATTCTGGTAGAGATACTGCATCTCTCGCCGCTCCACCCGTGCGGCCGCCACCCGCTCCCCCGCGTTGAAAGTCCGCTCGACCGTGCCGCCGGTCAGGAGGTTCTTGAGCTTGGTCCGCACGAATGCCGAGCCCTTACCGGGCTTGACATGCTGGAAGTCGATGACCTGCCAGACCTGCCCGTCGTATTCGATGGTCACGCCGTTTCGAAAATCGTTGCTTGAGATCACGGTGCCTCGCCTCCCTTGTTCGAAGTTGCCGCATCGACTCCCCGCGCGTGCAGGGCCAGAAGCCCGTCGATGGCGAGTAGGTACCCGGGGGCGCCGAACCCCACGATCTGCCCCGCGCTGACAGCACTCAGAACAGAGCGCCGACGAAATGGTTCGCGACGGTGCACATTGGTGAGGTGCACCTCCACCACCGGACATCGGAGTGCCGCTACGGCATCGCGGAGCGACAAACCGTAATGGGTCAGTGCCCCGGCATTCAGCACCACCCCATCCAGGAGCGGACCCCGCTCCTCAAGAAAGTCGATAAGCGCCCCTTCATGATTGCTCTGAAAGTCTTCTACCTCGACGTCTCGCTCGGCCGCGTACGCTCTCACACGCGCAAGGATGCCAGACAGAGTCTCGGTTCCATAAAGCGACGGTTCACGGCATCCGAGCTGCCCTAGATTCGGCCCGTTCACGATCGCCACCCGCATTACTGCACCCCCGGCAGGGGAAAGTGCCGTGCGAGCTCGCCCACCTTGTCGCGGATACGCTCCTGCGCCCGGGCGTCGTGGGTGCCGAGGGCCTCCAGGATGAGGCCTCCCATCACCTCCATGTCTGCTTCACGAAGTCCCCGCGTCGTAACCTGGGGCGTCCCGATGCGAATTCCCGACGCCACAGCGGGTTTTTCCGGATCGTACGGGATGGTGTTCTTGTTGACCGTGATATGCACGGCCGCCAGACGGCTTTGAGCCTGGCGGCCCGTCACCCCGAGCGGTCGCACATCCACCAGCATGAGATGATTGTCGGTACCGCCTGACACGAGACGGAGTCCGCCTTGCTGGAGGACAGAGGCGAGCCGGCGGGCGTTCTTGACCACCTGCTGCTGGTACTCTCGGAAGGCCGGGGTGGACGCCTCCTTGAACGCGACGGCCTTGGCCGCCACCATGTTCATCAAGGGACCGCCCTGCAGCCCCGGAAACACGGCCCGGTCAATCTGCCGTGCCAGTTCCTCGTCGCCGGACAGGATAAACCCGCCCCGCGGACCCCGCAGCGTCTTGTGGGTGGTCGACGTGACGATGTGGGCCGCCCCCACGGGGTTCGGATGAACGCCCGCCGCCACGAGTCCGGCAATGTGCGCCATGTCCACCAGCAAGAGGGCGCCGACCCCATCCGCCACCTGTCGAAAGCCCGCAAAATCTATGACGCGCGAATAGGCCGTCGCGCCGGCGACGATGAGACGGGGCCGGTACTCGTCCGCAATGCGCGCCACCTCGGCCAGATCGATGCGCTCGCTGGCGGGGTCCACGCCGTACCCTATCACCTTAAAGTACTTCCCGGAGAAATTGACCGGTGACCCGTGGGTGAGATGCCCGCCCTGGTCAAGGGTCATGCCCATGATGGTGTCACCGGGGCTCAGCACGGCCATGTACGCCGCTGTGTTGGCGGGGGCTCCCGCGTGTGGCTGCACGTTCGCAAACGGTGCCCCGTAAAGGGCCTTCACCCGCTCCTGGGCCAACTGTTCGGCTACGTCGACCCACTCGCAGCCTCCGTAGTAACGGTGGCCGGGATATCCCTCCGCGTACTTGTCGGTCATGATCGACCCCATGGCCTCCCGCACGGCAGGCGAGGTCCAGTTCTCGGATGCGATCAGCTCCAGATGCTCCTCCTGGCGCCCGAGCTCCCCCCGGATGGCCGCGTAGATTTCCGGATCGGTGGTCGCGAGTGTGCTCACAGTCGTTCCCCTTCCTTCAGTCGGGCCGCCAACGGAGCCGGGGACGCCGCGCGGCCTCCGCCTCATCCAGCCGACGCACGGGCGTGTTGTGCGGAGCTTCCTGCACGAGATCCGGCGATTGCTCAATCTCCTCGTTGATGCGGAGCATGGCCTCCGAAAACGCGTCAAGCGTCTCTTTCGACTCTGTTTCCGTGGGCTCCACCATCATGGCTTCCGGAACCACCAGGGGAAAGTACACCGTAGGCGGGTAGAATCCATAGTCAATTAGGCGTTTGGCCACGTCGAGTGCGCTCGCCCCGCGTTCTTTTTGTCCGAACAGAGACAGCACAAACTCGTGCATTACGGTGCGATCGTAGGCGGTCGGATACCCTGGCTTCAGCTTCCGCTTCAGGTAGTTGGCGTTCAGCACCGCCATGTCTGCCACCTGCAAGAGGCCCTCGGGCCCGTGACTCTCGATGTAGGCGAGCGCCCTAACGAGGATGCCCGCGTTCCCGTAGTAGGACCGCACCTTGCCGATGGACTGAGGCCGGTCGTGTTCCCACACGAGCTGGCCGTCGTCGCGGCGAACGAGGCGCGGGCCCGGCAGATAGGGCTCTAGGTGACGCTTGACGCCCACCGGACCGGCGCCGGGGCCTCCTCCGCCGTGAGGCGTGGAAAACGTCTTGTGGAGGTTCAGGTGGACGACGTCGAACCCCATATCACCCGGCCGGGTGCGCCCCAAGATGGCATTGGCATTGGCGCCATCGTAGTACACGAGTCCCCCAGCCTGGTGCACGATGGCGGCAATCTCCAAAATGTCCTCCTCGAAGAGACCGAGGGTGTTGGGATTGGTCAGCATGATGGCGGCGGTGTCCGGCCCCACCAGCTGCCGAAGTGCCGTGACGTCCACTCCCCCGCGCGCATTCGAGGGCAGCACGCCGACGTTGAAGCCGGCCATGGACGCCGTGGCGGGATTGGTGCCATGGGCGGAATCAGGCACCAGTACCGTCCGCCGTTGCTCCCCGCGCTCCTCGAGGTAGCGCCGGATGATGAGGATGCCCGTGAGTTCGCCGTGGGCTCCGGCCGCCGGCTGCAAGGTGATCGCGTCCATGCCCGCAATCTCCGCCAGAACCTGTTCCAGCGTCCACAGCACCTCCAGCATGCCCTGCACAGTCTCCTCCGGCTGCAGAGGGTGGATGTCCAAGAAGCCCGGCAGCGACGCGACCCACTCGTTGACCTTGGGGTTGTACTTCATCGTGCAGGAGCCGAGGGGATAAAAGCCTTTGTCGATCGCGTAATTGAGCTGCGAGAGGCCGGTGTAATGCCGCACGACGTCATTCTCCGCCACTTCCGGCAGTCCCAGCGGAGACGTTCGCCGGAGCTCAGGCGGAAGGGCGCTCGCCTCGTCGAAGACTGGCACATCTGGATCCGGAAAGCGAACCCCCCGGCGCCCTGGCTGCGAGCGTTCAAAGATCAGCGGGATGTCCAAGCGCGCACCTCCTCGATCATGGCATCAAGCTCGGCACGGGTGCGCCTCTCGGTGACAGCCACCTGCCACAGTCCCCTCCATTCGTCTCGCCAGCGGCTCATGTCATACCCACCTACGATGCCCGCGGACAGGAGGCGATGGTTCAGTTCCGCGGCCGGCGCCGGTAGCCTCAGGGCCACCTCGAACAGGTACGGCCCCTCGCGCGCCGGAACAATGCCGAGCGGCGCGAGGCCCTGAACCAAATACCGGGCCTTGGCCGCGGAGAGTCGGGCCACCTCCCGAAGCCCCTCCGGTCCTAGCAAGGCCAAGTAAATGGTGGCCTGCAGGGCGTTTAGGGAGTGGTTGGAGCAGATGTTGGATGTCGCCCGTTCCCGCCGAATGTGCTGCTCGCGAGCCTGTAGGGTCAGCACGAAGCCACGCTGGCCGTCCACGTCGTGGCTCATACCCACAAGCCGCCCTGGAATTCGCCGGATGAGCGGCTCGCTCACGGCGAAAAACCCGAAGCTCGGACCGCCGTACTGGAGATGGTTCCCGAGCGGCTGTCCCTCCCCCGCCGCCACGTCAAAGCCCATGTCCCCCGGCGGCCTTACGAGAGCCAGGCTCACCGGCTCCACCACGGCCACGGACAGGACGCCCAAAGACCGCGCCAGTTCCGTGACCGGGGTCCAGTCATGCACGACCCCGAACACGTCGGGGTTTGGGAGGATGACCGCCGCCACATCACGGCCGAGTACGGACTCCCACGGCTCGGTGGTCCGCCGTCGGACCGTTCCGCCGCGCGCCGTGACGTACGTCCGCACCACGGCCTCAACATCCGGGAATACCCCATCGTCCACCACCACGGTCCCCCGCCGCACCGTGGAGAGCGCCATCAAGGCGGCCTCCGCCACGGCCGAGGCTCCGTCATACATAGAAGCCTGGGCGACGTTCATCCCGGTGAGTCCGGCGATCATCGTCTGAAACTCGAAGATCGACACCAGCGTGCCCTGCGACAGTTCGGGCTGGTATGGGGTATACGCCGTCGCGAACTCGCCCCGAAAGGCCAGAGCCGCCACGGCGGCCGGCACATACCGGTCATAGAACTGCCCGCCCAAGAAGGACGGTGCGGCGGACGTGCTCAGATTTCGGGCCGCCGTGCGTTCAAACGTGGTTTCCAGTTCCATCTCGGTCAGAGGCCCGGGGACATCCAGCGGGCGGCTCAGCCGGGCCGCCTCGGGGATGTCGGAAAAGAGCGCGTCCACCGAATCGAGCTGAAGCCCCTCCAGCATCTCGGCCACGTCTTTGGGGGTATGCGGAATGTAGCGCATGTTACTCCTCGATGAATCCGCGATAGTCGTCGGCAGACAAGAGCCCCTCCGGCTCACCCTCAAGGTCCAGCTGCACCAGCCACCCGTCGCCGAAGGGGTCCTGATTGACCAGCTCAGGCCGTTCGGCGAGCTGCTCGTTCACCGCCACCACCGTTCCGGTGGCGGGACAATAGAGGTCCGACACCGACTTGACCGACTCCACGACCCCGAGGCTCTCGCCTTGCCGGACGCGCTGACCCACCGCCGGCAGCTCGACGAAGACCACATCGCCCAGCTGACCCTGAGCGTAATCGGTGACGCCCACCCGTCCCTGTCCATCCAGCCACTCATGCTCCCGCGTATAGCGGAGTCCGTCTTTCACCTGCACCGTCTACACCGCCTCTCGCCGATAAAAGGGAAGCCGCACCACGCGCGCCGGCACCGTCCGCGTCCGGATGGAAACTTGGAGCTCCGTTCCCACTTTGGCCCACGCCACGGGGACCAGCGCTAGCGCGATGGGAACCCCAAGGGTCGGCGAATGGCTGCCGGATGTCACCAGGCCGACACCGTGTGCGCCCGCTTCCGGGCTGTGTACCGGGTAACCGGCGCGCGCGATGCCACCCTCCACCTTCAAGCCCACCAGCCGTCGTGTAAGCCCAGCCTCTTTCTGACGCCACAGGGCCTCACGCCCCACGAAGTCGTCCGGCTTCTCCCACTTCACGAAGGGGCTGAGCCCGGCTTCGAGCGGGGTAATCTCAGAGGAGAGCTCGTGACCGTAGAGGGGTAGCCGCGCTTCGAGACGCAGCGTATCGCGGGCGCCCAGCCCGACGGGAACCGCTCCGGCTGCCGCGAGGGCCTCCCATACCGCGAGCGTCTCGTGCCCGGTCTCCGGAACGTAGATCTCAAAACCATCTTCCCCTGTATAGCCGGTGCGCGAGACGATAGTCCGGATGCCGGCCACCTCGACATCCTCGCGTAGGCCGAAGCCTGGCAGATCGGAGACCGGCGAGGTGGCCAGCGAAGAGACTAGGCGCACAGCGTCGGGCCCCTGTACAGCGATGAGTCCCACGGCTCGCGACACATCCGCGATGTCGACCCGCGCGGGCCAGAGATTATTGGCCTGTAGCCAGGCGGCATCGTCGTCGTGATTGGCCGCGTTGGTCACCAGCAAGAACCGATCCTCGCCGAGGCGCAGGATCAGCAGATCATCGACGGTGCCTCCATCCGGGTAACACATGGGCGTGTAGAGAGCATGACCCACTTCCAATCGGGAAGGCCAGTTGGTCACCAGCCGGTCGAGGTAGGCGGCCGCGCCATCCCCCGTCACCCAGAACTCCGCCATGTGCGACACATCAAAGATTCCCACCGCGGTCCGGACACTCTGATGTTCGCGCAAGATGCTCTTATATTCCATGGGCATGACGTACCCACCGAACGCCGCCATCCGGGCCCCATGCGCCACATGCCACTCGTAAAGCGGCGTGCGCAGGGGCTCTCCTTCCGCTTCGCCCATCCCCCGGCCGTTATTCCCCACGACGCGCGCCCCTTCTTCCACCGTCGTCCGTACCGCTGTCTACTCCTCGAGCTCCCGGAGGGTTTCTTCCACCAAATCTATGCCCACGGACATCGCCACCGGGTCCCCGGGCGCCCGCAGGAGCACCCAGTGGAGTACCCCGTCCCGCATCTTCTTGTCCCGTGCCAGGGCGCGCAGAATCCCATCATGGGCCGCAGCGGGAAGGCGCACCGGCATCTCCCATCGCCTGAGCACCTCCATCACCGAGGTCCGTACCGCCGGGTCCAGCCGGAGTACCCGTTCCGACAGGCGGAGCGCGGCCAGCAACCCGACCCCCACCGCCTCCCCATGACGGGGTCCGGAGTACCGGGACGCCTGCTCCCAGGCGTGACCAATCGTGTGGCCTAGGTTGAGCGTCACCCGCTCACCCACTTCGTACGGATCGCGCGCGACGACCTGACACTTGTGGCGCGCGGAAGCTTCGGCCAGCTCGCTCATCTCCGCGGGCGCCTCCCAGCCGGGGCGGACCTCCTGTACCCGTTGCCACACCGGTCCGCCTATGAGCAGGCCGCACTTCAACACCTCACCGAACCCCGAACGCCATTCCCGCCGTGGGAGCGACTCCAGCACGCACGGGTCAATCGCGACCCAGGACGGAAGATGAAAGGCGCCCACCAGATTTTTCCCCTGAGGCAAATCGATGGCGGTCTTGCCTCCGAGCGCAGCGTCCACCTGCGCTAAGAGGGTCGTCGGTACCACGGCCCAGCGGATTCCGCGCAGAAAAGTCGCCGCGGCGAAGCCGGCCGCGTCAGACAGGGCCCCACCTCCGACGGCCAGAAACCATCCGTCCCGGGTCACGCCCGCATCGAGGGCGGCATCGTAAATCGAGGATATCACAGGCCAGGATTTGCCGGCCTCACCGCCGGGAATCACCAGTTCCTTGACATGCACGGCTCCACCCGCCAGTGTCCTCCGCACACAGGCCATCAGTTCGGGCGGCACCCCGGCGTCCCCGATGAGGAGACCAACCGGTCCGAGGTCACCCCCGGCCAGTTTCGCCAGCTCGGCGGCCAGCGCACCGGCACCGCCAACGATCCGACCTATCGTCCCGCCCATCGTGAGCTCTTCAGACCACACGCTGCGCCTCCAGATCCCGATGCGCCTCCGCCGCGACGGTCAAGGCGTCCTGGCGCGCGTCGACGCGCACCTCGGCCAGCGCAGCATAAAGTGCCCGGCGCCGGTCAAACAGCAGGCGCCGCTCCCAGTCGCTCCCCTGCCACAGCGGCCGCGTGGAACCTCGAAGCCGGTGCGCCACGGTCGGCCAATCAACGTCGAGCCATAAAAGACATCCGCGATGGGCGCGAATGATCAGGCGGCTCCGCGCGTCCGTTACCGTGCCCCCGCCGAGGGCCACCACCAGGTTTCGAACCTGCAACACGTCCTCGAGCACCACGCCCTCCCGCCTCCGAAATTCCCGTTCGCCCATCGCTGCCAGCTGCTCGTTGGCGGGACTCTGGAAGTGCTCGGAGACGGCCGTGTCAAGGTCGACGAAAGAAAATCCCAGCCGGCGGCCGAGGAGCGGTCCGACCGTGGACTTTCCCGCCCCCATGAACCCCATTAGCAGCACCGGTCTAGAAGCGGCGCGTCGTCTCGCGCCAGTGCTCGACCCGCTCACGGATTTCCTCCAGGCTGTCACCGCCGAATTTCTCTAGGGTCGCGGCGGCCAGCACATGCATCATCATCGCTTCGGCCACCACCACGGCCGGAGGCACGGCCGTGACATCGGAACGCTCCACCTGCGCCAGATACGCATCCTTGCTCTCGACATCGACGCTCCGCAGCGGCTTCATGAGAGTGGACAGAGGTTTCATGGCGGCTCGTACCACGAGCGGCATGCCCGTGGTGACTCCGCCCTCAAGACCGCCCGCGCGATTGCTCTCCCGGTAGAATCCCCGCCCCTCCGTCCAGAAGATCTCGTCGTGCACGGCGGAACCGGGCTCGGCACTCTGGCGGAAGCCGGCCCCCACCTCGACCCCCTTGAAGGCCTGAATTGAGAGCATGGCGGAGGCCAAGTCGGCCTCGAGACGGCGGTCCCACTGCACATAGCTGCCAAGACCCGCCGGAAGTCCGAAAGCGCACACCTCTACCTGACCGCCAAGCGTGTCTCCGGCTGCGCGTGCGCGATCAATGGCCGCCATCATCGCCGCTTCGCTTGCCGGATCAATCACGCGCACCGGGGAATCCTCCGCGCGGGTAAACTCTTCTTCCATATAGATCCGATCGGGCGCCCTCACGTCGCCTAGGCTGATCACGTGGCCGACCACGCGGATGTCGAGGGCGGCCAGAAAGGTTCGCGCGACCGCTCCCAGCGCCACGCGCATCGTCGTCTCACGGGCCGACGCCCGCTCCAAGACATTGCGGAGATCCCGATGACCATATTTGAGTCCCCCCACAAGGTCGGCATGCCCGGGCCGGGGCCGCGTCACGATGCGGTGAGTGGGGGCCGGGTCAGGCGACATGGCCTCCGTCCAATGGGAAAAATCCCGGTTCCGCACCAGGAAGGCAACCGGCGAGCCGAGCGTATAGCCGTGGCGGATGCCACCATACACCTCGACCCGATCCTGTTCGATCGCCATGCGCTTGCCGCGTCCGTAACCCTTCTGGCGTCGCTCCAGATCACGGTCGATGTCCTCCCGCGCCAACGCCATTCGCGCGGGCACCCCCTCGACAATGCCAACCAGCCCGGGTCCATGTGACTCTCCTGCCGTGAGCCAGCGCCATCCCAATGCTATCCCTCCCATCGCCTCCAGGGCTCCTTGAACCTCGGGCCTTCCCAGCGTTCTCGCCGGTCGCGAACAGCTCCTGCAGCTCAGCCCGGACGTACCAGGAGGGCAATCAGCACCCCCAGCGCTAGAAAGGGCCCAAACGCGATGCTGTCCCGTGCCCGGGCGCGCCGGAGCACCAAGAGCAGCGCACCCCACAGACCGCCTGCCAGGAGGCCATAGACGACCGCATCGAGGCCGATCGGCCATCCGAGGCCGATTCCCATGGCGGTCGCCAGCTTCACGTCACCTAACCCGATCCCTCCGCGCAGCACGATGTAGACGACCAGGAAGAAGGCGCCCAGGGCGGCCGCCAGGACCATCGTCGGAAGCCAGACCAAAGAACCCATGCCCATCCGGACCACACCCGTTAACGCCAGCAGCAGCACCCAGCGATGCGGAATGACCCGGTCCACAATGTCAGCCATCGCGGCCAGTACGGAGGCCCAGGCCGTCACCACCGCGACCGCACCGCCCGTAAGGACGTAGAGCCCACCCGCCAACAGGGCCAAAACGGTGCCCGCCAGGCGCACCCCCGACGGAATTGACCGCTCGACACCCAAAGTGCGTGGACTCCCGAGCGCCAGGAACCCGACTCCACCGGCCAAGAGCGCCGCCAGGACCGCTCGTTCCCAGGCCATCATGGGGGGTCCCACCCCACGGCCCGGCCCATGGCCGCAAGCGGCCCCGCTTCCCCAAACCAATGCACCCAAGCCAGCGCCGCCTGCCGCACCAAGAGCTCAATCCCGCCGATGCACCGGGCACCTCCCGCGGCGGCGGCCTGCAAAAAAGGGGTGGCCGGCGGGGCGTACACCCAGTCCACCACCGTCTGCCCGGCAGAAAACACGGGAAGCCTGGACCACGAACCTTCCCCGGCCTGACCGACGGGGGTGGCGTTGACCACCAGCTCAGCGTCCCGGGCCGCGTAAAGGCCCGCCTCCATGTCCACCCAGCGGACCGGAAACCGTGGGGGTCGGCGGGCCGCGAGGGTCACGGCGGCACCGGCCGCTTCGAGCGCGGCCAGGCTCGCCCGAGCAGCGCCGCCCGAGCCGAACACCAGTGCGGTGCGCGGCGTGAGGGAACGGGCCTCCACGCTCTGTAGGAAGGCCGGCGCATCGGTGTTGGCACCGGACCAGACGCCCGTCGCATCGCTCCCGCGCACCATCAGAGTGTTCACGGCGCCGGTGGCCACCGCCCAGCGGTCGCGGGTGGTGAGACGCGATGAGGAGGCCACCAGCTCCTTCAGCGGCCGGGTCAGATTGAAACCCCAGAACCCGTCCTGCCGGAGGGTCTTCACCACGTCTGCCCAGGATTCCGGCTGGGGTACGTCGACGGCCACGTAGCGGCAGTCTTCGAGGCCCCGTGCACGAAAACCCGCGTCGTGGATGCGCGGTGACAGACTGTGTCCGATGGGGTGGCCCAGCACCGCAAACCCGCGCAATTCATTCACGCTCGGTCTTCCGACCCGGGACCACAAGATGCTCCACCCGGCGAAGCATCCGAGTTGTCCAAAACTCCAGCGGGCTCAGCGGTGTCACCAGCACCGTGAAAAGATGTAGGCGGTTTCCGCCCAGGACATCCGTGAAGATCTGGTCGCCAATTACGGCCGTATGCTCGGCCGTGGTGCCCATAATCTCCATGGCCTGACGGAAGGAGCGGCGCCGCGGCTTCGCGGCGCGGGCAATAGCGGGAATATCGAGCTCCGCCGAGAAACGCGCGACGCGGGGCCCGAGGCTATTGGACACGAGACACATGCGAAACGCACCCTCTTTGGCTCGCTCGATCCACGCGGCGAATTCGGGGGCCGTCGCATCCCGATCCCAGTGCACCACCGTGTTATCGAGGTCGAGGATGAGACCCTCGATACCTCGGTGGCGCAGTCTATCAAGGTCCACGGCCAACAACGACGGCACCAACAGCCGGGGTCTGAGCGCATCGATCACGGCGCCATGCTCCCTCCGCCGGATAGTGAGCGCGCTCGCGGCATGCTAATGGCCGCATTATAGCGGATGACCGCGCGCGATGGACGTGACGTTGACTTTTCGGCCCACGGGCGTAGACTAGGGAACGCGAAAACCTAGCAAAGTAGTCGGATATGAGGAGGCAGGCATGGCGGCACCGGAACTGGTCATCGACAATCTCCACGTCAGCGTAGACGGCACCCCGGTCTTGAAGGGGCTGTCGCTGGTCGTACGGGGCGGTGAGGTCCACGCCGTGATGGGACCGAACGGCACCGGCAAGAGCACGCTCGCGCAGACGTTGATGGGCCATCCCCGCTACCAGGTGACGAGCGGCCGGGTGACCCTTGACGGGGAGGATGTGCTGGCGCTCAAAACCCACCAGCGGTCGCGCCTCGGCCTGTTCCTGGCCATGCAGTATCCCTACGAAGTGTCGGGTGTGACCACCGCCAACTTTCTGCGCGCGGCCATCAACGCCCGCCGTACGGAGACCGAGCCCATCCGCCTGAAAGACTTCCGCGATGAGCTTGACCGGGCGATGGACGTACTGCACATCGATCACAGCTTTGCTAATCGGTATTTGAATGAAGGCTTCTCCGGCGGTGAGAAGAAGCGCAACGAGATCTTACAGATGCTGCTCTTGAAGCCGCGGATCGCCGTCTTGGACGAAATCGACTCCGGACTTGACATCGATGCCGTGCGCATCGTGTCCGAAGGGGTTGAGGCCATGCGCGGCCCGGACCTCGGGATGCTCCTCATCACCCACTATCAGCGCATCCTGAACTACGTGACGCCCGACGTCGTCCACATCATGTTCGACGGCCGGGTCGTCCGGTCCGGCGGTCCCGAGCTCGCCGCCGATCTGGAACAGCGAGGCTACGAGTGGATCCGGGAGGAGGTGTAGCGTGGAAACTTCGGCCGCAACCGCCGTTTCCTCCGAGCTTCGGGTGCGTCAGCAGGAATTCTTTGCGACCGAGCCCGCGTGGCATCGGGCCGAACGCCAGCGATCGCTGACCCTCTATGAAGGGATGCCGATTCCCGAGCGCCCACGGACGCCTCTTACCGGCCGCCGCCTGGAGGCCATTCCGTATCTGGAGCGCCGGCCCGGACCGGTCCCGGCCGGCGTCCGCGCCGCCGCCACGGTTCTCCTGACCCCTGCCGGCACGGCCGACGTCGCGCTCACCCCGGCCCAGACCGCCGCCGGCGTGATCGTGATGGATCTGGCGGTAGCCCTCACCCAGCATCCAGATCGGGTTCGCCAGATTTTGGGCCAGATTCAGAACGACGCCTTTGACCGGTACACGGCCCTGAATCGCGCGTTTTGGCACCCCGGACTCTTCTGCTATATCCCGCCGGAGGTAGAGGTGGTGGATCCCATCACGGTCGTCCACTGGCTCGACGGAGAAAGCCCGGGGTACTTGCCGCGGATGGCTATCCTAGCTGACGAAGCCGCACGCGTAACGGTCGTTGAGACGCTGCTGGGTGACCCCGCCGATCTGCACCGGGTGCTGGTGTCCGAAGTCATGGAGGTGCAGGCGCGCGAAGGCAGTCACGTTACCGTAGCCGGTATTCAACAGCTGCCGCCAGGCGCGGAGGCCTTCCTGCGGCGTTCGGCCCAGGTCGGTAAAGACGCCCGGGTCGACTGGCATACGGGCGAATTTGGAGGCGCGCTCTCTGTGGCGGGCCTCACCACCAACCTCCGGGACGCTGGCGCGTCCATGTCGAGCGTGACGGTGTTTTATGGCACTGGCTCCCAGCATCAAGACTACACGGCGGAGGTCGTGCACGAGGCGCCCCACACCCGCAGCGCCATCCTGGCGCGCGGGGTCATGGGCGACCGCGCGCGGAGCGTTTTCACCGGACAAAGTGTGATCAAGAAAGGCGCCGTAGGTTCCGACGCCCGCCAGAAGGAGCAGACCCTCATGCTCTCCGACCAGGCCCGAGCCGACGCCATCCCGTCGCTGCAGATTGACGACAACGACGTCTTCGCCGCCCATTCCGCGAGCGCCGGGCCGGTCGACCCGACGATGCTCTACTACCTCGAAAGCCGGGGACTCGAACCCGAAGAAGCGCGGCGTGTCGTTATCCGAGGTTTTCTGGAGCCGGTCCTCGCGAGTCTCGCGCCGGCGTCGGTACAAGAGCGCGTGCGGGAACTCGTGGAAACCAAGCTCGGAGGTGAGTCGTGATCACCAAGACTATCCGGGATCAGTACCCAGTCCTGAGCCGGAAGGTAAACGGCTACCGGCTTGTCTATCTCGACTCGGCCGCGACCGCTCTGAAGCCGCAGGCCGCCATCGACGCGGAGCGTGCGTACTACGAACACTACACGGCCAACGTGCATCGGAGTGTGCACACGCTCGGGGAGGAGGCGACCGGCGCCTACGAGGGAGCGCGTGACCGCGTTCGAAGCTTTCTGAATGCGCGCGAGCGGGATGAGATCGTCTTTACACACGGGGCGACCGAGGGGCTCAATCTCGTCGCCCACGGGTACGGCGGCACGCATCTTGCGCCCGGGGACGAGATTGTGTTGACTCCGGCCGAACATCATTCCAACCTGGTGCCCTGGCAGCAGGTGGCGGCGCGCACGGGGGCACGTCTGCGGTTTGTGGAACTGGACGCTGATGGTAGCGTGGGCTTGGACGCCGTGCGGGCGGTGCTGTCATCGCGCACCCGGATCGTGGCCATGTTTCATGCCTCCAATGTGCTGGGCACCGTGAACCCTATCGCCGAAATTGCCCGCGAAGCGCACCGTGTGGGCGCGGTCATGGTCGTGGACGGCGCGCAGTCGGTTCCGCACATGCCCGTCGACGTGGCGGCTCTCGACGCCGACTTCCTTGCTTTTTCGGGCCACAAGCTCGGGGGTCCCACCGGCGTGGGTGTCCTGTACGGCAAGCGTGAGCTTCTGGCCGAGACGGCGCCGCTCTACTTTGGCGGCGAGATGATCGAGCAGGTGGAGCGTGAGCACTCTACCTTCAAAGAGCCGCCGGAGCGCTTTGAGGGTGGTACGCCCCACATCGCGGGCGCCATCGGTCTCGGCGCTGCCCTCTCGTTCCTGTCCGAGGTGGGCATGGAACGCATATACGACCACGATCGGGAGCTGGCCGCCCTGGCCTACAACCGACTGTCGCAGGTGGACGGGGTCGACATCTACGGCCCGGACCACGCCCGTACCAGCCTTATCGCCTTCAATCTGAAGGGCGTTCATCCGCACGACGTGGCACAGGTCTTGGACGCTCGAGGCATCGCGGTGCGCGCCGGCCATCACTGCTGCCAGCCCTTGATGAACTGGCTCGATGTCGGCTCCACCGTCCGCGCGAGCTTCTATCTGTATAATGAGCCCGACGATATCGACGCCCTGGTGGAAGGGCTCGAGCACACGGTGAGGTTCTTTCATGGATCTTGATGAGCTTTATCGCGAGGTCATCCTGGACCACAACCAGAATCCCCGCCGGCGTGGGCGGCTGGCTGACCCGAGCGCCAGTCAGGGCCTTTTCAACCCCACCTGCGGCGACCGCATCACGGTCGACCTCCAGGTGCGCGACGAGAAGGTCACGGACGCGGCTTTCGATGGGCACGGCTGCTCCATCAGCACGGCATCGGCCTCGATGTTGATGGATAGCATTGTCGGCCGCCCCGTGGCGGAGGCGCGCCAGACCGCGCGCGGCTTCATCGACTTCATCACGGGCAAGAGCGAGGAGCCTCCGCCCGGAGACTGGAACTCGCTCGCGGGTGTGCGGCGTTTTGCGAGCCGGGTCAAGTGTGCCACCCTCGCCCACAACGCGCTTTTGCAGGCACTGAGCGAGGTAGAGGCCGGTCGGACGCATCCTAACGACGCATCCTAAGCAGGAACGCCCACACGATGACTAATTCACAAGAAGGAGGCGCGAGCCATGGCGACCACCCCGAAGAAGCTTGAGCTGCACGACGAGTACGAGTATGGGTTCAACGACGGTGATGTCGGCGTATTGAAGTTTCAGCGCGGGCTTACGCGCGAAGTGGTCGAAGAAATCTCGCGCATTAAGCAGGAACCGGCCTGGATGCGTGACTTCCGCCTGCACGCGCTCGATGTGTTCCTGAAGAAGCCCATGCCCACCTGGGGCGGGGACCTCTCCCATCTCGACTTCGACGACATCTTCTACTATGTGCGGCCGTCGGAACGGCAGGGCCGCACGTGGGACGAGGTGCCGGCCTCCATCAAGGACACCTTCGAACGGCTCGGGATCCCCGAAGCTGAGCGCAAGTTCCTCGCGGGGGTGTCGGCGCAGTACGACTCTGAAGTCGTGTACCACAACATTCACCGTGAACTGGCGGATCAGGGCGTGCTCTTCTGCGACACTGACACGGCCCTACGGGAATATCCGGATTTGGTGCGGGAGTATTTCGGCACCATCATCCCCCCGGAGGACAACAAGTTTGCGGCGCTTAACTCGGCCGTCTGGAGCGGCGGGTCCTTTGTCTACATCCCCAAGGGAGTTCATTGCCGGATCCCGCTGCAGGCCTACTTCCGGATCAACTCCGAGAAGATGGGACAGTTTGAACGCACCCTGATCATTGCGGACGAAGATTCTTTCGGCCACTACGTCGAGGGCTGCACCGCGCCCGTATACAACTCGGAGTCCCTGCACTCGGCGGTCGTCGAGATCCTGGTCAAGGAATCGGCCCAGATGCGGTACACCACCGTCCAGAACTGGGCCCCGAATGTCTACAATCTAGTGACCAAGCGCGCGGTGGCCCAGAAGAATGCCACCATGGAGTGGGTCGACGGCAACATCGGATCCAAGCTGACCATGAAGTATCCATCGGTCTACTTGGTCGGCGAAGGCGCCCGCGGCATGGTGCTCTCGATCGCGGTGGCCGGAAAGGATCAGCATCAGGACACGGGCTCCAAGATGTACCATTACGCGCCCAACACGACTTCTACCATCCTGTCGAAGTCCATCTCCAAGCATGGTGGCAAGACCACCTATCGTGGCCTCGTGCACATGGCCAAGGGAGTCGAGGGCGCCAAGTCCAACGTGAAGTGCGACACCTTGATTCTTGACCAGCAGTCCACCTCCGATACCATTCCTTACACGGAAGTGCTGGACAGCCGCGTGCAGATGGAACACGAGGCTACCGTAACCAAGGTATCCGAAGAGCAGCTCTTCTATCTCATGAGCCGCGGCCTGTCCGAGGAAGAGGCCACGCGCATGGTCGTGATGGGGTTCATCGAACCCTTCACACGCGAACTGCCCATGGAATTTGCCGTTGAGATGAACCGGCTCATCAAGTTCGAGATGGAGGGCGCCATTGGCTAAGATGGCGTCTTGGCAGGCCGTCGCGCAGGTTGATGAGGTGCAGGAGGGATTGCCCATCGAGGTAGTGGTGAATGGCATCGAGCTCTGTCTTCTGAGAGCCGGGGATGACTTCTTTGCCATTGACAATTTGTGCACGCATGCCGAGGCCTCGCTCTGCGAGGGCGCACAGGACGGCCGCATTCTCGAGTGCCCCCGTCACGGTGGCCGCTTTAACATTGAGACGGGCGCCGCCGTGCACTATCCCGCCTTCGCGCCCGTGCGGACCTACCCGGTTCGCCGTGAGAACGACACCCTCTTGGTCCAAGTCGACTGACGACCGTTCCGGCGGCTTCGGGGGATTGTCCCTCGAAGCCGCCTTTGCACGTGCGGGATCAAATGTGCCGTCGACCGGCCGGGGGTTACGGTGTCCAGCGGCGTTCGGATAGAATGAAAGGAGAAATCTGGCGATAAGCCCCCGGGGGCGGCCAAGGAGGGTGCTTGTTGGAGCTCAAGAACCTGATTGACGGAAAGGCCACCGCCCCGTCCTCGGGTCGGTACACCGAAAAATTCAACCCCGCCACGGGCGAGAAACTGGCTGACGTCCCGTCGTCCGATGCGTCTGATGTTGATCGTGCCGTCAGGATTGCCGGGCGTGCCTTTCAGAGCTGGCGACTCACTCCGGCGCCGAAGCGCGGTGAAATTCTCTACCGGGTAGGGCGCATCCTGGAGGAGCGCAAAGAGGCACTGGCGCGGCTCATGACCCAGGAGATGGGCAAGGTGCTGACCGAAGCCCGCGGCGACGTCCAGGAAGCCATCGACATGGCCTATTACATGGGCGGCGAGGGGCGGCGAAGCTTCGGCTACACGACCCCGTCGGAGCTTCCGGACAAGTTTGCGTTCGCGATGCGGGACCCCATCGGGGTGGCTGCCGTTATCACGCCCTGGAATTTCCCTGCGGCCATTCCGTCGTGGAAGATGTTCCCAGCCCTGGTACTGGGCAACACGGTGGTGTTCAAACCGGCCAGTGACACGCCGCTGGTCGCGGGCGAGATGGTGAAGATCCTGCATGAGGCAGGTGTGCCCGGCGGCGTAGTCAATCTCGTATACGGCTCGGGAGGCGAAGTGGGAGACGCCCTTCTCGGGCACCCCGACGTAAAACTCATTTCGTTTACGGGCTCGGTGGAGACCGGGCGGCATGTGGCGGAGAAGGCGGGCTACGGCCTGAAGCGGGTATCTCTTGAACTCGGCGGCAAAAACGCCGTCCTGGTCATGGATGACGCCAATTTAGATCTGGCCGTCGAGGGCATCCTCTGGAGTGCATTCGGCACTACCGGCCAGCGATGCACAGCCTGCTCCCGTCTTATCGTACAGCGAGGCATATATCCGGCCCTCGAAGCGCGGCTTACCGACCGCATCCAAAAGCTCCGGCTCGGAGACGGTCTCTTGGATTCCACCGACGTGGGGCCCCTCATCCATCGCCAGGCCCGTGAGCGGGTTCACGGTTACGTGGAAGTGGGCCGGAAGGAGGGGGCGCGTCTGGTCGTGGGCGGGGAGCCGGCCGAGAGTGGGGAGTTGTCCCGGGGCGCGTTTTATGCTCCGACCCTGTTTGCGGACGTGTCCCGTACCATGCGCATCGCCCGAGAAGAGATTTTCGGGCCCGTTCTGTCCATGATCCCAGTGGACACCCTGGATGAGGCCATCGAGGTCAACAACGAGGTGGCGTACGGTCTGTCGTCGTCCATCTTTACGCAAGATGTGCAGAAGACGTTTCGCGCCATCCGGGATCTCGCTTCCGGCATCGTGTACATCAACGCCGGTACGACCGGGGCCGAGATTCATCTGCCGTTCGGGGGCACGCGAGACACAGGGAATGGTCACCGCGAGGCGGGGACAGCCGCTATCGACTTTTTCAGCGAATGGAAGTCGGTGTATGTCGACTTTAGCGGCAAGCTGCAGCGGGCCCAGATCGACGACTAATTGAGCAACCGCCGGCTGGTTTCTTCACGAAGGGAGTTCTTGCAATGGCCACCACCAAGCGTCACATCGACTTGAAGACAACGGTTCCGGGTCCGAAAAGCCAGGTGGTCCTCGATCGGATTGCCAAGGCGACCCCCCGTGCCGTGTCCACCTGGACCCCCGTGGTCGTGGATGAAGCGCAGGGGTCGCTGCTTCGCGATATCGACGGCAACACGTTTATCGACCTCACGGGCGGCGTGGGCGTGTTAAACGTCGGCCACCGCCACGACTTCGTCACGGCAGCGCTCCACCGGCAGGTGGACCGGTTCTTGCACACGGACTTCACCATGGTGCCTTACGAGAGCTACGTGCGCCTGGCGGAACGCCTAAACGCGCGCTTTCCCGGCGGCGGGCCCGCCACCAGCGTGTTTTTCAACTCGGGCGCCGAGGCGGTCGAAAACGCCGTCAAGATCGCCCGTCTGGCGACGGGCCGCAAGGGCATCATTGCGTTCGAAGGCGCCTTCCACGGACGCACGCTCATGGCGATGACCCTCACTTCCAAGACCCATCCCTACAAGGCGGGCATGGGGCCCTACGCCCCCGAAGTGTATCGGGTGCCGTTCCCCTATCCATACCGGTGTGAGCTCGGGTTTGACCAAGCCGATCACGTGTGCGGCACCGCGTGCTACGAGCGGATCGAAAAGGCTCTCCTGGTCCAGGTCGCACCGGAGGATGTGGCGGCCGTCATCGTAGAGCCAGTGCAGGGTGAAGGCGGGTTCGTGGTGCCGCCGCCGACGTTCTTGCCCTGGCTTAGAGCCTTTACCGAGCGGCACCACATTCTGCTCATCGTAGATGAGGTACAGACGGGGTTCGGGCGCACCGGGAAGTTCTTTGCCACCGAGCACGCCGGAATCCGTCCCGACCTCATGACTATTGCCAAGTCCGTCGCCGACGGCATTCCCCTTTCGGGCGTCATCGGCCGTCCGGAGATCATGGACGCGCCGGGTGACTCGCAGATCGGCGGCACGTTCGTCGGCAATCCACTCGGCACGGCGGCTGGCAATGCGGTGCTGGACGCGTTCGAGGCCGAGGATCTTCTCGGAATGGCCGTACGCCAGGGCGAATTCCTCCAAGAACGGCTCCGGAGGATGGGCGATAAGAGCCCCCACGTCGGGAACATCCGCGGGCTTGGGGCCATGGTGGCCATGGAACTCGTCAAGGACCGCGCGACCAAGGAGCCCGACCCCGATCTGACCGACCGGGTCCTGCACCGGGCCATGGAGCGGGGCGTCCTCATGCTGAAAGCCGGGATCTACGGCAACGTGGCGCGGTTCCTGGCCCCGCTCAACACGCCGCTCGAGCTGTTGGACGAGGCGTGTGACACCCTGGAGGCGTGTCTCGTCGAGGGATAGGGAGCGCACCCGCGATACTACCCCCCCGGGTCCCGGAGAAGCCGGCCGATCCTCGTGGGAGCACGGTAAGGCTAAGAGAGAGAGCACAAGGCCCATCACCGATCCTCCGGGCCCAATCGCTCTCTCTTTTGGCTTGGGGCAGGACAAGCCCTGTCTTTCGGTCAGAACGGATGGTGACCGGTACCGAACCCGCGTCCCCCCTATGAGGCCGGACGCCACGCTCGTCCATCATCGCAACGGCGACCACGTAGAGCAGACTCGGGACTCGCGGCCCCATCCGCGTCGCACAGAAAGGGCAGCCGTGACTGCCGCGAGGGACCCGTCAAGGTCCAAAGCGTCGTCTGCCCCAAAGCGGCCAGGCTCTCCAACCCCCAATCCGTTGACACATCCTCGGCCCTCGTGACGGTGGTGTCTACATGCGCCAGGATCGGGGTCGCACGAGGGAAAACCCGGTCGCCCAGGCTGCCGGTCATCCCAGCCGTCACCGGGTAGCGGCACGCGTCGTTGATCCCAAAAATCGCCGAAATCAGGGGGCACTTCTTCCCATGACGCGAGTCCTCATGCGGGTGGCCGCCGCGCTGGTCGGAGTTATCATGCTGGGCGGATGCGGCGCGGCAGGCCACTCCGCCGCCGGGCGCCATCCCAGCGCCCATCCCGATTCGCGGACACAGTCCAGAGCGCGTCGCAAGTCGGCTGAAGTCGCGTCTCCCCGCGTTGTCTCCACAGCCGCCCTTCCCGACGTGGGCACGCTCCATATGGTAACTCCGGTGGTCGGTTGGGCCGAAACGGCCACGTTCAACTCCTCCGGTGCAGTGACTCGCTCGGCACTCTGGCGTACGGTCAATGGCACACGCTCTTGGGTGCGGGTATTCCAACAGCAGGGGGCCTTTCTGGCCTGGTCGGCACCTACGGCGGACCGTGCGTGGGTCGCCACCTCCTCTCACCAGGATCAAGCGTTCCGGCTCTGGACCACGTCCGACGGCGGGGGCCACTGGCAAGCTTTCACCCCGGCCGTCCCTTGGTCCGACTCCATCGTGACGGCTTCGCTGACGGTGTCGGCGACCGGAATGGGCTCTCTCTTGGCGTCGGGTCCCGTCGGGACACAGACGGGTCCGCAGGCATTGTGGCGGATTACTGACAATATATTGGCTCCGACGCCTGTCTACTCTAATGCCAACACGGCCTTTATCAACGCGTCGTGGAGTACGCCTGTCGACGGCTGGATGACGGCGAGCTCCGCACTCGTGGACGACCGAGCGGCCGTTCTCTATCACACGACGAATGGTGGGCAACAATGGACACCGGTTTCGCTGCCCATCCCGGCCAGCGTGCCGTCGCCGGCCAACGGCCATCCTCAGTACGTGCCCAATTTGTTCGTTATCCACCCACCGTTCTTCGTCACCCCCGACGACGGATACCTGGTCGCCTCCCTGACCGACGGCACGATCGCGGGACCGCAGGTTGACCACCCCGTCCTCTACCAGACCACGAACGACCAAACCTGGGCGCCCGTGTGGGTGGGGAGTCCCGGCAGCACGGTGGCTCAGCTCCAATGGGTCGATGCCGAAAACGGATGGGCCCTCTTGATTCCGCAGAACAATTCCTCGACGCGCGTGGCCCTCATCACGACGGCGAACGGCGGGCACACCTGGTCATCGACACACATGCCGCCAGACGCCTCTGCGAATCCCACCTATGACCTGGTGGCCCTGTCTCCCACGGAAGCGATTGTGTGTGCGGTGTTGCCGAGGGGTCGCCTGCGCGTATACACCACCACGGATGGCGGACATACATGGCAAGTGGGCAGTCGGTAAGCCGGGCGGCCGGCTCATCTTCACCAAGTCCGCTGCACCCCAATAGCTTCGCCATAGCCTCTCGGCCAACCGGACTGAAAACCGGTCCCTGGGACGCCCACCGCCCCGCACCCCTGGCGGCGGCCGTTGAGCCTGCAGGCCTCGTGAGCCAAGGTAGCCCTTGACCCGCCGGCCCCCATGAGGGAGCCACTCGGGGGTGCGGCCGCAGCAGACCGGCGCCCTGGGCGTCAGACTCCGGCAACATACCCGCGGCCGCAGCAAAGAGTCCCTCCGGGGATCGCGGCACCGGCATCGGCCGGGCCAAAGAGCGTTCGGCATTGTTTCCGACCCAGGACGGCAGAAAGTCGTGCGGATGTACCTGGCCGACACCGCGGACCTCACGGTCCGGCACCATTCGCTGACCGCCGCCGATGATCGGCCATGACCACCGACCGAACCGGCCCGGAGTGGAATCCCACCCGAAACGTGTTCGAGGATCACGGGATGGCCCTATGGTTGTGGGCAGTCCCCAGCGGGCCAAGGCCGGTCGCGGGCGGGAGAGCGATGTCCGCGATCCCGACCGGATCGCGGGCTGGATGCGGCCTTTGTGCGTTCCCGCGGACCAGGTGCTCGACCGGGCGCCACCCGAGCTGCGGGAGCTGACCCGATCGCGCACCGCTCTCGTCCAGGCACGAGCCCGGGAAGGCAACTGGCTGGCGAAAGTCCCCGGACGGGGGCACATGAAACGCGGCCCTCTGGAACCTTCGTCCTCGCCAAGCGGTGGTTGCTGCGGGGAGAGAAGATCGCGCCTGGAGGTCCTGATGAGGTGCGTTGTGGACAGCCCATGGTCTCGGCCGAACCGCTCCCGGGCCCCAACGGGCTACTGCGGGCGGCGCACGGGGATCGGCGAGCACACACGGGTGGTCTGGAATGCGTCAGACCACGACCGCGACAGCCGCTTGTCCATCGGCGGCTCATCGGACTGCCGGGGCAGGCCCGCGGATCTGGCCGGGCCAACGGCACCTGCGGACAATGCGTATCCTGTACGCGCCACGGGCGGTCCATGACCGGGTGTGAGCCCGGACGATTGGCTCCGATGACGAAGGCGTCCTCCGTCGCGATGCTGTCATCCGCGATGACGAGCGTGTCGGGGGCCAGGCCCGGGTCGGGACCGACAAAGCCGGGATAGAGCCCGCGTTTTACGGCCTCACTCTCGGAAAGGGGGTGCACCGAGGTGCCGGCCGCCCGCGCCAGCTTGACCTCGTTCACCTCCTGGTCACCGCGGATGAGCGCCACCAGCACCCGTCCGTCGCCCGTCAGGCGGTAGACATTCTTTACAATGGTGTCGGCAGCATACCCGTACCGAGCCCTCAGCGTGTCGATCGTGATAGCCCCCGGCGTGTCCTGCAGGCGCACCTGCATGCACTGCGGCAGGCTGCCGGTCCTCGGTGGCACGCGCCCGCCCGCTACTTCCCGACTGGCCGCGTATCCGCACGCACGGCAAAGTACCAGGGTATCCTCGCCGCCTGCCGTCACCAGCATAAATTCATGGGCTTCGTCACCACCCATGAGGCCGCTATCCGACGTCACCGTGACCACCGGCACGCCGACCCGATCGTAGATCCGGAGGTAGGAGGCCAGCATCCGATGATAGAGGGCATCCAGGTCATCGGGTGTGAGATGAAAACTATAGGCGTCTTTCATCAAAAACTTCCGCAGCCGCACCAATCCGCCCCACGGGCGCAGCTCATCTCGAAACTTGGTCTGGATCTGAAAGATCAGGAGGGGTACCTGGCGACGCGATTTCACAAGCGCCTGCACCAGGTCGATGGCCGCTTCCTCGTGCGTCATGGCCAGCACCATGTCATGACGCGTCCGATCACTGAAACGAACCAGCGTCTCATCCACCGACTGGTAGCGTCCGGACGCCTCCCACAGCCCCCGCGGGTTCACCACCGGAAGCAGCACTTCCTGCCCGCCGATAGCCTCCATCTGTTCCCGTACCACGGCCTCGAGGCGCCGGAGCGCCCGCACCCCGATCGGGGTCAGCCCATAAATGCCGGAAGCCACCTGACGCGCCAGACCGGCGCGCAGAGTTAGTTGATGCGACGCCAGCTCCACGTTGCCAGACACATCCCGGCGCGTCTCGAAGAGCCGCTTGGAGAGACGCATGGCCACCTCCATACAAAACGCCCGCCCTTAAAAGGGCGAGCCTACTCGCGGTACCACCTTTTTTCGGGCCTGTCGGCCCCTCGTCACCGCGTTATCGGGTGGTTCGCGGACAAGTTCTCTCGTCAGCTTTGGAGTGGGTTTGGCGAAGGAAAGGGATTGGCTTTTCAACGACCGCCAACTCTCTGGCCCTCAGATCCCCGCTACTGGCTCCGTCATGGCCACTGTGTTCATCAGGCTAGGAATCGCCTGGATCCGGTGTCAAGGCGATGCCGCCGGGGCTCACCCCTCTGGAGAGAACGGCGCGAATTACCGTGCAAGGAGCGAAGGGTGTTACGCCACTCGGGGCGGTCCCAGCCGTGTTGATTTCCAGACGGAGAGAAGACCATGGCAAGGGTCAGGATAGGCCTGAAGCGCCCTGGTCCGTCGTCAGTGTGCTTCAGCTCAACCAGACAAACCGCTGAGCCGCAAGCACAGT
>JAKATP010000141.1 GCA_021818685.1 Bacillota bacterium | reverse complement strand
GGACCAGCACCGGGTGCGACTTATAGGCGCCGAGGCGGTACCCGGCGGCCCATAGCGCGGGATCCTCGGTCGTGATGTACCATCGGTCTCTCACCTCCTAGAACCTGCGGCCCGTCGGTGCCCAGGGTGTGCTCCACGCGGGGAGGCCTTGGCTCGTCCCCCGCGGGATGGGGACATGCCGTTCCAGGGGCCGCATACGCCCGACAACGAGCGTCCCGGTGTCGTGGACGGCGGCGGTAAACGCGGGCATGTCGCGGAGCATGCGCTGCGTCGCCCAGGGCGGGTTGGGTGCGCCGTGGCCAGGATGCGAAGAATGCCAGCCTCCGTTCAACGATGCAGGGCGGCCCACCTCCAGGGCGAGACCGACTGAGCGTGACGAAGCAGGGTGCCGTCCAGACGCAGGACTACGGCCCGGACCGGCGGGACGCCCTCCAGGGGCATTACAGACCCGGCTACGGTCGCGCCCCGGCCCTTAGCCACGCTGTCATGAACGGTCGCATACGGATAGCCTGTCTGCTGGAGGCCCGCGCACGCCTGTTTGACCTCGTACGTCACCCGGCGCAGAGAAACCTCCGGCGAAGAACCGTTCACCTCGACCACCACATACGACGTAGCAGGTGCCCCATCGGTGGGCGTCCCGAGCGACCCGCATTCACCACAACGACGACCGGGAGAAACCGCGCGTACGGAATTGGGTGTGCTCGTAGGCCCCCATCCGGACTCCCGCGCAGGAGGTGAAGAACGTGTCGTACCAGACGGATGTGGGGGAATGCGAGAACACCAGGGCCTGCTAGTCGGTCGGGGTGGCATGGCACATTAGGAGCGCCTGGCCAGCTCCGAGAGAGGGCCGGATAAGAGCGTGTTCAACGCCATGCGTCTCCTCCATCGAGGGCCGCACCGGCTTGCCGACAAATCCTCGTTACCACAAGCTTGCGCGGCTGCGAGCATCGGGCGGCGCTTCGATCGTAAGTCCGAGTTAGGTTGGCGGAGCTTCGACGCTGTCGGTGCGGAATGTCTTCTCCCATTCACTTCGTGCGCACGATCTGCCCATTGCCTTCGATTTAACACGGTCTTTACGGAATCCTAATACCGCGCTAACCCGACCGCCTGGGGAAGCTTATAGGCTGAGGCTGACAACGATCCATCACCACGAAGAAGAGAGGATGGTGACCCCGGGTGGCCGAGCGCACGAGCACGCTGACCGAATCCCTGAATGAAGCGCCTCTCGGCTTGTTCCATTTCCGCGCGCTGTTGACGGCTGGCATGGGCTTCTTCACAGACGCGTACGACCTTTTCATCATCGGTACCGCGCTCGTTCTCATCAAGCAGGTCTGGCACCCCCACGCTTGGCAGCTCGGCCTCGTCAGCTCCACGGCTCTTATCGCCGCTTTCGTGGGTGCGTTTGTGTTCGGCCGGCTTGCTGACCTCTATGGGCGCAAGCGCGTTTACGGCATCGAGGCGGCGCTTATGGCCGTGGCCGCCATCCTGTCGGCGTTCTCGCCCAATATCATGTGGCTTATCGTGTTTCGCTTTATCCTCGGGATCGGCATTGGCGGCGACTATCCGGTATCGGCGGTCCTCATGAGCGAGTACGCCAACACCAAGGACCGGGGCAAGCTCGTGGGCGGGGTATTCTCCATGCAGGCTGCCGGCCTCGTGGCGGGACCGGTCGTGGCCCTCGTTATCCTTGCAACGGGCGCGAATCCGGATATCGCATGGCGCATCATGCTGGGACTGGGCGCGCTGCCGGCGCTCGCTGTCATCTACCTTCGGCGCAAGATGCCAGAGTCCCCGCGCTACCTCTCCCGGGTCAAGGGGGAGACGGCTAAGGCCGCCCGGCAGACGGCGGAGTATTCGCAGGCGACGGTGGTTGGCAGCGCCGCTCAGGAGACCCGGGTGCAGGCACGGCTTTCCCGTTACGCCCTGACCCTGCTCGGAACCGCCGGTACCTGGTTCGTCTTTGATTACGCGTATTACGGCAACAGCATCTCGACGCCGCTCATCTTGAAGATGGTGGCACCCGCGGCCACCACGATTACAAGTGTTGCGTGGACTCTCATCATCTTCGCGGTGGCGGCCGTTCCGGGCTACATCCTGGCCTTCAGCACCATGGACCGGATCGGGCACCGGCGCCTGCAGCTGATTGGCTTCTCCGTGATGGGACTGGCGTTTCTCGCCATCGGCGTGGTACCGAACCTGACCCACGTCCTGGTGCCGTTCCTCCTGGTGTATGGGTTGAGCTACTTCTTTGCCGAGTTCGGGCCCAATACGACGACGTTCGTGCTATCGGCGGAACTCTTCCCCGTCAATCTGAGGACCACGGGCCACGGCCTTTCGGCCGGCATTGCCAAGGTGGGCGCGTTTATCGGCGTGTTCGTTTTCCCCATCCTCGCCGGCACGCTCGGTCTGTCTGGCACCCTCACCATTACCTTCGTGTTCGCCATGGCCGGGATCGGGCTCACACTGCTGCTGCCGGAGCCGGCCGGCCGATCTCTGGAGGAAGTTTCCGGGGAGGAGACCGGGCATCCGCCGGCTCGGGTCCGTGGTGTAAGCTAAGCGGTCGACAGCGGGCGGACGGACAAGGCCGTCCGCCCTGTCTCGAGAGATCGGTGAGAAGAAGAGGAGGACGCATGTTCGACCGTTATCCCGCCGTCATCCACTGGGGATCGCTGGAGGTCGTGCCGTCATCTCTTCGCGTGTATCAAAAAGGTCGGCCGGTGCCGCTCACGCTGCGGCAGTTCGAGGCTTTGATGTCGCTCTTCGCCCACCCGGACCGGGTTCTCTCGCGGGAAGATGTGTGGCGTTTCTGCCGGGAGCAGGAGGGGAAAGGTGCCGAGAGCCGCGATCCTGCCTACCGGATGGTTGATGTCTACGTGGCCCACCTTCGCCGCCGTCTCGGCGAGGATATGGTCGAGACCGTGCGAGGAGTGGGCTACCGGCTCGGTCCCGCGCGCGGTTCAACGGTCGTCCCTTCTCTTAAGGGCAGCGCCTGACCAAGAAGACAAGAAGAAGAGATGCGGCCCCCCTCATTTCACGATGATGAGGGAGGGCCGCATCCATGTCTGCCCTCGCGCCTGCACCGGCTCGGTGGGTGTGCCAGGCGCCAGGGTAACGGGGGTGAAGCGATTGCCTTCCACAAGAACCGTGTCCTCAGCCTTGGTGGCGCCGCCGGTGGGATTAAAGGCCAGCAGTCCCCAGTCGGGGACCATCCAGGTGGAATCTGGACGCAAGAAAGTCTCACGCCCCTGATATCCGGCCAGCCCCCCCTGATGGTGGTGTTCGAACCCGTCGGGAAAGCCGTTGACCGCATATGCCTCGCGCACGGTCTCCCAGAGTTCGGGCGCGCGGACTTTCGCGGTCGCGGCACTGGTGATGGTGGTAAAGATGGTCTGAAGTGCGCGGTGCTCTCGCACTTCGACATCTGTCGGCTCGTTCAGCACGGCCTGGCGGGTGACTGACAGGATGAGGCCGCCGGGCACCATGACGCTCACGGCCATGAGAGCCCGGTGATGGACCGGCAACGCGGTGGGCAGGGGATGGGGCCGGAAACCGCAGCGATGGTCGGCCGCCACGAGGACCACCAGAGGTTGAAAGCCTTCCGCCATAAGCCGTCCTGAAAGCGCCCCCGCCACGTCGTTTTCGGTCATGCCGGAGACAAGGGATACGGCGACGTCGTAGATGACACGGCCCACAACCGGTCCGTACAGGCGTGCCCGCTCCCGCTCGGGTTCAGAGAGACAGACGCGGAGATTCAAGAGCCAAGGCTCGAGCCGCGTCTCCTCCACCATCCGGAGGCCGGCGGTGGCCCGGGCGGTCTTCGCGTCGCGGATGCTCGTGTCATACCAAGGATAAGCGTCCCACGCGAGCGGAAGCCCCGGCGCTTCTTCCTCGGCGAGTCGCTCCACTTCGTTGTTGGAGGTGAGGGCCAGCACACGATCCGGGAGCACGATGAGGCGGGCTAGCGAACCTTCCGTGGCCACGCTTACGTATGTGCGCATCCCCGAAAGCCAGGTCACGTTCTTGGCCGCATCCAGCACGACCCCGTCGGCCCCGACCTCCACGAGAGCAGCCCGAAGTCTGGTCAGTTTGTCCTGAAACTCGCTTGGCTTTACTGGTAAGCGTGCGTCTCCCACCGTCATCATCCCTTCAGAGGCTGCAGGCCTGTACCGGTACAAGAGTAATCCCAATGCGTTAGAGCGTTTGAACGCCAGAACAGTAAAATCGAAGGGCGCCTTGCTACGCAAGGGTAGCAAAATCCGGACGGGGAGCGGGTGGCGAGAGCGCCATGGCCGTCTATCTGGGTGTCGATCTCGGGACGACGCATATCAAGGCGATGGCGTGGGACACCAAGATGAACAAAGCGTTCCCGATGGCTTCAAGCCCGACGCCCTGGCGGCATGGTGCGGCCCAAACCATGACAGGTGATGCGCTTTATGAGACGGCCCTCCGGGTCATGCATGAGGCGCTGTCTGCCCTGCCGAGTCCCCGCGCGCCTCTGGCCATCGCAGTCGCCAGCCTGGGAGAGTCGGGCCTTTACGTCGATGGAGGCGGACAGTCGCTCGGACCCATCGTAGGATGGCTCGATACGCGCGGGACGGTGAAGGCCTTTGACGACCTCATGGGCCGCTACCCGGCGAGCACGCTCTTTCGCCGCACCGGCATGAGCCCCGAACCCAAGTACGGACTGTTCCGCATGCGCGTCCAGTACCCGCCTGCACACAAGTACAAGGGTGCGTATTGGCTCCAGCTCGCCGATTACCTTATCTGGCGCCTCTCCGGGGGGGTGCGCGTCACCCATGCCAGTCTGGCCGCCCGGACTATGGCTTTCGACCTCCAACGGCATGTCTGGGACGCGGAACTTCTTGACTTCGCCGGTCTCACACCCGCAGACCTTCCGGAGATACGGTGGACGGCTGAGCCAGCAGGCTCAGTGCGGGGTATCAGTCCCCACCTCGACGGCGCGCAGCTTGTCGTAGCGGGGCATGACCATGCGGTGGCGGCCTACGGCGCTCGACTCGGCCCCCATGACATTCTCGACTCGTCGGGGACGGGCGAAGCGCTGGTCGTGATAGGCGTGTCACCGATTTTTACGGAGGAGGCGCTCCGGATCGGCACCATGTGGCAGCCGGCCTTGGCAGACAGTCAGGAGCACGCCATCGGAGGATTGGTCCGGATAGACGGAGGCGGCGCCGCGGAGAAATGGGCGCGTTCCCTCTTTGGCATCACACTGGACGATGACCTCATCCTGCCGGCCGTTCACCCCACGTTTAACGTTGAAGGGTTTGGATTCGGGGAGGCCGCATTCACCCATCTTGATGCAAATTCGCGTGGGGAGGCGCTTTACGCCGCCGTGCTGGACGGCGTGGCCGAGCACATTCGAAGCCGCATTGACGCGACCGAAGTCATGCTGGGAAAGCGCTTTTCGGATGTTGTGGTGGCGGGCGGCGTGCTGCATCATCAGTTATGGCTACGACGTCGACGAGTGATCGGAGGACGTCCTTTTCGCCTGATGGAACCCGGGGAAGGTGCATTGTTCGGCGCGGTGCGGTGGGCGGTGCGAACGGCAGGACGGGATGTTCCGCCAGAGCCTGAGCTGCGAGTGCTGTGACAGGCATCAAGTGGCAGACCCCGCGACCGACCATGTTATACTGGCTCGCGAGCATGCGCCCGTAGCTCAGTGGATAGAGCAGAGGTTTCCTAAACCTCGTGCCGCAGGTTCGATTCCTGCCGGGCGCACCAAAACACATTGAAGCCCCGCAAGGCTTGCGGGGTTTTTCTTTTGCCACGTCGCACCTTCGCATACCCCCATTTGCCACGTTTTTGCCCCGTGATTCCACGGTACCTGTCACGGCACGCGCGGGGCCACCCGTAGCGGTAGCTCAGGCGCTCCGCGTAGCAATGCTGGCAGCCCGGGCTCACCTTAGAGCAGCCGGTGACAAGATTCCAGGTGGCGTCGGTCCAGGTGATGGCGGAATGAGCGGCCATGCGGCGCTCCTTTGCGTAACAAGGGGGTGGCGGATGTTGGCGAAGATGGGGACGAACGAACGCCGGAACGGGTACAGGCCAGGCGGGTTCGAGCCACGACAGCCCGCCACGCCGGGATTGGGGCGGGGGGTGCCACATATACATCGGGTAGTCGGCCATCGCAGAAAGGAATGGTCATCATGCCTGCGTGGTGGGGCCTGCCAGCTCCCGTCCTCATCCTGGCCTTGGTGCAGCTGGCCAAGCAGGTCGGTTTCCCGCCGCGCTATGCCGGTCTGCTGGCCCTGGTGATCGGGTTGGCCGGCGGCGCCGCGGTGAGTCTGTGGGGCACGAGCGCCACAGTCGCCGACATCGTCACCGGAATGGCCACCGGTTTGTCCGCAGCCGGTCTCTGGTCCACCGTCAAGAACGCCGCCCGTTCTCCTTAGGAGGTCTCTCCGGCCCCGACGGAGGGATTGTCCGACGTCTCGATCCGACAACTTGCATCCCCAGGATTCATGACCTACGATACGCGCTGGCAACCCGCTGGTTGGCAGACGGTGTCCAACCTCGCACGGTCGCGGAACAGTTGGACCATGCCGGAGTCGGTGTGACTCTCGCAATCTACGGCCATGTCGTGTCGGCAATGCGTGCTCAAGCCGCCGACCAAGATGCGCAGTCCCTGCTCGCAGGGGTCGACTCCGAGCCCTCTGGAGCCGGCCATTTGCCACGAATTTGCCACGTCATTTTGTTGAACTCCGTCAAGAGCGTCGGACGCTATAGATTCCTAGACGTCGGGCATCGACCAGAAATGGCTTAGTGACGCCGTTGTCTCAAAGCCCATCACATTTGCACAGTAACGGATTGAGGTGCCTCAGACGGGCGGTTTGGTTTGCTAACCTCGTGCCGCAGGTTCGATTCCTGCCGGGCGCACCAAAACACATTGAAGCCCCGCAAGGCTTGCGGGGTTTTTGTTTGTCGACGAAGCTGGCTGGTCGGCCCGTTCCTCACTTAACACGC
>JAKATP010000015.1 GCA_021818685.1 Bacillota bacterium | reverse complement strand
GTCGTAGCCGTCCGCCATTCACCAGGGGAAGGTCGCCCCGTCAAATATGCGGGCGGCCTCGCCGACGTTCAACGGACCCCAGGGCCAGCGGACCCGATAGGATACGAAATCTGCGGCATCCCGCATCGTCCCGCCTCTTTCATAGACATGACCGCCGCGGGTGTCCCCCACGAGCCTCCCGACAGCCGTTCGCTACGCACGCACCACGTCTCCGACCGACAGACGCATGGCGTCCCCTGATCCCACAGAGGCCACGGGGAACCGGATCCCATCCAGGCGTGAAGGCAGGACGCCTATAAGTTCCGAAGCCTGTCCGGGGGCTACGTTGGATTCCGAAGGGGTAGCAGGAGCCGTGCGTCCGCCAAGCGGCCGTGGTGTGCCGCATCCGCTTCGCGAACTGCCAGGACAGCACCTCCCGGGCACCGGAGCCCCACGAGCGACTCTTCGACCGTGGCCGCTCTCTCGCCAGCGCACCGCCGATGTCAAAGGTCCAGCAGCCCTGCTCCCGGGGATGCTCCACCTGCGATCGGGTCCGATGAATCCGGTGCCGGCGTAGGCGGCTCTCTCGTCGGCAAAGGCCGTTCGGCTCGCGGTGGGACTCGGGGTTCAGACCGGAAGGGGGAGTCCACGGCGCAAAATCCTCCAGATACAATCTCGACGGGATGAACCGACCGCACGCTCCGATTCGGCCCGGCGTGCACGAGAAATATGCACTCCATCGCCAGGACGAGAAGGAAAGTGCAAGCGAAGGATGCGACGATCCCGGGGCCCTGTTTTTTCCTAACTTAACCCTTCATGCCCGTGCTGGCCGGATCCTTTATGACAGGACCCCATCGCTCCCTCCCGGCGTGATTCTTTCATGCCGATCGGGTTCTAAACGCCGTTCCGCGAAAGGCCGCCGCCAGGCTCAGCATCAGCAGGAGTCCGAGGCCGGCGTACACAGGGCCGAGGCCGGTCCGCGGCATCAGCCAGCCCTCCAGTGGAAACGCCACGATCATCCCGAGGCTGAAGAGAGAACTGGGGATGGAAAGGACGCCCGCACGATATTTCTCCGGAGCCCACTCGTTAAGCTCGGTGACCAGGAGGACATCGGTAGCCCCGCTTCCCACGGCGGTGACCGCGTAAGCCGCCACGGCCAGGAGCGACGGCAACGCCCCCACCCCACTCACGGAGAGCGCCAGCACGATGGCCATGACGGCGAGCGCCCGGAGGCGTCCCCTAAACCGGTAGCTTCCCGCGCTGGCAGCAGCCGAGAGGAGGTCGGCACCTCCGATGATGGCCGTCGCACCGAAGATGCCAAGCCCCTTTGCCGTCAGCGTCGACTGAGCATACAGATGGTTGCTGGTCGCCACCACCCCCAGCACCGCCCCGAACAGGACGAGCGCCAGGAGACCGGGGCGTTCCTTGACCACACGGATCGTGTCGATCACCTGGCGAACCAGGACTCGTGCGTGACCGGTCGGGCGAGCCCGGGGTCGCGAGACTTTGGGCAGGCTCAATACGAACGGAATGGCAAGAGCCATCGCCACCGCCTCTCCCGCATACGGCCAGAGCCAACCCGAAGAGACCGCGAGCCATCCCCCCAGCGCGGCCGCAAGAGCGCCGGAAATAAGCCCGAGGGCATCCATGCGGCCGTAGAGTCGGGCATAACCCGCGGACCCTTCCGGCAGCATCTCGGACAGTGAATGCAGCAGGGCCGCGTCGGCACCGCCGATAAACGTCCACGACAGGGAGGTGGCGCCCATGACGAGACTCCCGAGGAGGACATGCCCCGGGGCTAGGAGGAACAGCGCCAAATCCATGAACGCCGCGAGCGCGAGGCCCGTGGCGACCGACACCCGTCGCCCGATCCGATCAGCGAAGGCTCCGGTCGGAATGTCGGACAGGAACGACACCGCATGGTAGAGCGCTTCGGCCACGCCCACTTGCCAGAGAGTCCATCCAACGTGGAGAAGGAACAGGATCCAAAGCGCTCCCGTGAGCCGGAACCAACGGAGGCCGACGAAGATGTAGAACGCGCGGAGCGCTCGCGCAGGCCGCGGGCTCTGAGTGGGGATCGGCATGAGATACATCCTCCATCGCGCGGGACCGCTTGGTAGAGAAGCCGTGGAGTCCGCCCGAAAAGAGCAGACAGATCCCGTGGGTGGGCTTAGAGTCCTGCTTTGGGCGAGAGGAGGAAGAGGCTTGCATGGCTCGCAAGGCCCTGGATGTGAAGCATGGCCGCCCTCCCCCGAAGGATGAATCGTCTTTCAATCTACCGTCCGTACTCGAACCTGGCAACCGGCTCCTAAAAGCGTCGGTCGCCTCCATCGTGCCCTTCGCTCCTGCAGGTGCGCGTCGCTCATCGCCCGATGCGACGCCGACACCTTCGTTTTGGTCCCATCGACGGCGACGTCCTCCAGGCGCACCAAGCCGGCCGCCGCCGCCAACCGGACCGACTGTTGCAGCAGATCCGCCAGGGCCGTGACGCCGCCATGTGGCCAGCGTCCAGGTCCGGCTGTTGCTTCTGGACCAGCATCCGGAAGCCGCCCTGCCCAGCAGGAGCGCTCCAGGTAGCGCGAGGATTCAATGCCCCCGGACATCGCCGTAGACTTAGAGCTTGACCACCCCAAGGGGTCATACGAAGGTGGCCCTTTGGACCCGTAGGCGCCTACGATGAAGGCCAGATCCAGTTGGCCTAGCAGCTCCTCCCAAGCGCGGACGTTAGTCCGCCCGGAGGCGGGTGCGGAACTGACGGCGTACTCATGGGAAACCCTTGCCGGTACTACGCGGTAATCACGGCTATTCACGCGTGACTAAGCACGTGGCTGATGGTGACCGGCCGCGGGTCGTGCTTTTAAAGTCCCTGGAATGACGCTCCCTCCGGGCGTCCCCTCCGGCGTCTCACCCTGACCTTTCCCCCACCGGAGAGAGCGGTCGGGGGAGGCGAGGAATCCCGTGATATCTTCTTGGTCATGCAGTGGCCCGATTTAGATATTCGGTTAAAGGCTCACCGTGATGTGCTTCGCACGGTATCCACACAAGCCTCTGAGCACCCGGCCGTTCGGGAAGTCCGCCTCGGCGGTTCGATCTCGTCCGGGGACGCGGATCAATATTCCGACGTCGATCTCGTCCTCGTCGTCGAACCCGGCTATCTCGAAGACGTCTGGGCGGCCCGGGCGAGCCTCACCCGGACCAGCATCCCGACGGTGCTGACCCTCGACCATCAGTGGGGCGGACCGGGCCTCAGCTATTCCGTCCTGTACCAGTCCGGGGTGCTCCTGGATCTGACGTTGAGCAGCGAGGATTCCGGAGGTACGGCATCCTCCTTCCATCTTGTCTCGGCCCGGCGGGCGAACGCGGTACCGCCTGTGCGCCCTCCGGCGGCCCCCCTGCTGCCTCCCGCACCCGATCCGCTTCAAGACACCCTGTTGATGTTTTGGCTCGGGTCTTACATCGCCGCGAAGTATATCGTGCGCAATGACCTCTGGGCGGCCCATTGGTTTCTCGAGAGCCGGCGAAAGCAGCTGGTGCGCGCGTGGCGGCTTCGGCACGCTGCCGGGCGCGCGGACTGGGAGTGGTCGAAGGTATGCGAAGACGTTCCGAAGACCATCCTCGACCGTCTCACGATAACTCCGATGGATCGCGCACTGTTCGTCCAGGCCCTGCAGGATCTGATGACCATGATGGACGATCTGGGACCGGACATCGCACGGGAATATGGAACCCCCTACCCGGCAACCGAAGCGTGCGCAGTCCGTCGCCTGGTCGACCAGGTCCTCGCCGAAGCACCAGGTGCCGACCCTCTCGGCGGCCCCCCATGAAGATACGGAGCAGACAGTCGCACAGGCAGAGACACCTTGCGGCGAAAATCCGAAATCTGGGCGTTGAGCATGGTCTCGGAGCCGCCGTCGACACGTGACGTGACATAGAGTGGCCGTAGAACCGAGGGAGATTAAGATGCTTCCCATCTGCGAGGTAGACCCGCGCGCCGGAGGTTGGCGCAGGGATCCGGATGTGGGAATCCACCATGGGTGGATGGGAAGCGTTCAGGCACCCTGGCCATCGCGCTTGCCCAGCGACAGGGACCTCCGGTCGGCCCATGAGGAGCATCGCATGGTGGATGTCCTAACGGCCGACCGCCCGGAGAGGGTCGCGACGCGGATCGCCACCCATCCGACCAGTGGCCGCGGCAGATCCGGTCCGACATCGCGAGTCGGGGCAGACCTCGGGGGGCCCCTACCGCCACGACCCGTGGACCCAGGTACGGGCGTTCGTAGCGCTCAGGCATGCGCACAGCGGGGCCGCCGGCTTTCGAGACGTGACAGACGAACGGCTGCCGACCGGAGCTTGTCGAACGTGCATCGGTGGCTCCCCGCATCACCGCCAAGCCAGAGGAGACGATGCTTCGGTTGTAGTCGACGGTGCACCAACCTACGGTGAAGGAGTACGCGCCTCCACCTCGGATTTTCGGGTCAGATCCTGGATCCCAGTCGTCTCCCGGGAAAGAAACGAGCCTAGTTCCTGAATGGTTGTCATCAGAGGTGCTGGGAAAATCACCGCGGAGTTCTTGTCGACCGCAATCTCTGTGAGTGTCTGCAAAGTACGCAGCTGCAAAGTAATCGGGTGCTGCAACATAATGTCGGCAGCTTCACTGAGCGATCCGACCGCTAGCAGTTCGCCTTCGGCCGCTATAATTTTCGCTCGCTTTTCGCGTTCGGCTTCTGCTTGACGCGCCATGGATCGCTTCATGGCCTCCGGGACCTGAATGTCCTTCAACTCCACGATGGTGACGACCACGCCCCAGTCCTTTGTCAGCGCATCGAGAATCGCTGGAATGCTCGCGTTAATGGCATCGGTTTCCGAGAGGACTTCATCCAGCATATGCTGGCCGACCACCTTGCGCAGAGTCGTTTGGGCGATCTGATCAATGGCCGCCGGTACGTTCTCAATGGCCACCACGGATTTGACGGGATCTTCGACGCGGTAATACGCGACGGCCGACACATCCACGCTCACGTTGTCTTTGGTGATGATGCCCTGAGATTGGATCGGCATCGTGAGGATGCGCAGGGACACTTTCCGCAAGGAGTCCACGATCGGAATGATGAGGTTTAGGCCCGGTGAGCGTACACCCACCACCCGGCCCAGCCGAAACAGCACCCCCCTCTGATATTGCTGGACGATCCGAACCGACATCAATAACAAAAGGATCACAACCACGACAATGATTAAGAGTCCGGATGGCACGACCTATCATCCTTCCCGCGTATCCCCGATCCAAACTGCCAGAACCCACCACGATTCTGTGAATATCCGCAGTATGCGTCTTACCGACATTTGCCGCAATAACCAGGTGGAGGCTCCCGATGATTTGCCTGTGGGCGACGGCATATTGAGCCCGTGTCATCGACCAGCCACAAGGCCCTCAGGCCGACGGCTGCAGGCCCATGGTCCTACCTATCCCTTTGTTGGAGCCGCGCGAAAAAACCTGACCTGACAACGTGACCGGGGACCTCCTCGTTGGAGCTCACCGGACCCATTCGAGGTGGCGATCGTCTTTCATGTGGGGGATGCTGTTTCGGGTCTCCTCGCTTTGTTTCCCCGGCCTCTCGTCTGTGGGCCACCCTCCATCGTCGGATGTCCGACGTCCGGCGTCCGGTCGTGCCACACCGCACGTGCTCCGCACGACGGCACCGAGCGCCGCCCCACCGAATCAAAACACCAAGACACTGCCGTCCGCGTCGGCTAGGAAAGATCCCATCCCCACGACCGACTCCACGACCGGGTCTAACTCTTCCGCGGTGATATCGAATAGGTTCAGGGTAAACGCACACGCGCTTACATGCAGGTCGCCTCTTTGCTTGGCGGCTCCCAGCAGGGCGATCCACGAAGTGCCTGGGCTTTGGCGAATCAGCTCCGCCAACGCACTGCCCTGGACGCCACAGTCACGGCTGACCAATTGCGCGAACGGGCCAGGGGTGCGCCGAACAGCCATGACGGCCCAAAATGTGAGGAGCACCGACACCGCCAAGCCGCGGTCCACGGCTTCCGCGGCCAGCACAGCGGCCGGATAGAGGCGGTCAATGGTACCGGAATAGCAGATGATAGCGACCCGCGGCCGGAGGGCATCGACTTTCCTTTCGCCCTCGGGTGGACGATTCGCCACGGTGGAGACCATCGGTTCTGGCTTATACGCTGAGCAGCTGCCCATCGGTCGCTTCCTCCACGAACCGCTCGATGTCGGTCGTCCCGTCCACGATGGGCTCCAACGCCTGTAAATCCAGCCCTAGCAACGTGAGCATATCGTGAGAGGCACGAACCCGGACCAAGCCGGTTCCACGAGCCCACTCTACAAGCTCGACCCACGATGGCACCCTCGACAATTCAAGCACACCCCGGATGGTATCTTGGGCTTGGTCAAACCAAACCTGGCCCATGCTCCCGTAGTCCGAGCTGACGGGAACGGCGCCGCCTCCCCGATATCGTTGGAGCGCCACGATACTCCAGGAGTCCAACAATACATCCACTCTCATTCCATCGGCGGCCGCACCCGCAACCATGACGGCCATCATGTACAACCGGTCGACGGTGCCGCTCAGGGCCACGATGGAGAGATGCCTCAATGAATCGCTGTCTTGAGCTCTCATCGGCTTTCCCAGCTTCTGTGCGTCCTGGTTCGACCGTATGGCACCGCTTCATGTCCTTCAAGGACTGTTGGGACCAAGATGGGGCGCCCAATGGCACGGCATCGCATACCGGCCGGGGTCCAGAACAGGATCGAGTGGTCCCCGTCCCCGGTGTCCCAATACTCCCCCCCTCTCGAGCCCACCGGCTCGCGATCCATGCTCCTTGGCCCGCCCTCCCGGGTCCCTTCGGCACCTCGATTGGGGGCCGCGTGCGCGTACTCAAAGCGTGCCCATGTGGCCGTCGAGATGCCGTCCCCGTTGATCTACGCTCGGCCCTGTCAGGGCACCGACGCCAAGCCATTAGGCAAATCGGAGGGGCGATATGACAGACTCAGTGTCGACCGAGTCGACGACGAGACGGCGCAGGTGGCGGTGGCCATCCTGGGTGGAACCCATGGTCACGCGGGTCGTATTCTCGGCTTTCGTGTTGTACGCGCTGGGCGTGGTTTTGTTCGAGCACTCAGGTCAGTACCAGAACTACGTGTCCCCCTTCTTTTCCCCCCCGTTGGGCCAGTGGCTTTCAGTGCCCGTCGCACCGGCCGTGCTCGTCGCCTGGATCCCATTGCTCTTCCGCGGCACGTGCTACTACTATCGACGCGAGTATTATCATGCCTTCGCGGCTGACCCGTTCGTGTGCGGCGTTCGCGAACGTCCCGGGCGGGCATACACCGGGGAGCGGAAATGGCCGTGGGTGTTCAATAATTCCCATCGCTATTGGTGGTACCTGGCCGTGATCGTGCTGTTGTTCTTGTGGAAGGACACGGTCTCGGCCTTTGTCTTTCACGGTCACTTCGGGATTGGCCTGGGCTCTATCATTCTGCTCATCAACGTGGTCCTGCTCACGGGTTACACCCTGTCGTGCCATGCGTTTCGCCATCTCGTGGGGGGCAATCGCGACTGCTTTACGTGTCCCCAGCGGGTCGCGGCGCCACGACCGAGCACGCGATTTCGTCTGTGGCGAAGCATTTCCGGATGGAACCGGCATCATGGGAGTTTGGCTTGGGCATCGATGGCGAGCGTCTGGGCCGCAGACGTCTACATCCGCCTGTTGATGGCCCATATCATTCCCGACGTGAGGTTTTTAAAATGAACGCGGCGCGGAAATATGCGGTGGAGTCCCTCTCGTACGACGTGCTGGTCATCGGCGCCGGCGGCGCCGGACTACGGGCCGCCGTGGCCATCAGCGATGCGGGCTTATCGGTGGGCGTGGTCAGCAAAAGCCTCTTAGGTAAGGCGCACACGGTGATGGCGGAGGGGGGCGTAGCCGCCGCCATGGCCCATGTGGACGCGGACGATAACTGGGAAGTCCACTTTCGGGACACGATGAAGAGTGGTCACTTTATCAACAACGCGCGCATGGTCGAACTTTTAACGACGGAGGCGCCCGAACGGGTGCTGGAATTAGAATCCTGGGGAGCCGTGTTTGACCGCACGCCTGAAGGCGACATCATGCAGCGAGCGTTCGGGGCCCATTCGTACCGCCGACTTTGCCACGTCGGCGATCACACGGGCAAGGAATTGCTACGAACGCTGCAAAATCGGGTCACGCACCTGGGGGTGACGTTCTACCCGGAAGTGATTGTCACGCGCCTCTTTCTCATCGACGGGCGCATCGCCGGGGCACTGGCCTACCAGCGTCGAGATGGACACTTTCTCCTATTCCAGACGCGCGCCGTCGTCCTGGCCACCGGTGGGTGGGGTCGCCTTTATGCCACCAGCTCCAACTCATGGGAAAGTACGGGGGATGGGACCGCTCTCGCCGTCACGGCGGGGGCCACGCTGAGTGATATGGAAATGGTGCAGTTTCATCCCACGGGGATGGTATGGCCGCCCGGCGTCCGGGGTCTGTTGGTGACAGAGGGAGTGCGCGGAGAAGGCGGGGTTCTCGTCAACGCGGAAGGACGCCGCTTCATGGCCGACTACGATGCCGAGCGCATGGAACTGTCATCCCGCGACGTGGTGGCGCGGGCCATCTATCGGGAGGTACAGGCCGGGCGGGGGACGCCCCACGGCGGGGCGTGGCTCGATATCACGGCCCGCGGTTCCGACTTTATTAATCGGAAGCTACCCAGCATGCGGGCACAATTTCTCGCCTTGGCCGATGTGGACATCACACGCCAACCCATGGAAGTCGCGCCGACTTGCCACTATATGATGGGCGGAGTGCGGGTCGACCCCGACACCTGTACCACGGCGGTACCGGGCCTGTTTGCTGCCGGTGAAGTGGCCGCCGGTCTCCATGGAGCCAACCGGCTCGGAGGCAACTCATTGGCCGACTTACTGGTCTTTGGCAAACGGAGCGGGGAAGGGGCGGCAGCGTTTGCACGCCAGGCCCCGAGCCCGCCTGCCGTCAGTACCCGTCAGGTGCAAGCGGAAATTGACCGGGTGCTGAAGCCGTTAGAGCGGGTTGATGGCCCGAGTCCCTATCAGCTGCACAGCGACTTGCAGCAACTGATGAGCCACCATGCCGGCCTGGCGCGTACCGGTTCTGCTTTATCGGAAGGTCTGTACCACCTCCTCGAGCTGCGTGAACAAGCGCGCCATCTGGCCGTACCCGGCGGAACGTTGTATAACCCCGGGTGGAATTTAGCGCTGGACCTAGACGCCTTGCTCTTGCTGGGTGAGGCGATCATCGACAGTGCGCTGGAACGCACCGAGAGTCGGGGTGCCCATTTTCGCGAAGATTGTCCGGCGGAAGACCCGGCGTGGGCTCAAGTCAATGTGGTCATCACGCAAGATGAAGAAGGTGCCCTGCATGTGGGGACCGCGCCGGTCGTTCCTCCGGGACCGCGACTGCAACACATCTTGTCGCCCTTGGACGGACAATCCACCGCGGGGAGGACGGGGTCATGATCGAAGCGAGCGCGGGTCACGACCGGGAACAGGTGCTGTATGTCTACCGCGGCGATAGTGACCACGGTCAAGAGGTGGCGTATCGGGTGCCGGTGGTCCCGGGAATGGTTGTCCTGGATGCCTTGCATTTCATCCAGGCTCACCAAGCCCCCGACCTCGCCGTTCGATGGAACTGCAAAGCGGCCCACTGCGGATCCTGCTCGGCCGAGATCAACGGGCAGCCCCGCTTGTTGTGCAAGACACGACTGGACGAATATGGCGCCGACGATCTTCATGTGCAGCCCCTCCATACGTTCCCGGTCATTCGCGACCTCGTGACCGACGTGTCCTGGAATTATGAACGGGCTCAGGATTTGGTTCCGGCATTCCACCCCGACGAATCCCCCCCATTTCACCTCCAGCAGTGGGAAGTGGACCGGGTCGAAGAATTCCATCGCTGTATCGAGTGCTTTTTGTGCCAGGACGCCTGCCATGTTCTGCGAGAGCATGGCTTGTTCGGCCAATACTGGGGCCCGCAGCTGATGGTGAGAGTGGCCGAGTTGGAGATGCATCCCATGGACACCGGAAACCGCACCGCCCTTCTGCACGGTGCCGCCGGGGTGGGGCTGTGCAATGTCACCCACTGCTGCTCGGACGTGTGTCCCGAAGGGATCGAGATCACCCACAACGCGATCATTCCCCTGAAAGAACGGGTGGCGGACCAATATTACGACCCGGTAGGGGAATGGCTGCACAAGCTGATACGACCCAAGGCTAAATCGGCGGTGCCTGCGCCCGCCATTCAGGATCGGTGACGAGCGGCTCCGCCTCCCCGGGGTTCCTCCCCCTGAGCCTTCTGAAGGAGGCCGCAACGATGGAGGCCGAAAATGAGCACCAGCGGGCCCTCTTTAATGACATCGCCAAGGACTATGATGAGCGCAGTGTGGCTTTGTCGTGGGGTGGGCTGCGCAGTTGGCACCGCGCGGCTTGCGCGTGGCTAAAGATTGCCCCCGGTGACCACGTGCTGGATGTCGGATGCGGAACGGGCGTCGTGCTGCGCCGCTGTGCTGCGCGGGTGGAGGGGCGCGGCACGTTTGTGGGGCTGGACCGCTCGGCCGCCATGTTGGACATCGCGCGCCGATGCGACCGCAGCACGGGCGGGGCCGGTATCCACTGGATCGAGGCGGACGGCCAGAATTTGCCGTTTGCGGATTCCACCTTCGATTGGGTCACCGCACAATTTTCGCTCCGCAACATGGCGGAATGGGAACACGCCCTCCGCGAGATGGTGCGCGTACTGAAGCCCGCTGGCCATTTGGTCATTCTGGACCTGGTGCGACCGCGTGCGGGGTTCGGTCGTGCTGCGCTCTTCTATATTAATCTGGTGACGCGTTTGCCCGGTCTGGGCCCGTATCAAGAAATCCCCCGGTCTGTGACCAGGTTCGCAACCGGTCCGCAACTGCTCACAGCCATTGACGCTGCCCTTCCGGTGTGTGCCGTCAAAGAATGGGTCGGCGGACTCGTGATGCTCGTGGTTGCCCGGAAAGGTCTGTGCGCATAAAGACACCGCCCTGGCGTCGGCCGTGCGCGAAGTGCCCGGGAACCGGCCCCATCATCTGACGGCCCCGCGCGGATCCGACCCGTGATGGACACCGACCAGGCCCACCGCCCACACGTCCCCCGCACTCACACCCAAGGAGTTCAGACGAGAGGCCATGGAGTGCCGGCTCCGATGGCAAGTACCCCGGCGATGAAAGCACCGTGCACGATCGAGGCTCGACCGCTGATTCGGGCCCTGGGAGGAGCTTCGAACGCGGAGCCACTTCGGATCCGGTGGTACCGTGGGCCGCCCACGCTGCTCGTAATCACCCCGGAAACGCATCCGCTCTCGTCCACCCCCCAGTGGATGGCCAAAAGCCTCATACCGGCAACACGAGGGCCATTGGGGCTAACCGGGGGACGTCCCGGGTTGGGAACGGGATCACCGCGCCCATTTGCGACAGACTGTGCCAAAAGCTCGCGTCGCATAGGATGAACGCGATTCGCACCGTCGCCCGGGCCTTGCTCCACGACCCCATCGGGATCCCGCACATCCCCTTGCCGGTTTAGAAGAAGCCTGTTATCCCCGGTGAGTCGACCACCCCGCGGATACGACCCTCATCGTCCTTCGACACACTCTCTGATCCGTCGATGTCCGGTCCCGTGCTTCCAACCAGGGGTGAGCGACCGAAGGCCGTCCATATCGCCATCCGATCGCCCACCGATGCTGAGTGCGTCTCTCACTACGGATAGATCGGGTCCGTCACGGCAACCGTAGACAGCTCGGCGATATGCGTCCCGCTATCGCCCGTATGAAAGACGCCGTAGTAGTCGGACGCGACGGTGGTGTGGAGGATCTGCGTCCCCGCAATCACACCGACATGCGGAATGGCCGCGATTTCAATGCCGGTCGGTTGGTGTGATGCCGCCCCGGCCCCGTTGTCCGATAGCACATTGCCGATCACCATGGTTCCCGTTATCACGCCGGGGCCGAAGGCGTGCAGGGAGATCCCCGGAATGAACCCACCGATGACCGTGTTGTCGACCACCATGTTGTTGACCAACTGCACGGGCCCGAAAGCACCCCCGGCTACGATGATGCCCCCCACACCGGGTACAAAGTCACCGGCGGCGGCGTCAAATCCCAAGACCGTGTTGTCGGCGACGACGTTGTCGTAGAGGCCGCCGCCGGGATTCTTGGCGGATACCACGATGCCGCAGTCGTTCAAATTGTCCCGCACGACGTTGTCGGTCACGACGTTCCCTACCCCGGCGACCGCCGTGAGGTCGATCGCCGTGGGCGCAAAGGGACTGTTCGGCCCGTCGTCGTACAGGCCGATGCCGCCGTGGTCGTTGTGGAGGACGGTGTTCCGCGTGACCAGAACATGGGACGTTCCCACGAGGGCGATGCCCTTCACCTCCGATAGTCCGACGTATGGGGCGACGGCATTGTCCTTCACGATACTGTCTTTGATGACAATGCCGGACGCGTCCTGAACCAAGATCCCTTCGTCATTGGCTCCGGTCACGGTGGCATCCTGGACGGTAACGTCGTGGACGCCCGGTCCGATATAGATGCCGACGTCATATCCCGTGGCGTTCACATTGCCGCCAATCGTCTCCCCCGAATACGCAATGACCTTGGCGGTAAAGCCATTCGGCAGGGGTGTGGCGGCCTGAACCCATCCCCCGGTCACCAGCAGGCCCAGTCCGAGACTCAAGCTGACTCCGACCAACCTGATCGCTTTCAAAGGGAACAACCTCCTTTATCTGTTGCACCGTGTCTTGTCGTCGAGAAGAAGCTCCAAGCGCAAGGGAGCGGCAAATGGACGCGGATAGACGGGTGTGGGCGTGGCTAGAACGGGGGGACAGCGTCCCGCGGAGCCAACCCGATACGCCCCCGAGGCGCCGGCAGGATACTCTCCACTCACCCCTGAACCCGGGTCCCTCGCCCGCTGGCGGAGCGATGTCGTGGGGCTGCCGGAAGTCCCCTCCTCTGTGATTCCCCTCCATCTCCGCGCCCTGTTCGGGAATCGGCTACCCGACCGTCAGATGCACCATGATCACGATGATGAGTACCTGCAGAATGCCCTGCACCCCAGCCAGCACCAGGTTGGTGCGATTCCACCGGGCCAGGCGCTCCAGATCGGGCTCGGGTCGATGAATCTCCTTCAAGATGCGGACATTGTTGGGCAGGATGATGCCGAAGCCCTGAATCGCCAGCAGCGTGGTCACGCCGAGGGCTCCGAGAATCCAATCCCGCTCGGGGCTTTTTGGCCAATATCCCAATCGATTCGCCAAAAACCACCCTGCCGTACCGGTGGTGAACGCGACCACGGGCATGTACAGCAAGGTCCGCGGCGTCAGATAACCGATGATTGCGCGGCGCTGGTCGAGCGTCAGCCGGCGCATGACCGGTCCCACGATAAATCCCAAGAGCAGGTCGGCCCCCGTCCACAACGCCCCCGACATGACATGCGTATAGTCCAGAATCGGCAGACTGCCGGAGAAGAGGGCCACCAACAGGGCCGCCGGCAGGGCCAGGATCCACCAGGTCAGCTGACGCCAAAGAGGGACGCTCATGGGCTCTGCCATCGCGGCTCGCCCTATCACCGACAGTCGCTTCCTTTCTAATCCATCTTTCAGCTCCGCGATTCCCGGAACCCCGGCCCCTTCCGTCCGACTAGTGGTGACCCGGAGGTCGAGGCCCAGGCCTGTGCGGACGATGCCCGCCATCGAGGCAGGGGTGCGCAGGCTGCCTGTCGTCCATCACACCGAGCGCGAGCGCCTTTCGTCTCCGGGTGCGAGGTCCTCTACCCGGCTGTCCGCTCATCCGGCGACGCGGACTCCCCCGTCCGCGACGCGCCGATCCGCCGATCTTCCGTTCGTTCGGGCACTCATAACCGCGATGCGGCTCACGTGTCGAGGTCGCTCCCGACGCGCGGGCCTCGGCGTCCGCCAGTTCCCGAGAACACGCCCCTGAACCTCTCCGCCAGGCTCCGACCTTCCGCTGTCGCCAAAACTGATCCGCGATCCGGACGGTGCATACCCGAGGCGGCTACGACGGATGATGATGCGGACGGCGGACGCCGTCCATCCCGGGGCGTTCCTCCCCCGTTCCCCCTCGCGCGGATGCCGTGCCAGGGAAGCGGGACGACCGTACTCCGAGTCTCGAAACCTCTCCATCTCGGGATCGGGTGACCGGTCTCCGGTTCCGGGCAGGACTCCGCGCGCCCCGGCGGCGGTCGCAACCGGGATCGATTCGCGGTGTCGGACGTCCGGAGCGGTAGGACTGGACCGGATGCGCGGCGAATGGCTCCCTCGCGGTGCAGTGGGGGGCGGTCTCGAACACGGCCGCTGTCGCAGCAAGGAGACGATCGTGACGATGGCGGAGGGTCCCGTCAGCGCGTCGGGCTCCGTGGGCGTGCAGATACGCCTGTTGGGCGCGACCACGGTGACGGTCGCCGGGATCCCGTATGACTTGTCCGGCCGGCGCGCGGGTGAATTGGTCGCCTATCTCGCCCTGATGGCACCAAGCCCCGCGCCTCCGGAAGCCATCGGCCGCGCGCTGTGGCCCTCGGTCCGGCCGCCCCAGCAACGGACTAATCTGCGCCACCTCTTGTTTCACCTGCGGGACCAGTATCCCGTGATCGCGGCCGCGTTGACCCGGGATGCCCTCCCGGACGCGCTCTCTTTTCGGGTGCCCCCGACCGTGGATGTGACGGCGTGGATCTCGAAAGCGCCCCACGTCTCCAGCGCGGAGGCGCTCGAATCCTGGCTCGGGGCGTATGGGCCGGGCTTGGGCGATGCAACACCGGGCTGGATGGAACCCTGGCGTCGGCAGCTGGACGACCTGCACCGGACCAAGACGCGTGAGCTCGCCGCCTGGTATGCGGCGCGACACGCGTTCGCCGACGCGGAGCGGACCCTCACCCGCGCGGCCCCCTTGACCGAGGCGGAGGGGGTGCGGCTCCTCCGCGTCGCCGCCATGGGCCGGCAGGCGGCCGGGCTCGATGCCGCCGTCTCGGTCCTCGGCCGGTCGGCCCCGGCCCTCCCCGCCCCCCTGCGTGGCGAGGTCGACCGGCTGCGGGTGCTGTTGAGCGAGTGGGGACCGGATCCGCCGTTCGTCGGCCGGGCCCGCGAGTGGGAACGCCTCGAGCACGCGCGGCAACGGGCCGAAGCCGGCCGGCCCGTCTGCGTGGTCGTCCAGGGCCCCCCCGGGATGGGGAAGTCTGCCTTGCTCGCCGAATGGCGCCGGTGGCTCGACATCGGGAACGTGCCCCTCCTCGGCCTGCCACGACGGGGGCCGGCCCCCTTCCAGTGGCGGCAATGGCAGGCGGATCTGCTCGCGGAGGCCCCCCGGCGCGAGGGCTGCCAGGGGCCAGCGTGGGGGCCGCCCGGGGCCGGATCCGGTGCGGCCGACCCTCCGCCCGATCGCTGGGGACGGTTCCAAGCGCTCGCCCGTGCGTGCGCGACCCGAGGGCCCGCGGTCCTCCTGTGGGATCCGCTCCCGGCCGACGAGCAAGACGCGTGGGACTGGCTGGCCTATCTCCTGCGGAGCCCCCATCGGAAAGGCCTGCTGGTCTGTGTCGCCACCCCCGACGGCCCCAACCCCGTCCGTCAGCGCCGTCGGCTGTTTGATGCGCTGCGCGATACCGCCGCCTGCGAGGTGCTGTCCCTGCCCCCGCTCGACAGTGGCCACGCCCGGGACCTCGTGGTCCAACTCGTCCCGCGTTCCCTCGACGGGGTGGAATCGCTGTTACGGTGGGCCGCGGGGCATCCTCTGGCGCTGGTCGAGGGCGCGCGGCTCCTGGCCGCCGGCGGCGCTCGCCCGGCCGGGGCCCTCTCCGTCGTGATTCAGCATCGCCTCCAGGCGCTGCCGCCCCCGTTGCGCCGTCTCGTGACCGCCATGGCCGTCCTGGGTCAGCGGATGCCGCCGCCCTTTTGGCGGCGCGTCGGCCACGTGACCACCACCGGCCTGGATCTGCTGGTCCGCAGCGGACTCGTCACGATGGATGCCGCCGGATACGCGGGCTTGGCGCACGAGGCGATCGCGGCGGCGGTCCGCGAGACGCTGGCCCCCGCGACCCACCGTCAGTGGGCCAGTCGGCTCGCCACGGTGCTGCAGTCCGGAACGGAGGAGACGGACCCGGCGGTCGTAGCGGGTCTCTACGAGACGGCGCAGCGCGGGGTCGAGGCCCGCGCGTGGTGGCAACGGGCGGCCGAGCGGGCGCGCCACGACCTGCGCCTGCCGCAGGCCCAACGGGCGTACGAGCGGCTGCTAGTGCTCGATGGCGGCCCGAACCGGATCGCATGGCGGATCGCGCTCGCCGGCGTGTTGGCCGATCGCGGCCAGCGATCCGAGGCGCTCGCCCACTTCCGCACGGCCTGCACGGAGGCGCTGGCCGACGCCAACTTTCCCCGGTTGGCGCAGGCCCGCGCCGGCCTGGCGCGCCAACTGGCGGTCCGGGGGGATCTCTCCACCGCCGAGGCGCTGCTGGCGGACAACCTCGCCTACTACCGGCAGGTCGCGGACCGGCCGGGCGTGGCGGGGACGCTCGTGCAGGGGGCCGAACTCGCCACCCGCCACGGGGCGCTCGAGACCGCCCGGGAACGGGCGGAAGAGGCCCGCACGCTGGGCCGCGCCCTTCCGTCGGCCCAGCTCACGGCGGAGGCGGAAGGGCAGCTCGGGTACGTCGCCTGGGAGCAGGGCCGCTACGAAGACGCGGTCCGGTACTGGCGGCAGGCGGAGGGCCACGCGATGGCAGCGGGGGATGCCTTGCTGGCGCTGCGGGCGCTCGGGGATATCGGGGTGGCCCTCCTCGACGCCGGACACCTGGCGCCCGCCGTCGAGTACCAGTGGCAAAAGGCCACGCTGGCGTCCCAGTACGGCTTGATGGAAGACTTGGCGCTGGCCTTGGGGAACCTCGGTGTCGCCTACCAGGATGTGGCGCAGTGGACCGACAGCCGTCACTGTCTCACCGCCGCGATTCGGCTCGCCCTGGCCCAAGATGATGTGCGCGTGGTCACGATTCTCACCAACAACCTCGCCTACACCCACGGGCAGGCGGGCGAGGTCGGCACGGCGGAGACGTTATGGCAAGCGGCCGTGGCCCTCGCGGAGGCGATTCCCCTCCCCCGCTCGACGGCCCAGTTCCTCTTGCATTGGGCCGATCTCTTGTGGGAGCGCGGGACGCCCACGCGGATTCCCGCCCTCCTCCGCCGCGCGTGGCGGGTCCGCCAGGCGAGTCCCGAGTGGGATCGCGCCCGGTGGCGCGCCCTGTCGGTCCGGATCCAGAGCGCCCGCGGGATCCTGGCCCCCGAGGACGCGCGCCGCCGCCTGCTGCAGGCCTGGTCCCAGTGGCAGCGACCGGAGTCCCGGGCCCTCTTGCGCTACGTGGCGTGGGAGCTGACGCACGATCCCGACGACCGGAGGCGGGCGATCGCAGCCGTCGACACCGTGTGGCGGCAACACCCCCATCATGTGTGGCAACGGTACGGCGCCGAGCTCACGGGCACCCGTCTCCCCTTGCCGTCCCTGACGGCTCCACCGGATTGGGTGAAACCCTGGGCGGATCCGCGTACGACCCTGGTCGACGAGCTCGTGGCCTTCGCGACCCGCTTCACCGCTCCCCACGTCCGCCCTGTGGAGGCGGGGATCGCGGCCAGCGGGGGGCCAAGCGACCTGGCCCCGTAATCGCCCCACCGGCCGCCTGGGGCTCCTCCCAGGCGTCCCGCTCCTGCGTCCATCCGACCCGGCCCCCGGGGACGTGACGACCACCTCGGCACGCCACTGACGGACAAGGCGACGGAGAATAGGTCTGCCTCACATAGAGTGGTGACGGTTCCGCTCCTCTGCGATCGTCGAGAGCACCGGGGTTGGCGGCGACGATTGGTCCACGCTCGCGAATTACACGACCGATAGCCCGTGGGAGACCTTGCCGGCGACATCAGGACCTACCACCGGCCCAAGTCTCGTGCAGTGGGCTGCCCCGCCTCCTTGGGTCGGCAGGCCCGGGGAACGGCTCCTCGGCCATAATGGCGCCCGCCGACACGTCTGCAGGGCGGACCCGGTCTAGTCCTCAGAGATTCCACGGGCGGCGGGCGTCGCGATGGTGAGTGGATGGCGCGTGGTGCGGTTATTCGCCTATGGGTGGCGCTCAATCCCCGCGGGCCCGGGGCCGGCCTCAGCGTAAGCGGCCCTGGCGCCACCCTGATCCGCCCCGTCAAGCGATGGGTGACCCGGAGGGCCCGGACCGCGATGGCGCTCCCCCATAGCCAGGGTGTGCGGACGTCATCTCCAGCAACGTGAACATCACGCTTCCCCGAAGCCTTCGGGCGTCTGCCCGCCGGCTGCAGCCCCTGTAGAAAGCCGTTGCGAAATCCAGCGACCGCTATGGTACACACTGACGATTGGCAGCTGTGGGATCCCGGCGCCTATGCTCACATGGATACGGAGACCCGGGTGCCAGGCGTTCACATATCATGCCGCGGCGCAAGAGAGGGCGGCCAGTCTGAGATGCCGGCCAGTGCCAACGTGCGGATTAGCCAAGGAGGCTGGCCGTGGTCACGGTGCCGATGAACCTCTTAGCGACCACCTCGGACCCTGAGCTGGCTCGCGGCCGCCCGATCTACGCACCAGAGCACCCGCGCATGGTTTTGGAGAACAGTCGCGGGATACCGCCTTCTGGGGTCGCTCCCCAGCACAGTCGCCAGTATCGCTGCTTTCGCGCGGCCCGTCACGACGACGATGATGCGACGGGCCGCCATGATCGTGCGAAGCCCCATAGTGATGGCCTGGTGTGGAACTGGGGTTAAACTCCCCCGGAAGAAGCGCGCGTTGGCCCGGCGCGTCTCGCGCGTGAGGTCCACCACGTGGGTCAAAGAGTCTGCGGCGGTTCCTGGTTCATTGAAGCCGATATGGCCGTTCGGTCCCAGGCCGAGAATCTGAACGTCGATGCCGCCGACACGCCGAATGGCCGCTTCATACGCGTGACACGACGCGGTAAGGTCCCGGGCCATGCCATCGGGCATATAAGTACGGTCCGCGGAAAATCCTCCTGGGTCCAGCAGGGCCTCCCGCATATAGGCGTGGTAGGACTGGGGGTGATCACGCGGGATCCCCACATACTCATCCAGATTGAACGTGGTCACCCGAGACGTATCGATCCGCTGACTTTGAATGATGTCCACCAGACGACGATAGACGGGAATCATGGTGCCGCCGGTCGCAAGGCCCAGGCATGCCTCCGGCTGCTCCCGGATGGTGTCGGCGAGCAGGCGGGCCACAAAGTCCGCCACGTCAGGGCCCGCCGGCATAACCATAAGGCGGTCTCCGCATCCGGAACCGGGAGGTCCTCCGCCTTCAGTCATAGCGGATGCGCGGGTCGAGAAATGCGTACAACACGTCGACCAACAGATTGAACAGGACGATGAGAGAACTGGCCACCAGCACCACACCCATGATGGTGGGGATGTCCAGATTCTGGACGGCCGTCCAGGTCATGAGCCCAATCCCCGGCCAGCCAAACACCGTCTCGATGATGACCACCCCGGATAGCAGGCCCGCCAGATCCATGCCGGCCAGCGTGACGACCGGGATGAGCGCATTGCGGGTCACATGGCGGATCGCGACCCGTCGCTCCGATACCCCCTTGGCTCGGGCCGTACGGACGTAGTTCGCGTGGACGATTTCCAGGATCTCGGTCCGCAGGAGCCGCATGTACCAAGCAGCGCCGGTAATGCCGATCGTGATGGCAGGCAGTACGAGGCTCATCCAGCCTTGACCGTACAGCGGGAAGACGGGGATCAGATACGCGAACAGATAGAGGAGCATCGTGCCCAGCCAGTAGTTGGGCACGGACATCCCTCCGATGGCCACAATCGACAAAAACCGATCCAGGAACCCGGGTGAGTGGAACGCTGCGATGTATCCCACGGTCACGCCAATGAGCAGTTCTGCAAACAGGGCCGCCACCCCAAGCCTCAGGGTATTGGGAAGGGCTTGGGCGATCATCTGCGTCACCGGTCGGTGGGCGAAATAGGAGTACCCCAGGTTGAGATGGATCAGGTGCCACACAAAAATGCCGTACTGCACCCATAGCGGTCGCGTGAGCCCGAGCGCCCGTTCGATGTTCAGCACCGTTTGATGGGGCGCATGAATCCCCGCGATGACCTGCGCGGGGTTCACGGGTACCAGATAGATGACGATGAAGTTGATGATAGTAATGCCAAACACCGTAAGCAGGGCCCAGAGAACCCGCCGGCCGATGTAGTCCCAAACGTTGTGGCTCATCAATTCACCTCAACTCTATCCGTCCGGTCAGGTACGGAGCGCATCGTTAAGTCCGTCTGCGAGCAGATTGAACCCCAGCATCGCCAGCGCCAGAGCGATGCCCGGGAAGATGAGGATCCACGGCGCACTTTGATAGACCGAGAGGCCCTCGCTGATCATGGACCCCCAGCTCGGCGTGGGCGGGGGGACCCCGAGTCCCAGAAACGACAGCCCGGACTCTGCCATGATGTTGGTGGAGGTGGTAAGACTCGCAAACACCAAGATGGTGGGCAGAATGTTTGGCAAGAGATGCTTGAACATGATGCGGGCCTTCGACGCCCCACTGGCCACCGCCGCCTCCACGTACTGTTCCTCCCGCACCAACACCGCCTTACCGCGCACCATACGGACCATGGCTGGCCATCCGAGCACTCCCAGCACCAGAATCACAACAAAAGTGGACGCATGCCCCACGACCGACACCAAGAGCATGACGAAAAGATAGAACGGAAACGCCAGCATGACGTCCACAAAGCGCATCAGAATGTTGCTCCAGCGCGCAGAACTGGTAGCGGCCAACAGACCCAGAAACACTCCGATGCTGACGGCGATCGCCGTCGCGATAAGGCCCACTTCCATGGATACTCGGGCGCCCCAGATGATCCGGGACAGAAGATCCCGTCCGAGACTATCCGTGCCCAGAAAGAATCCCGGCAGATGCCACTGGGGGGCGACGGGGACGCCCAACGCATTGATCCCCCGGGCGAACTGCTTGTCAGGAGGATAGGGCGCAATCAACGGAGCCAGGACGGCCAGGGTGAGCATCAACAGGACCAACCCGCACCCCACAAGCCCCACTGGATCGCGCAGGAAGTGCCGCAGGGCACGGATGCGTGGAGATAGACCAGATGGGTCATCGCGATCCGACCGAGCGGAACCGTGTTTCTTACCGGCTACCGGGCCCCTCGGGGAGGTACCGTCTGCCGGCCATTCGTCCGCCATGACATCTCCTTGACCGCCTGACGTCGGTGGGGCGGCGAAAGAAACCGCCCCACCGACCGCCGTTACTTCCAGATCAGATTGGCCTCGATACCGAGCTGTCCCAGGTACAGATACCGATTCGAACCCACCGGTGCCGGATGCAGCGTGGACGCCACCAACATGGTGTTCGCCGGGAAGATGAGCGGGATCCACGGCTGCTGGTTAAGCGCGATCGCCTGTGCCTCATCGTATAGCTTGAGACGCGTTCCTTCCTGCTGGGGTGACATCGCGTTGGCCTCGTTGACGAGACGATTCACCTGGGCGTTATTGAACCAAGCGAAGTTGCCCGTGCCGTCCGCCGCCCCGACCAGGAGGGAACTGAAGATGTCGGAGGGATCGGGGTAGTCCAGGCCCCATTGGATGATCCCGAAGTGCACCTGGTTCCCGGACAGCGCCGTAATGTACGCCGACAGGGACATGGTGTGGAGCTGGACATTCACCCCAATAGCCTGCAGGTTGGCCATGACCGACTCCGCCTGTTGCACGACTGCTGGATCGTTGTTGACGGTCAGCGTCAGCTTCAGCTGTCCCGGCTTGTAGCCCGCCTCGCGCAGCAAGGCCCTGGCCTTGCTCGGGTCGTAGGGAATCGGGGGCAGGTTCGCTTGCGATCCGGGATAACCCGGCGGCAGATACTGATTGGCCGGAACCGCTTGGCCAGCATCGAGGGCGACGAGGCGCTTGCGGTTGATCGCATCGTTCAGAGCGCGCCTGACCAAGACACTCTTGAAGGGCCCGTAGCGGACGTCCATGAAGTAGAAGTCGATGGAGCCCGTATCGGCCAGAACCACGAGGTCTTTTTTGAGCGCCGGATTGCTGTCAATCGTCGGCATATCCGCTGGGGGGACCGGACCCATGGCATCGATTTCCCCCCGCTTGAACATCAGGAACTGCGTAGCCGGATCGGGCCCTAGGATGAACTTGAGCTCCGAGAAATAGGGCTTTTTGCCCCAATAAAGCGGGTTGCGGGTTTCGATGAGAACCTGATTGTGCTTCCACTGAGAGAGTTTGTAGGGGCCGGTGCCCACGGCATGATCCTCGTAGGCCTTCCCGTATTCCTGAACGATCCGGGGATCGGCGATGTCAGACGTGGGCATGGCCAGGATATTAAGGAAGTAGCCCTCCGGCTGGTTCAGCGTCACCTGAAGCGTGTGGCGGTTGAGCGCCCTTAATCCACTGACGCTTTGAGCCTGACCCTTGGCGTAGGCCTGTGCCCCTTTGATGTCCAGGTAATAGGACTGCGCATAGCTGGCGCTCTTGGGATTAATCTGGCGCGTCAGGTTGAAGACCACATCTTGAGCCGTGAACGGATCCCCATTGGAGAACTTGACGCCGGTCCGCAGGTGGAACGTGTAGACCGTGCCACCCGCCGTCACGGACCAGGACTGGGCGAGCGACGGGACGATCGTCGTCGAGGTGGGCGCGTAGGTGACCAGCGTGTTGTACAGGCCGTACATCGCCTGGGCTGACTCGAATCCGGGACTACCCGCGGGGTCCAAGGTAGGGATGTCACTCTGGTAGGCCAGGGTAAACGTGCCGCCGTAGCGACCACTCTGACTGGTCGAGGTGGGCGTACTCCCACATCCGGCCAGGGCCAGCACCATGACGGCACCCGCGATACCCAAGGCGGCTTTGGGACTGAACTGCTGCGTCTTCATCAGATGTCCCGACCCTTTCTTTGTTGCGCGACTTTCCTGTGCTCATAGAGCCGACGAATCCAGAATCAGGAGAGGATTTCAGGACGCATGGTCCTCCAAGGGGTGGCTTGCCGCCACGTGAAGCCTGCGCTCCACCAGCGATCGGGCTACCTCCACGGTGGGGACAACCGGATTGAGAGCAAGCGCCTGAATGACGGCCTCGCGATCATCCGGCCGCGCGGCGGCTTCGACCGTGGCGCATTCGTAGCGTTTGACGCGTTCTATCCAGGACCGGACGGCGTTCGGAACCGGTTTCCTGAGCGGGATGGGGTGTATCCCGGTCCGATCCACCCGGCAGGCAAGTTCCATGACGTTGTCGTCCGGGAGCATCGAGCCGGCCGCTCCCTGATGAGGGACGTTCAAGATAACCGCGTTGGTGGTTTCGACCCCACGCAGTCCGAGCATGGTGTCGATGGCAACCCGCTCGTAGCTTTCGGTGGCCAGGATAGAGCCGGAGCGCAGACCCCGCGGCAGGATTGACTCCGTTTCGGACTGGAAGTACGAGTTGGACCGCCCGGCCAACGTCTCGGTATAGAGGGCCAGGAGGTCGGCATCGCGGCCCTCCTGGACCAGGATCGCCGCCCGCTCGTAGAACATCCGTGAACGGGTGCGCACCTGCTCCCCGCGGGGCACCGTCCCCCGGATCCGTTCGGTCACCGCTGCGGCATGCTGATACAGATACACGTATTCGGTAGGCAAGGCGGCGAGGGAGCGAACTTCGTCGGCGGCGAAGAAGGAGAGAGGGCGTACGTGCTTTTGAACGTCCTCCCAGTGACCGAGAAGGTCCGGCAACACATCGACGCCGTTTCGGTAGACGGCTAGAAACCAGCCTAAGTGATTCAAGCCCACCGTCTCGATGGCGAGAGAACCCGGGTCGGCCTCCAGGTATTGAGCCAGCTCCAGTTTCAGGTGATGCGGTGTGTCACACACACCGACGAACCGCTCTTCGCCCTGTCGGCGCACCGCTTCCGACAGGATTCCGACAGGATTGGCGAAGTTCACGATCCAGGCCATCTCGTTGTGGGCGCGAATCTGGCGGAGCAGCTTGCCCATCGCGGCCATCGTGCGTAGGGCGAGAAAGAATCCACCCGGCCCCACCGTTTCCTGCCCCAGCACCCCTGCCTCCAACGCGACCCGCTCGTCCGCAACCCGTCCGTCCTCCCCTCCCGGCCGGATGGTGATGCACACAAAGGGCGCATCGGCTACCGCCTCCGCCACACTGTCGACCGCCCGGATGCGTAGGGCACTGTGAGCGGTCTCGGCTAAATGACGTCCGAGCACCGCCATGATGTCCGCCCGTCCACGGTTTTCGTCGTACAGGGTTATCTCGGCCAGCTGGAGCCGGTCGGCGTGGTGAATGAGTCCATATAGCAAGCGGGGCGTGCGAAACCCACCGCCGCCAACTACCGCCAAGGTGGCCCCCTTACGCATCGCGGTGCTCCTCGATCTTGACGGGCACACCGCGGGCCGGACCCACATGAGCGAGCAGGACCTCCTTGGTCGGACTGCCCGATCCTCCACCAATCCGCCCGATGGCATGTCCGGCAGCCCAGTTTGCCGCCCGCAGGCGCTCGCCAAAGGACCAGCCCCAGCTGCGGGCGGCCACGTACGTGGACGAAAAGACGTCACCGGCCCCTGTCGCATCCACCAACACCACCGCAATCGCGGGCGCGGATTCACGGATCCCGTCATGAAACACGTCAGCACCCTCGGCGCCGCGCGTGATCACCACTTCGGGAACACTTTGGCCGAGGCGCTCCCCGGCGGCCTCTACTCGCGTCTCCTGGGTAACCAAAAGGGCCTCCGGCACGTTGCAGAACAACATGTCGGCACCCGCCAGCAGATCGCGCAGTTTCCACGATCGGAGAAAGTCGGGGCTCCAGGATAGAGACAGCGCCACGACATGCCCCAGGCGTCGGGCGGTGTCCATCAACCGATCTGCGTAGGGGTGACGCGCAGCCAGATACAGGACGCTGCCTTCCGGCGCTCGATCCAGGGTCTCCCGATACCACTCCCATGGGGCTAGGGGGGCCCGCCCATAGGACACGATGCCGCGGTCTCCGTTCCAGTTGAGGGTTACCGCGACGTTCGTGCTGCCGCCCGGCGCCACATAAATACGCCCGGCCGGCAAACCTTCACGTGCAAACAGGTCCAGGAGGGCCCGGCCGTAGAGATCGTCGCCGACCTCACCGCACAGCACGGTGTCCATCTGCAGGTGGTGAAACGCCAAGGCACTGATGGCGTAGCCACCCGCGGCCCATCCGGTCTGTTCTGCGTACACTTCTTCACCTGCCTGGGGCAGACGCGCCAATCCGGAAAATATCGTGTCCGCGTAGATCGCTCCCACCACCAGCACACGGGGGTTCGGCGCGTTAATCTCCAGGGTGGGGCCTCCTAATTTTGAGCCGGGTGCAGGAGCCGCCAGGCGTTGTCGTGGACCATCGCACGCAGCGCGCCATCCGGTATCCCAGCGTAGGCGCATTCCCGGACAAAATCCTGGAGGTAACGCAGGGCGAATCCGCGTGGGAAGTACTGCGAGTCGGTCGCGAAGATGATGCGCTCGGGACCAAACGTCTCATATGCCTTGCGCACGAGGTCGCCGAGGGTCACTGGATAGGGCATCCAGCGGATCCACTGGTTTGATCCGGACGTATCGACCAGCACGTTCTCATGCGCCCATCCGAGTTGCAGCAGATCCCCCCAATAGCCCGCCCCGAAGTGCGGCACGACGATCGGAAGTTCGGGGAAGGCGCGAGCTACGGGATCCACCGTGAGCGGACTCATGCGGGGATGAAACACGATGCCGCCCCCACCGCCCAGAACCCCGTAGTGGATGAGCACCGGCCGGCGGCGCTCCGCCAATAGCTCCCAAAGCGGCCAGTACCGCCGGTCATCGAGCGGTAACTCAAAGCGAGGCCCGAAGCACTTGTAGCCTTTCAGGCCGAATTCATCGAGGTCCCGCTTCAGGATCTGGGGAGCCTGAGGGTCGTCAGGCGACACGTGCGAAAAGGCGTAAATCTTGTTCGGGTGGGCCCGTTGGGCTTCGGCCATGAACTCGGCACCCGGGCCGGTGACAAATACGACCCCGTCTAGATTGTACCGTTCAATCTCTGCGAGCCAACGCTTCAGGACCTCGGGCGGCTCGGGGGTCGGCTCGGGGTCGGGAAAACCCCAGGCATCAAGCATCCAATGATACTGCCGCTGCCCATACGTCTTCGGCTTATCAGGGTCATCTTGAATGCGCCCCCGGGCGCCTGGCGTGGGTGTGACGAAATGAACATGGAAGTCTAAAACACGTTCAGGCAAGTGAACCACGGTCGTACGCCCCCGTCTTCCGAATCTTCAAGCCAAGAGGTTCTTGTCACGGAGCGTCTGGCGAAGACTCGCCATGAGCGACTCCCGGATGCGTGTCAGATGAATCGTCATGAGTGAGCGGGCGAGGATGACGTCACGGGCACAGATCGCCTGAACCAGCGCATCGTGGTCGTGAAGGACCTCGACCAGGACCCGGTCGGGCAAATGGTAATAGTGCATGCCGCGGGCCGATTCCTGAAGCAGCTCGGCCACAGTTCGCTGCATGCGGGAGCCGCCTCCCAGGCGAGCGAGCTTTTCGTGGAAGGATGTTTCCTGTTCCCAGGCAGCCAGGGCGCTCTCGTTCTCGCCTGCGGTCGGGGCAGATCCGCGGCTGGTCGCTGCCCCCACGATCTCCGATTCGAGCAAGATGCGAAGTTCAAATACCTCGGCCAGGTCCTCGAGCGCAAGATCGGAGACACGATAGCCGACTCTTGGCTCGGGTTTGAGAAGGTTCTGCACGGACAGCGTTTGCAGGGCCTCGCGGACGGGCGTTTTGGAGACCTGCAGTTCGTCCGCCAGGGGTTGTTCCTGCAATACAGTGTTGGGCGGCCACTGACCACGAATCAAGCGGTGCCGTATTTCGGCCAGCGTTTGCTGCCGCATAAGCCCTTCTCGCGTTCGCGAAGCCGGCACGCCAGCACCTCCGTGACCCCGTTGGAGATCTTACTAATATATTACTAAGATGTCTCCACGCGATCAAGCTTGGAACGACTCTCCTCGATAAAGATCCTGAGCCGCGGTTGGGGTCTGGTGGACTTCCACCAGTCCCAGGAGCCGCTGACGACGACGCCTTGCAGGGTCGTCGCGGCATGCGGGTCGGATGGCGGGCGCAGGGATCGTTCTCCGGTTCGCAGTGTCCTCCCACATGTCGGGCATGAGACGGGTACAACCGGCGTGCAAGAACAAAGCGGGTGGGCGTTCATGACGGGGGTTCCGGCCCGGCGGCGTGACGCCGGACCTGCCACGGCGCGACTCCAGGAGATGTTGGACAACAGATCCGGTGAAGATCCGTTAACGCACGCGCGATGGGGCCGTTTTATCGACGGCCACGGCGGCGCCAGGCAGCGCCCCCGCGTCTGTGCCAATGTGAGAAGGGCGCGTCCTCGATCCCCGCTGCTCCGGATCCCCCGAGCGGCTCGGGCCCCGGGGGCGATATGGCCGAACCGGATGAGTCTGGAGGGAACAGGCATGCGCGTCCTGTCGTGGCCGCTCGGGGTACTGCTCGCGGCCCAGTTCGTCGCAAGCCTGGGCTTCGGCGCGGTCCTGCCCACCTTGCCCCTGTTTGTCCATGATCACGGCCTTCCTCTGGCTTCTCTCGGCCTCATGGTCGCCACCTACAGTGTCGCCACCCTGGTGGCTCAAGTCGTGGCGGGACGGCTTTCCGACACGTTTGGCCGGCGCGTCTTGATGACGGTAGGCCTGCTCCTCGCCGCAGGCGGCATGGCCGCCTTTTTGCTCCCGGGACCACCCCTTCTCTATCTCCTGTGGCGGGGTGTATGGGGTCTCGGATCGGGAACGCTCCAGCCGGTGGCCCTCGCCGCCGCCGCTGACCTCCTGCCTGAAGAGGCGCGGGGGCGTGGTTACGGTTGGATGAGTTCTGCGATGATGGGCGGCATCGCCGCGGGCCCCATGTTCGGAGCGGCCGTCGTCGCCCTGGCGGGCCTTGCGGCGCCCTTCTTCTTGGGCGCGCCGCTCACTCTTCTCACGGCGGCTGCCGTCTGGACCTGGATGCCGCGTCATCAGACGACGCATCGAGTCCCCGGAGCGGTTCGGTCTAAGGGCCCGGTCGCCGGTCGTGTCCATCGGCAATGGTTCTGGCTCAACGCGGCCTGGATGGGAGCCATTGGTGTCTACGACACGGCATGGTCGATCTACCTCTCGCGGCTGGGCGCTCCCTCCTGGCTTATCGGAGCATCCTGGACAGTCTTTGCCCTGCCGCTCATGGGTACCAATTTTATCGGAGGGCGACTTGCGGATCATGCATCCTGGCGGAAACGGCTGGTGCTCGCGGCCACCTTCGCCGAGGCCGGCATCGTCCTGGCCTACGCCTTCTTGAAGAGCCCGATCTGGGCGATCGCGGTCTCGTCACTCGAATCGGTTACGGTCGCCATGTCCAGTCCAAGTTTGAACGCGGCGGTCATGCAGGAAGCCCACGCGGAAGAACGCGGCGCCGTCCAGGGACGGCTCCAGGCGTACGGGAGTGCGGGAAGCCTGGCGCTGGCCGTAGCTGCCGGCTACCTCCTCGCGTGGCATCTCACGGCACCATTCCTGCTGGGGGGCACGGTCCTCGCCGTGGTGGCCGCTGCCGTGAGCCTTTCATGGGGCCTCACGCGGCACCAGCTGCCCAGGAGCACTCCCGCCGGCCCTACCCGCTCTTCGTGAATATCGCCCACACGCGTCCGCGCTCAGACTGGCGCTCATGTCGAAGAGCGCGAAGAAAGCGCGGTTGGGGTGCACAGGCGGTGACGGTAGCGACCGGGCGGAACGTCAGCCTACGGTCACGCCCCTCGGGTCGCGCCCCGAGGCCGCTGGTAGGCATTGCCGGTGGAGGCGGGCCGAAGCGCTTCGCTGCGTCGGGCGTACAGTGGCCCGCATCTGCCTCTTATGTTATGGAAGCACGGTCCGGCTATCTTCCGGAGCGTTCGTACGCTGTGCCATCGTGTAGTCCCTTCGGACCTCGGCCACGCTGATGCGGTAATCGCGGAACACGTAGTCCCGCCCCCTTTTCTGCGCATCGCGATGAGCTATATTAGTGCGCCAGGCCCTCACGGCCTCCTCATCCCGCCAGTACGAAAGCGACAGGATCTTCCCGGGAGTGGAGAGGCTTTGAAACCGCTCCACCGAAACAAAGCCATCCACCTCCTGAAGAAGTGGATAGAGCTCCGCTGCCAGATCGAGATACGTCTGCGCCCGGCCCTCGGCCGGCAGTACTTCGAAGATAACGGCAATCACCGCAGGCTCCCTTCCTCCACGAGGGTTATCGCCTCATAGAGATTTCCCTGCTCAGACGGGGGCGATCTCCGGCTAAGCCGGTGCAAGATGCGGGGACGGGAGCGCCCGCATCCCGTCTTGGGCAACGAACGTCCGCTCAGACTACGGCGCGGACGCCCGAGGGCCATCAAGCTCCCGCTTTGTAGAAAGCGCCCTGCACGATGGGAAGCAGAAGTCCCTGCCGCACCGGTTCCAAATGGTCGATGACCAGATCCGTCGCGTCCACATAGCAGGCCGGATGGCGGGTGAGCCGGCACCCGCCTGCCAGCGGCCTCCACACCGGTTCCAGGCCCTGCTGCAGATACCGTCCGATATGGCCGTCCTCATGCCCTACGTGCTCGGTAAACAAAAACCGCCCACCGGGCTTTAAGACCCGCTCCACTTCCCGCAGCACATCGCGCGGCCGGGACACCGAACACAACACCAGGGTGGCCAGCACCGTGTCGTATCGCTCATCCGGCGCCGGAATGTCCTCGGCTGCCGCTTCCCAGACCTGAAGTCCGGGGTACCGCCGGCGAAGGCCCGCGGCCAGCGTCGGATCCGGCTCCAGGAGATCCGGGGTGATGCCCCGGTCGAGGAGCGGCGCGACATCAAGCCCGGTCCCCGCGCCGATCACCAGGGTTTGGCCGGACGCGGCCCCGCTTTGCTGTTCTCGAAGCGGTCTCATGACCAGTTCAAACGCCGGCGCCAGGAGACTGTAGACGGAGGCAAAATATCCCATCATGCCCTGCCTTTGGTGAGCGTTTCCGGTCCGACCGAACCGTCCCTCATGCCAGGCCGTCACCGACGCACACGGGATCCCTCGGACAAGTTGATCGATACGCGCCTTTAGCTCGTCCTCCGGTCCAGTGCTGGAGCCTGGAAAGACTATCGCAATGGGCATGGATGCACCTACAGCACTTCATACCCACCAGGGTACCTGCTATTATAAACCCAGGGGGTGGCTCTGTGACCACGAACAATTATTTTGCCAGGCCCACCGACAAAACGGTGGAGGACTCCATCAAGGCCGTGGAAGACGCCTTGAAGACGCGGCAGTTTAGCGTGCTCTGGCACCTGGACATCAACGAGAAACTCCGGGAAAAGGGTCTCGATCCAGCGGCTCCCTTTCACGTGCTGGAAGTGTGCAGCGCCCCGCGCGCCCTCCAAGCGCTGACCACCAATCAGCAGGTGGGTTACTTTCTGCCGTGCAAGATCGTGGTGTACGAGGACACGCAGACGGGCGGGCGCGTCATTGGCCTGCAACGTCCCCGGCTCATGATGGAGCTCCTCGGAGACCCGGCCCTGGAGCCACTCGCCAATGAGGTGGAAGAACTCCTGGAAGCGGCAGTCACCGAGGCCGCCCAAGGTTGAACGGGAGGTAGGCGCGTTAGACATGGTCATCATCTACACGACCCCAACCTGACCGCACTGCCGGACGCTGAAGCGCTATTTGAAGGAGCGGAAGGTGCCGTTTAAGGAAGTAGACGTCACTCGCTCCGAGTCGGGCCTCGCGAGCCTAAAGCGCAAGTCCGGCGGGACCGGGGTCCCGGTCACGGATGTGAACGGTCAGATAGTCATCGGATTCAACCGCCCAAAACTAGATCGGGTGCTCGGTATTCCGGGGTCGGGCTAAGCGCGCCTCGCCCTCGGCCGTTCTGGGTACCGGGCGAGCGCGTTTGCGCCCAGGCGGCAACAGGACCTCGGATGACCTGATACCCAAATGGGTATCTAGAGAGGAGGCCTCAGATGTTCTGGCAACCCTTCAGAGACCCGGTTCTCGGATGCAGTTCGTTCCTTCTCGGCGATGACGTCACGGGATCCGGTCTTGTGGTCGACGCGCTTGGATCGGTGGGTCACGAAACGTACATCCTGGCGGCTCAGGAAGCCGGCTTAGCCATCGAGTTCGTGGTCGAGACCCACGTCCATGCGGACCACGCGTCTGCGGCGGCCAGCCTCGCCCATGCCCTCGGATTGCCGGTTACGTTGTCCCACAGGGCCAAGGCGTCGTTTCCGGCGAATCCGGTCCAGGACGGGGCCGAGATAGCCCTCGGTTCCGTCGTGGTAACGGTGTGGGAAACACCGGGACACACGCCTGACAGCCTCTCCCTCATCGTAAGGGATCGGACTCGGAGCGACGATCCCTGGCTCGTCATGACCGGCGATAGCCTGTTTGTGGGCGACGTGGGACGGCCCGATCTCGTCGACGCTGATCCAGACTTGATCCGGCGCGCGGCCCACGATCAGTACGCAAGCGTGCGCCGCTTGATGACGCTGCCCGACTTCACCGAGCTTCATCCGGCTCATTACGGATCGTCGCCGTGCGGGGGACTTTTCATGAGCAAGAAGCCTGAGTCCACCATCGGATATGAACGGCGGAGCAACCGCATGCTTGCGATCAACAATGCGGACGAGTTTGCGACCCTCCAGTTGAACCTCTTGAAGCCGCCGCCGGCGGACGCAGTCCGGTTACGGCGACTGAACCTCGGGGAGACCTCCGTCGACGACACCGGGACATCCGCGGCCAGCACGTCAACTCTGGCCGACACCTTATTGTGGACACAACGAGGAGTACGCGATGATGATGCAATCTGCTCATGACCTTTGGAAACAGAGTCGACAGGGTACGCTGGCCCTCATTGATGTGCGTGCCACCCGGGCGCACACCAACGCCCATGTGCCCGGTTCGGTGTCGGCGCCGTACAGCCGGAACGGATGGGGCCGTGCGGTGGCAGACTGGCTCCGATCCCAGTCCCTAACCCGGGTGGGTATCCTCGCCGATAACCACGTGGTCGGGCAGGCGGCTCACGAAGCACTTCGGGCGGAAGCGGTGGCGGTCGAAGGCGTGCTTGACGGAGGGCCGCCTGCCTGGGAGGAAGCCGGATTCCCCATCGTATCGGTACCCGACGTGACGGCCGACGATCTGGCCCGCAATCTCCGCGCGCGGACCGTTCTCGATGTCCGGGAGCCCTATGAATGGCGGTCCGGCATCGTGCCGGGCGCTCTCACCATTCCCATGGGGCAGCTGGTGCGACGAATCGGTGAGCTGGACAAGACCATGCGCTATGCCGTGATCTGTGCCTCCGGCAACCGTTCTCAGCAAGCCGCCGCCTACCTCGCCGACGAGGGATTTCAGGTCGAAAATGTACGGGGCGGCATGGCCCTGTGGCTTGCCGGGCGGCATCCCGTAGACTATCCCAGGGATTGAGGCCCATCGGGTCCGGACGGGGGTGGCGTTCGGCAGGATTGGCTCCCAACTCCCCTTCTTCCGGCCTTCCGCGGTCTCAGCACACAACACCTAAAGAGCTCCAAAAGCCGGGAGAGGCTTGGATGGTGCTGTCTGGGCTTTTGTCAGTCTTCTACGGGGAACGTCAGGTTCGCGGCCTTACCAAGGCGGGACGGCTAATCGTCACGACTTTGCCCAAGGCGCCGTCGGCGCTCCCGGCCAGAAGGGGCCCCGTCCCGATCGGATCCGTTGGCGACGACGGTGTCCAGCGGAAAGTCTGATAGGTCGGGGCCACCTTGAACCCGCATCGGACCGCTAGAGGCGAGAGGCTCCGCGTTGGAACCGTGAGCTCCCGTGCCCGCGCCCGGCCGATGCCCGGAAGTGATGGCAGCCAGGACGGACACGCCTGAGGCTTCGGTCAACGCCGCGAGGATCCGGCTTCGGTCATGCCGACCGGATCTCCAAGTCTCGCAGCCCGACCAATCATCCCTGCATCGTGTCTCGCCTCCCCACCAACCGCCATGCAGACGGTATGGCCAGGCTTGCGGCTCCGAGCTTCAACGCGTCGCCCAGCACGAAGGGGAAGAAGCCTAAGACTAGCGCCCGCACCACGGATCCGGCTTCGACGGCGAGCCATCCCACCCCAAAGAGATAGATCACCACCTCGCCCCCCACCATCGCGAGTACAACCCGCGCCCCCCGGTCCCATCCCCGTTCGGCGAGCATGCCCATAAATCCCGCGGCCGCGATGAACCCGACCAGATAGCCGCCGCTCGGGGCCAGAAGGGCCGATATTCCTCCGACGGCACCGGCAAAAACAGGCAACCCGGCGAGGCCGACCAAGACATACAGGAGCTGCGAGAGCATTCCCCGCCGCCATCCTAGAACCACCCCCACCACCAGCACCGCGAAGGTCTGTCCGGTGAGAGGAATCGGCGTGAACGGCAGACGAATGGCGATCTGGGCCAAAAGGGCGGTAAAAAGCGCGCCACCTGTCACGACAAGACCGTCGCGCACGAGAGATGGCGCGGGAAAGAGACGATCCGTCAAGGTACCGGGAGCCGCCAGTGATATCTGGGCCATAGAAAGAGGGCACCATCCTTCTCACAATTTAAAAGCCGTCTCGCGGGTCAGCCAGCTGCGGCTCTTGGAACCCTAAGACCCCGTTCACATAGCGCCCCGCCACGAACAGGAGGTCAGAAAGCCGGTTGACCCAGGCCAGCACCGGCTCAGGAACCGACGACAGCCGGGAAAGCGTGACGATTTCACGCTCCGCCCGCCGACAGACGGTCGTGGCCACGAAGAGGTGACTGGCAGTCACGGACCCGCCCGGGAGCGTAAAAGGTTTCCACGGCGGAGTCTTGGCGGCCAGCATATCGAGAAGAGTTTCGAGCCGCGTCACATGCTCGGGCAACGTGCTCGGATCCTCGCGGCCCGACAGGCCCCGACCCCTCGACAAGTCCCGTCCCACGTAGAACAGCCGGTGTTGAATCTGTTCGAGACCAGCAGCCAAGAGGGCCCATTCGGGTTGCGCCGCCGCAGGTGTCGCCGCCATGAGGGACGCGAGCGCGAGTCCCAGGTGGGCATTCAGTTCGTACAGGGTTCCGTAGGAGGCCACCCGCGGATCATCTTTGGCGACCCGCTCCCGTCCACGGGTCGCCGTGGCGCCGGTGTCTCCTCTGCGGGTGTAGATCCGGTGCATGTGTCGACGCGGGTTCTCGCCCAATGACATCCCCCCGTCCCGAGTGAATACGCACTTCCCGATCCGGAGCGCACGCGGATGCGAGATCTCCTCTCGCAAGCATCTGGCCGGACGCTATGCATGTTACCAAAACAGGGCGTAAAGCCCCTGCCTTTAGGCATCGGGATATACGCCCATGGCCTGACAGGGGCAATATTTGCGCTCCCGATGAAGAGTAGACGTCGCATCGTAGTATAACAATCACATGAACTGCCAATCGAAGCACACCGTCGTCTATTCGTGCAAATATCATGTGGTGTGGTGTCCGAAGTATCGGCGCCGAGTCCTGGTGACGGGCGCCGATGAACGGCTCAAAGCGATTATTCATCAGCTAGCTGAGGAACGAACGGTGACGGTGTTCGAAATGGAAGGGATGCCTGATCATGTTCATCTGCTGGTGGAGGTTGATCCGCAGTATGGTATTCATCGCTTTGTGAAGCAGGTCAAAGGCCGATCCTCACGGCTTTTGCGTCAGGAGTTTCCGTGGCTAAGAAGTCGTCTGCCGAGTTTATGGACTACTTTGTTTCGAGCGTGGGAGGTGCACCGCTTGCCGTTATCAAGCCATACATTGAAAACCCAAAAACGGTCTAGATGGGGGCGTGCCAAGACATCATCGTTTGTGTGCGAAGTTCCCTTGCGCGTCACGTCTGTACAAGAAGACATCTTGCGAACGCCCTTCGAAGCTGCGCGACAACTCTATAATGCCTGGCTCGGCGAAGCTCTCGGGCGCATGAATCTCTTGAAACAATCCAAAGCCTACCAGGGTGCACGCCAAATTCCGCGACGCCCGAAAACGCCACGCCAAGAAGCTTTTACCGACGCACGCCAGGCGGTCGGATTCACCGAAGCAGCCTTGTCGCAATACGCGACCACTATTCATGCGTCGTGGATTGGGCTTCATATCGATGCGGTAATCGGACAAACCTTGACCCGACGCCCCTTTGATGCGGTGAACAAAATCGTCCTGGGACGCGCCAAAAAAGTCCGATGTAAGGGGAAGCGGGGTCTCCATCAGATCGGCAGCCTCGAAGGCAAGTCCAACGTTGCGGGTTTGCGATGGCGTGAAGGGGCCCTGCACTGGGGATCGCTAACGTTGCCGATGGTCTCAGGGGCGACAACGATCCTGTCATCGCCGATGGGCTGGCCCACCGCATCAAATACGTCCGGCTTGTGCGGCGCACCATCAAAGGCCATCTCCGATGGTTCGCCCAACTGGTGAAGGCGTCCCGATGCGCAAAATCGATCCGAAGACGGGACGATTTCAGCATCCGTGGGGGACGGAAATACAGAGCTTGGACATCGGCCCTTCGACCATTGCACGCGTGGGCGAAACCTCCGCCGATCTCCAAGCATTTGCCGCCGAGATTGTACGACACCACCAAAAGATTCGACGTGATCAACGACATTGAGACCGGCAACGACGGGCGACCAATCCGGACTGCTATGACGACCAAGGCCGCGCTACCAAAGGTAAACATCCGACCCAGGCCAGTCGCCGACAACGACACACGGAGAAGCGTTTGGCCGAAAACAACCGCCAGGAAGCGGCGCATCGCAAGCCATGGTCAGTTAGCGAATCAATTCATCGCGCATGGCGTGGTGTATAAAACCGAAAAGCTGAGTTATCGAGCGTTTCAACAACGATGGGGCCGATCAATCAGTATTCGGGCGCCGCGTTTGTTTTTGAGTCTCCTGACCCGCAAGGCTGAAAGAGCCGGTGGGCAGGTCATCGAATTCAACACGCGCACGACGGCCTGATCGCAAACCTGTCTCTGCGGGCAGAAACACAAGAAACGGCTCTCTGGGCCCGTCCACACCTGTGATTGTGGCGTGACCATGCAACGGGATCTGTTCAGTGCGTATCTGGCCCGCTTTGTCGAAGATGATGCCCTCCAAGTCGCCAAGGCGAATCAGTCTTGGCCAGGTGCGGAACCGCTCCTGCGGACGGCTTGGCAACCGGCAACCCAAAACCAACCTGCGAGTGGACAGCGCTTGCCGTCCTCCTTTGGCCACTATCCTCGTGGTCTGAGTCAGAGTGGGGCGTCCGAGAAAGAAAACCTGCCGGATCATAAGGCAGCGGATGATGTAACGCCCGCGCAAGCGGGCGTGAGAGCCGCTGAGAGTGTGAAGGTATAGGTTTTTAGAACCCTCCGGCTTTAGCCGTGGGGAGGTTCAGCAAACCGCCTGGAATCCACGCATCGGGAGGACCGGACTTCAAATGGCCGCCCGCGGTACGCCATAATGGAAAACGGTCGCGACCGGCGTGGACGTGGCCCGACTTTTCGGTACTTTGTCTTCAGAGTCAAAGGGGGCAACGACGTGCCAGACCGCTCTGCGCGCGTCTCGCCGTCCGGCAATCGGCCATGGCAGGTGGAGACCAACGGGATCAACCGAATCCCGGAGTCAGCCCGGGGCGGTAGAGCCCGTGACCTCTTTTGGATCTGGTTTGCCGCCAACATCGGCATCCTGGCCGTGGTCTACGGCGGGATCATCCTGTCTTTCGGCCTGAATTTCCTCCAGGGCGTGGGCGTGGTGCTCCTGGGATCGGCCTCGTTCGTGGTGGTCGGAGTCCTGAGCGTAGCCGGGCGGGACGGAGGAGCGCCCATGATGACGCTTTCCCGCGCCGTGTTCGGGATGTGGGGCAACATCGCGCCGAATCTGGTGAGCTGGGCCTCCCTGTTAGGCTGGGAGACCATCACGGTCACCCTTGGCACCTTCGCCTTGATGGCGCTCCTACGCCCTCTTCTGCCTGTGGGCACAGCCCCGCTCGCCCTCCTGTCCATGGCGGTCATGGTCGCCCTCACGGTCATGGCGGGCCTCTTCGGCCAAGCCACGCTGGTGGTGGTCCAGACTTGGGCAAGCTACATATTCGGGGCCCTCACCCTGCTCGTGCTCTTCCTCCTGATTCCCGGCACCCACTGGCACAGCCTCTTGACCCGGCAGACGGGCCCCTGGCTCGACGGATTTGTGCCCGCCCTCAGCATCGTCATCGCGGGGACGGGCCTCAGCTGGGCCAACGCCGCCGCCGACTACAGCCGGTATCTGCCCCGCCGGGTGAAAGGCTCCCACATCGTGTGGTCATCGGCACTGGGCGGGGGCATCCCTCTCGCAGCGTTGATGTTGACGGGGCTCCTGGTGGCAGGCCGCGACCCCTCCCTGGCCACATCCGCCAACCCGATTGCCGCTCTGCGGGCCGTGCTGCCGGCCTGGGCCGGCATCCCCTATCTCATCACCGCG
>JAKATP010000140.1 GCA_021818685.1 Bacillota bacterium | reverse complement strand
CTGCCGCGTGGATTCGTGTACACGACCGCATAGCCTTGGGCCGCGAGCCATTGCATCTCGTGAAACATCTGGTAGCCATAGCAGGTGGCCGGACCGCCGTGAATCTCGAGCACCACGGGGTACTTGTGGCCCGGCTTATGCCCGGGCGGCGGAATCACCCAGCCCTGGACCCGCCAGTCGTCAGCCGACGTGTACCAGAATGGGACGGGCTCGGAGAGCGCGACCTCATTGAGCCAGGCGTTGTCCGCATCAAGCCGCACTTCGGAGGCGGGATAGAAGGGGACGCCTTCCTCCCCCGACATACGCTCCGTGACGGCCCGCGCGGGTCGCGGCCGGGCTTCGTGTCCGACCTCCACGCTCACGACCCGGGACGGTGAGGTAGGGGTCCCGTAGAGGATGATGAAGTGCCGGCCGTCCTGGGTGGCAAAGGAGAACACCTCGCGGTCTCCGCCCACCACGACACCGATGGGAGCGGTGCGCTGCCCGTTCTCATCAAGCGGGATGCGCACGATTTCCGCCCGGCCTTCCCGGCCGGATATGGCAAACACGGCCTTTCCGTCGGCGCTGAAGACGGCGCCTGGCGAGGCCCCGTCAGCGTGGACGTCCGATCCGACCATGCTGGAGAGGGCGTCGGGAAAGTCGTCCGTCACATCGTTGACCGTAGCCTCGCCGTCCACCGACACCGTAAAGAGCTTCGTCTGGGCGGTGGACCGATAACGCGTGAGCTCCTCGCCCACCCCGAGGACCGCAAGAAAGCGGCCGTTGGGCGCCCAGCTCACATCGCGGGCTGACACCGCCTCGGTCAAAAGCCTGAGCGGGCCCCCGGCCGCAGGCACCAGATAGACGTGCTGGTGCTCCTGCTGTTCAATCTCCCGGTTCGGATGGCGGTTTGACACGACGGCAATCTGCTGGCCGTCAGGGGAGACGGCCGGTGACGAGACGGGCATCTCGCCCCGAGTGAGCTGCCGGACCGCCCCCGTCCGCACGTCGATCGCCACGAGCTGCGGGGCGCGGTGTTTATTGAGCCCGGTCCCGTTGAGCTTGTAGTAGAGGTGGTGGTACCGTTTGGCGCCTTCGGCCCACTCCTTGTCTTCTTTTTCGAACTGGGTCCGGGCCTCTTTCTCCGACAGCGTCGCCTCGAAGAGCTCGACGTCTCCGTCATACGGCGTCGGGACAAGCCCGTAGAGGGTGGAACCGTCGGGAGCCCAGCGGAGCGTCGTGATACCCCGGCGAAAGCTCGTGAGACGGCGGGCCTCGCCACCGTCCATCGTAAGAAGCCAGGCCTGACTTCCGTGGCTCCGATTGGAGATAAAGGCGAGGGTCGCGCCGTCGGGCGAAAAGACCGGGCCGGTGTTCTTCGTGCCGCCACTCGTGAGCGCCCGAGCGGGGGCGCTCCCGTCCGTCGGCGCGATGTAGAGATGGGTCCGGTAACCGTTCTCCTCCGGGTCGGCCACCGTGCGCTGATACACGACGTGGCGGCCATCGGGTGCAAGCGCGGGACTCGACGCCAGTTCAAATCGCAGGATATCGTCCATTGCGATGGGTCTTGCAGCCATGAGATGCCCCCCTATTCCTGTCCATCATACTGAACGGGAATCGGTGCAGGCTGTCAGATTGTGGCGGACGGCATCAGGCTCCGTCGCCGGCTTTCCGGTGGGGGGAGCGAGGGCCCGTCTGCCCGGGCTTGCCGCCGCGGAGAACACGCCATCCGCGGGGAAGCCGACTCCGGTCAAGCGGCAGACGCACTCGGCGGCGCCAGGCCGCGATGATGAGGCCGACGGCGGCAAGCGCCCCGATGCCCACCGTGGCGAGCAGGCTCACAAACAAGATGGCGTTTCCGAATAATGACTCACCTGCTCGCATGGCGCTCCCTCCGCGCGTAGGAGCCCGAAGGCACCTCGACGTCGTGAACCCAGTCGTTCACGTCCATGAACTGACCTTCGGGAAATTCCACCTGAACGACGCCCCGCCACTCAAACCCGGCCTTTTGGCAGACGGCGTTCGAGGCCGGATGGTGCACACTCGGGTAGGCGTGCACCAGACCCGACCCGATGTCCTCACCCAGGATGGCGAGCACAAGCTTCGCGGCCTCGGTCGCAAAGCCGCGCCCTTGCCAGGCGGGCAGCACCATCCAACCGGTTTCGAAGAGGTCTTCCGCATGGTGCCGGCGCATCCAGTAGCCGATGCTGCCCACCTTATGAGGCCCGTGCACGATGCTGAACATGCGGGTCTCGCCCGGCACGGCATCGAGGTAGCGGTAGTGCCGTGCCACCACCTTCGCGTCACCCTCGGGTCCTCCGAGATGCGCCCACATCGCCTCCGTGTTCATCGCCCGGAGCAGATCAAGGTCATCCGGCTCCCAGGGCCGGAGGCTCACCGGCTCCGACGAGAAGAGACTATCCGCCATCGTTCGATCCTTCTCAGTCGATCGTGTATCCGTCCGATTCGGCCGCTGGTTTCATTAGACAATGGGGACGCTCATTAGACAAGCGGCTCGGTGCGAGGCGCCCTACGCCCGCTCGACACAGATGTCAACCGCGGTCTCATCGGGCAGGCGGCGGTGAATGCGGTCTGCCCAGATGTACCCCACACCGCCCAGGGCAAACACCCCCACCATCACGAGAAAAAGACCGCGGGGATCGCTCGCCACGAACAGGAAACCACCCAAAAGCGGCCCCGCCATCCGCCCCAGCGATCCCGCCATCTGCACCACGCCCTGCACGAGTCCTCGCCGCTCCGGCCGGCTCCAGTGCTCGGCCGCGGCCGGCACCCCCGGCAGCACCAGCATCTCGCCGAGCGTCGCGAGCGCCATCGCCGACAGGTAGGCGGGATAGGTGTGAAAGAGGGCCAGGATGGAAAAGGCGGCGCAGAAGAGGGCCGAGCCGGTGAGCACCTGACTCTGAATGCGGGGCAAACGCTCGACCACCCGGGTCAGAACCGGCTGCGCTCCCAGGATGAGGAGGGTGTTGACCGTCCACAGGAGGCTGTAGAGGGGCAGGGGAAAGCCTTCCGCGTGCATGAAGTTCGGGACGGTGACTTCCCACTGGTCGTACGCGAGCCACTGGAGGCCCATGGCCCCCGACATGATAAGGGTGGGCCATCCTACAAGACGCCAGATGGGGGTGCGCTCGCGCGGATGGCGCTCGACGATGTGGCGGGCCGGTGGCCGCACCCAGTGCGCCCCGCGGTAGCTGAAATAGATGAGAGCCCAAAAGCCCACGATGAGGGCGGAAGCCGCCAAAAAGCAGTACTGAAAGCCGATCGTGGCGAGAAGCCCGCCCAGCGAGGATCCGACGGCCACCCCGGCATTCTGGCCCACGTACACGGCGTTGAAGGCCGTCCGTCCGCCGTCCGGCCAGACTTCGGCCGCCATGGCGTTGAAGATGGGCATGGAGACGCCCATGGCAAACCCCGTCAGGCTGATGCCGATCGTGTATACGAGGAACTGACGGTCGAATCCCAGCACGAGGAGAACCACGCCGGCGACCGCCATGGAGGCGAGGAGGGGTCCACGTGCCCCGCGCGCATCGAACAGGAGCCCGCCCACGAGCGCGCCCAAGAGATTGGCCGCCGCCTGCACCAGCATGACAAGGCCGACCACGGGCATCGGCTGGCCGAGGACCTGGTGGACGTAGATGGCGGTAAGCGGCCATAAAAAGGAGATGCCGACGCTGGAGACCGCCGCCCCGATGACGAGTGACCACATCGGTCGGGACATGTGACGCATTCCCCGATTGTATCAAGCCGCCGCACGAAAACGGCGGGATGCCATGGTGCGGCCCATGGGAATTCTGGGAATTCTGGTTCAACCAACCGGCGCCGGGGGGTGTTGGAGCGTTTGGGCACGCATCCTGATGCCAGCGGTCTCGGCCCTTGGGATCTCGGTCGGGTTGCGGGACAACCACGACCATGGTGGCAGGTGTTCATCACGAGGCAACTACGAGCCCGAGGTGTGACGAGCTAAACTCTCCTGCACCTACCCGGGCTTCGAATTAAAGTAAACATCGCCATCAGCGAGATGCCATACCAATGCATACGAGAACCCGAGCCCGCACTTGGCACAAAGACCGACTGCCTGCTCTTGCATCCAGTCTACGACCATATCAACCTTATCGCCGCACAGGGGACACGGTAAAGATTCGCCGTCCTCAAGCACGTCCGGAACCCGAAGATTGGAAACGGTCCCTTGCAGTACGGCTTGAAGTTCGGCAAGCGGTGCGCTCCATTGGCTGCCGCGCGTTCGAAGCAAGGTCGACTTTACTTTGACCATCACGGTGTTTGCGGGAACGCCGGTCCAAAGTGTTCCCAAGCGAATCTGGCGAGTCAGGTCACTCGGGGTAAGAGCGCATAAGGGAGTCAATTCGACCTGAACCTTCAGGTGGTGCCCCACGGTTCCGTCGAAGACCAAACGGCCACGATTATATCCTGCCCAGACCATAGCCACGTCGCCGCTAGCCAATTTCATCCAGGTCGAAAGAGGCAGATATCGGAACGGCTCGGGTAACAAAAATTGGAGACGCTCCGTCTCGTTGATAGACTCGTCTGGCTTAACGCGAGTTCCCTTCCAGTTGTTGCTTGGCACGTTCATGTTAAGACCGTGCCCCTTGTGATTCTGTCGAGCAACTCTGTGTGAGCCTTAAGCGTGGAGAGACCGAATGCTCGGGAGGACCGGCACAGGAGAGCGAGGGACGCGAGTCCGACAGCAGCGGAGTGTTCCACGGCCATATTGGCGGGTCTTCTCAGATCCTACGGGGGGACCAAGGTAGGGTAGCTTACTCGACTTCGTCATCGAGAGCCGCGGGCCGTCGCTGCTTCGACTTGCCGGTCCGGGACCATGTCTAACGGCGGGCGGTGGTCGTGGTGGCTGTGCAGGCCATCAGATTTCCAGGAGGTCGGATGGGCTGATGCACGGCTTAGGCCGCCGTCGTACCCTCAAGGCGCTGGTCGAGCCACAGCACGAGGCCCATTCCGGCCGACACGAGGGGGGTGATGGCGAGCGTGAGGTAGGGCACCGGCGAGAACAGCTGCCCCTCGCCCCAGGGCACGATGAGGGCGGCGAGCGCGACGGCGATATAGAGGACCGTGTAGATGCCGCCTTCTCGTTCCGGAGCGCGCCGGCTGGAGAGGGCGAGGAACAGAGGAAACATCGGCCCATAGCTGGAGCCGACTAAAAAGGCTGCGGCCAGGAGCATCATGGACGAGTGGCTGATGGCGAGGGCCCCCGCACTCAGGGCGGCGCCGGCAAGCGAGCCCGCCACCAGGATGACGCTCAAGTTGAGCGGTTTTTGCGGCACGCTCGCGATGATGCGGGTCACCATGAGGCCGGCCCAGAACGCCATCGGAAAGAGCGCCGCGATCGCGGCGCTCACATGCGCCTCCCGAAACGCAAACGGGCTGACCCAGGTCCCAAAGCCCACCTCGGCCGTGATGTAAAGAAATGTCGCCAGGCCAAGCCGCCAGACCCAGGGAAGCCGCCACACGGGTGCCGCCCGGCGGCCGGCCTGGACGGTGGCCGCCTGCTCCGGTAGCACCGCCGCGGTGCCCAACAGACCGAGACCCGCGGCCGACAGTGCAATGAGAAACACGAAAACCGGCACCGGGCTTTGAAACCAACGCAGGGAGAGCGCGGTCGTAAGCGCCCCCAGGATGGCGCCGAGTCCGAAGAAGATATTGAGGCGGTTTAAAGCCCGGGCCGGATCCGGCCGGTGCAGGTGCGCGACCAGCCGGGCCGAGGCGACGTCGATGAGCGATACGCCCACGCCGACGAGCGCCAGGACGACGAGCCACACGGACAGCACGTGGAAGAATACCAGCACCGCGTAGCCGGCGCCGAAGGTGAAAAGCCCGGCGCGGAGCACCCGCGGGCTTCCGACCCGGTCGACGAGCGCATTGCCTCCGAAGTAGCCGACGGTGTTGCCGACCGCCCACGCCAAGAGCACCAACGACAGCACGGCGTAGGGCGCATGCAGCCAGACGCGCAGAAACGGCAGCGCCGCGCTGAGCGCCGTGAATCCCATGGCGAAGGTCGTGTAGCCGGCCCATCCCGCGTACTCCAAGCGGCGCACCCGATCCCTCCCAGGCAGACACACAGTGGCTCCAGGCTATCAGAGCGATCAAGGCCGGTCCATTGTCCGCCGCGCCCGTGGGGTCGCCGCGAAGATCGAGCGCCCGAGAGTTTGCTTCGCCGGGCTGACACCTGATAGGACTCGACCGGACGGTCGCGAAGTACAGTGAGGAGGCCACCGACCTGCGTGATGGCAGGGGTCGGCATCTCAGTATTCCGGGGCGCAGTCCCGACCTTTGGAGGTTGACAGCAGCGATGGCAGACATGACCGGTGGGGAGGCGCTCGCAGCCCAGCTCGTGCGCGAAGGGGTAAGTATGCTGTTTGGCGTGCCAGGCGTGCAGCTCGACTGGGCGTTTGACGGCCTCTATAAAGAACGTGAACATATCAAGTTTGTCGGGCCCCGCCACGAGCAGGCCACCACCTATATGGCCGACGGCTATGCGCGCACCCGTGGCGAGGTGGGCGTCGCCATGGTGGTGCCGGGTCCCGGGATGCTAAACGCGGGCGCGGGACTGGCGACGGCCTATTCGGCCTCGTCGCCAGTGCTCCTGATTGCCGGTCAGATTGACTCCCGGCACATCGGCGAGGGGCTCGGACTCCTACACGAGATTCCGGACCAGACGGGGATCCTCCGCTCCCTGACCAAGTGGACCGCCCGCGCGACGAGCCCCGCCGACATTCCCGGACTCGTCCAGGAAGCCTTCCGGCAGCTAAGAAGCGGTCGTCCCCGTCCGGTGGCGCTCGAGGTCCCGCCCGACATCCTGGCCGCCCGGGCCGATGTCGCGCTTTTGGATCCCGTGCCGCTGGAAGGCTTCCGCACCCGACCCGACGCCGCCCGCATTCAGGAAGCGGCCGCCCTCCTCCGCCGTGCCGAGCGTCCCGTCATCCTGGTGGGGGGTGGCATCGAGGCGAGCGGCGCGGCGCCGGAGCTTGCACGGCTGGCCGAGGTCCTACAGGCGCCGGTCGTGATGAGCAACAGCGGCCGCGGCGCCATCTCCGACCGGCACCCGCTCGCGCTGCCCAGCATCGCGGGCGGCAAGATCCTGCCGGAAGCCGACCTG
>JAKATP010000139.1 GCA_021818685.1 Bacillota bacterium | reverse complement strand
GGGCGGTCTTGCCGTCTTCGGATATGCGGTAGTCGAGCACGCCCCGCGCGAGGGCCTCGGTCTTCCGGGTCTTCAGATCAAAGGCGACGAGCGTCCCCGGCTCTCTCCCTTCGCCCTCCGGGTCCTCGACACCAAGCGGCCGCTCCACCCAGAGCACCTTGCCCGCGATGGCCGACAGCGAATCGAGCCGCCCCGCCCCGACCGGCAACGGAATGATCCGCTCGGCCATGCCGGGAAAATCGATCGCAAGCTTCCGGGCGGGTGCCTCAGGCGCCTCCGCGTGGTCGCTTTTGTCGCCCGCCGCGTCGGCTGTCTTTGGGGGCGGCGTCTCATCGGCCTCGCCGCCGAGAAACGGACTCGGCGTGTCTTGGCGGAGCGGGATGAGATAGGGACGGATGCCGCGTGGGAAGCTCATGTCAAAGGCGAACTGGTCCAGCACGGGCGTGAAGTCCCGCTTGCCGAGGAAGAAGAGGTAACGACCCTCGGGGTCGAAGGCGGGACTCATGTCCTCCAGCAACGGCTCGGTCACCGTGTGCACCGTGCCCGACTCCACCTCAGCGACGCGGATGGCCGTCGTATCCGGCGAGTTGGGAATGGCGTACGCGAGGTAGCGCCCGTCATGCGACCACGACAAACCGCGGATGCCCTCTTTCCAGGCGTCGACGCCAACGCGAAATCCGAAGTTCGAGTGGTCGAGGAGGCGGACTTCCCCGCTCGCCACGTCGATGACGAACAGCTCAAGCCTTTGCGTGGCGAGGGCGACGTGTGTCTTCGCGGGCGACGGTACCAGCTCCGCCGCGAGTCCCAGATCCCGATCCGCCAGCGGCACCGGCTCGCTGCCCGGCCGAAGTCGGACGACCCTCTCTTCGTGGTCATGCTCGTAGACGGCGACCAGATCTTGTTCATCAAGCCAGCTGGTGAGACGCGTCCGGACCCCGGAGCCCGGCGAGCGGCGTATGACCGGGCCGTCGAAGGGGGAAAGACTCACGGTCTGACCGCGAGAGGTGATGGCCAGCTCCGCGCGCGACGGGTGGGGAGCGTAGTCCGTAAGAAACGGCGCGGCGTCCACCAAGCGGAATTGCCGGCGCGGACGCTGTCCGTTCAAGACCACGGGGACCACATGGCTGTCGTTCAGCGCGGGATCAAAAACGTAGAGGTCGCCGCCCATGTGGTACACGATGCGTTGGTGGTCCGCCGAGGCGTTGCGGACGTAATACCGGTCGGCATCGGTATGCCGGCGGAGGTTCTCGCCTGCGCGATCCACCGAGTAGAGATTGGCGATGCCTTCGTAATCGGAGACAAAATACAGGCGATCTCGCACGAAGAAGGGCGCGCCCGGGTTACCCCCCGGCCACTCGAGGCGACGATACTCCCCCGAGCCGTCGGTATCGAGCCAGATCTCCCCGGCGGTACCCCCGCGGTAGCGCTTCCAGGTGGCGGAGTCGCCGGCGTTGCGGCCAATGGCCACCGCCCCGCCGGGACCCCAGGCGATGCTAGAGGCCGGGCCCAACCTGAGGGCCTCGAGCGCCCCGCCCGGACCCACGAAGAAGAGCTCGGGCACGCCCCGGACGGGGCTCTTGACACCGGTTGAGACGACGACGCGGCCGTCAGGGTGAAACCCGGCCACCCGTCTTATTCCACCTGAGTACGTCAGGCGCTCCATGGGGCCTCCCTGTGCGTCCATCCGGTAGAGGTCGGGCTCTCCGCCGTCCTGGGAGACGAAATAGAGGGTCTGGCCATCGGGCGCCAGCATGGGCCGGGACATGGAACCATGTCCGGCCGTGAGCCGCCGGGCCGCCCCGCCCTCGGCACTGACCGTCCACAGGTCGTCGTCGGCCACGAATACGATGCGGTCGCCATGAATCGTGGGAAACCGGTAATATCCGTAGGTTGACATTCATGCACCTCTCGCTCTTCGATTCGGCCACCGGAGTCGCTTCGGCTTTGCGGATGGAATCTCCTCCGGCCACGCCGCCGTTATAGGACCGCCTTTTTGGGCCGCGCCCCGAGGCTAGCGTCGCCCCAATGCCAAGGGGGGCGGCCCGGACGTCTTCGGCCATGGCCGGATCCTGGGCGGCGGGGCACCCAGGCCCGCTCGCCCGTGTGGTGAGCATGCGCCCGACCGTCAGAAAGGGGCCTGGCGGCGGTATCGATGCGGGGCAACGATCATCGCTCCACCCGGGCGCGGCCGCGCCAACGCGCGGATCGCATGGGACCATACCCCGTGAGCATCCTGCCGGGAGGCGTTTACGGCCTCGCTTCTGGACTTAACGCCTTGGGGTCAATCGCTCCCATCGCCCCTATGGCCCTAGCCCCCCCAAAGCGCCTGCGGGTCTCGCTCCGGCTCCTCGCAGGAGCAACGCGGCATCAGCCCGCCCCGGCGCCCGCCGGATCGGTCAGAATCACGGGCGGCCGCGCCGGCCGCACCATCGAGGCCGGGATTGCCGGCGTCGGCGCCGCGAGATTCCGCAGTGTCTCCAAAATGGGGCGTTTTTCGTCTCCGGCCGCCATGAATACCACTTCGCGCGCTCGGTTCAGCACGGACAGGGTGAGGGTGAGGCGGGCCGTCTGTTTGCTCGCGACATAGGGTGCGGCCGTCCAGGTTGTGGCCCAAAGCGCGTCGGAGTCGGGAAACAAGGATGCCGTATGACCTTCGGGGCCGATGCCGAGGAACACCAAGTCAAAAACGGGCGGATCCTCGCCGGGAAAGGCCAGTTGAAGATCGCGGGCGTACGAGCGGGCGGCCGCCTCGGGCGATCGGTCAGTGGGCCAGGGATGCACGTCCCCGGCGAAGGAAGGCCATTGCGAGAGCCACAGCCGGAGCGTCGTCCCGTAATTGGAATCGTCGGAGACAGCGGGGACAGGCCGCTCATCGCCCCACCAGAGAGACAAGCGGGCGGAGGGAATCATCTCCGGGTGCGCGCCTAAGTATGCGAACAGCGCCCGCGGGGTGGAGCCGCCGGAGAGGCAGACCCGCGCGCGTCTTGCCTCACGGGCGGCGGCGGCCACGGCGTCGGTCAGATAGCCCGTCGCCGCCACGACGAGGTCGTCTTGCACATCCCAGCGAAATTCAAGCATCGACCCCCTCCTCATGCAGTCCTTCCCGCGTCTCGACCAAGTGCCGGACGGTATGATGGAATACGGGATCGTAGCCGTGCGCGAGACATCCCGAGACCAGACGGGCCCAGGACGGTTCGTTCCAGGCCTGGTGCACGGCGTGCATCGTTCGTCCATGCACCTCGACTTCCGCCCGCAGCTGACGGCCGGTGCTGGAGATACAGCACACGGCGCCGCCCGCAAACCGGAGCTCCACCGAACGGAGTCCCCCCTGGCCGCGGCGGCTCGAAAACTCAAGCGCCGGCTCGTCATCCTGTCGGTCGGTCCGCTCCACGATCCAACCGTGAAGCCAGGTGGCGAGGCTGTCGGCCTCGGGCCCCCCCACGGCCGCAACCGTTTCAAGGGCCGGCAGCAGGGCTGCCAGATCGTCCGGATCAAACGCGGCCGCCGCCACCTCGCGCCAGGGCTGGAGGGAATGCCATGCAAGATCCATCGGCGTGATACGCGGGTTTTCGCCAAAGACCCGCGCCCACGGTTTCGAGGGCCTTGAGATACCGCGCGTGTCCAGTACGACCGTGTCGAGATTGAGGGCGAGTTCGTGAAACTCGTCCCCTTGGAGCAGGTCCAGATCCGTAATGAGACCCGAGACCGGCATGTCGGGGCGCAAGAGCGGCAGCACCGCCTCCGCCCAATACTGGTGAGCCGTGAGGGGGAGGTCCACCAACTCCGACGCCGCCCCGAGCCCCGACGCGCCAAACAGCGAGACGGCGGCGCCGCGGGCCGCCGTCTGTCCGACGGTGACGGTGATGTAGCGTCCCGGGTGGGACAGCGCTACCGGTTCGACGTCGGGCCGTGCTCCACCGGCCGCGCTCAGGATGACGAGCGTGCGGGTGTGGGTGCGTACCAGTCCCGGGTGGGCATTCTCCTGTTCACTCTTCAGGAGATCCGCCCACACTTCTTCCACCCGTTCGGACGACACATCGTCCAGCGGGATTTCCACCATGTTCCGTTCGCGATCCACAAAGACGCCTCCCTAGAGCCGTCGCCAGCGGCGGCCTTCACGTTCGAGGAGCGCCATCGCCTCCTCGGGACCGGCCGATCCGGCAGGATACACAGGAATCGGCGACGTCTCCCGCGCCCAGGCATTTAAGAGCGAGCTCACAAGCCCCCAGGCGGTTTCCACTTCGTCGTGGCGGGTAAACAGGGTGGAGTCGCCGTGCAGGCAGTCCAACACCAATCGTTCATAAGCCTCGGGGGACTGGTCGGCGAAGGTGGAACCATAGAAGAAGTCCATGTTCACGCCCTGGATCCGGATCGTGGGACCCGGTACTTTGGCTCCGAACTTGAGGGAGATACCCTCGTCCGGCTGGATGCGCAGGGTCAGCACGTTGGGCTCGATCTCGGGCATATCGAGGGACTGAAAGAAGCGGTGCGGCACGCGCTGGAACTGGATCGCAATCTCGCTCACGCGCTTGGCCAGACGCTTTCCCGTCCGAAGATAGAAGGGCACCCCCGCCCAGCGCCAGTTGTCGACCAGGAAGCGGGCGGCCACGAAGGTTTCGGTGCGGGAGTCGGCCGCCACGTCCACCTCGTCGAGATAACCAGGGACGTCTTTTCCGTCCACGAGGCCCGCCTCGTACTGGCCGCGAACGCTCTCGGCCACCGCCTCGCGCGTGGTGAAGGGATGGATGGCCCGCAGGACCTTCACCTTTTCGTCCCGGACCGCGTCGGCCGAAAACGCCACCGGCGGCTCCATCGCCACCAGGGCCAGGAGCTGCATCAGATGGTTCTGGAGCATGTCGCGGGCAGCGCCGGCATGGTCGTAGTACCCGCCGCGCGTGCCTACCCCGATCGACTCTGCCACCGTAATCTGGACGTGATCAATGTACTGCCGGTTCCAGACCGGCTCAAAGATTCCGTTGCCGAACCGGAACACGAGGATGTTCTGCACCGTCTCCTTCCCGAGATAGTGATCGAGACGGTAGATCTGCCCCTCCTCGAAGACATCGTGCAGCTCACGGTTCAAGGCGACGGCGCTTTCGGTGTCGTGTCCGAAGGGCTTCTCCACCACCAGGCGCACAAAGCTGTCATCCCGGCGGGCGTGGTTCAAACCGGCGGCACCGAGCCGCTCGGCAATCACGGGATACTGGGAGGGGGGCGTCGCGCAGTAGAAGAGACGGTTGCCGCCCGTGCCCGCTTCCCGGTCGAGCTTGGTAAGGAGAGTGCCAAGTTTCTTGTAGGCCTCGGCGTCATCAAAGTCGGCCGCCACAAAATGGAGCATGGGCTGCAACGTGTTCCAGACATCTTCCTCCAAGGGCCGCCGGGAGAATTCCTCGATAGCGTCGTGTGCCATCTTGCGGAACGTCTCGTCCGTGTCATCCCCGCGCGAGAAGCCCACGATCGCCATCTCCTGCGGCAGGAGCCCGTCCAACATCAAGTTGTAGATGGCCGGAATGAGTTTCCGGCGCGTCAGATCGCCGCCCGCGCCGAAGATGACCAACACGAACGGCGGCACCGTGGCGACGTGCGTGAGACCCTCCCGGAGCGGATTTTGGGTCGAACTCATTGCGCTCCTCCTCTGCCCAAGTGTTGAGGCGCCGCCGCGACCCGCATCAGCCTGGCAGCACGTCGCGGAGCGCGTTTAAGACGAGCTCTAAGCCCGCACCCGGATCGCCCCCCAGGTTCACCGTCATCACGGGACGCCCGCGTCCGACGAGCGCCTTCAGGTCACCGGCCGCCTGCGCCTGGATGAGGGTGTTGAAGGTGTACGGAGACCCCGGCACCGGGAGACCCTTCACCCGCTCGGCTGCGGCCGTGAGCTGAAGAAAGCGCCCGGTGGCGGGGCCACCCTTGTGCATCTGCCCCGTGGAATGGAGGAAGCGCGGGCCGTACCCGCTCGTCACCGCCACCCGCAGACGATCGCGCAAGAGGAGCTGCAGGGCCCAAAGCCGCTCATCCACCGACGCGCCGTAGGGAAGATACGCCATGATGGCCACATACGCGCCCGGCTCAAGACCGCTTAGCCAGCCGGACAGCAGGGGGCCGAGGGCCGGCGACGTGGCGTGCAGGCCGGGAGCCCCCTCGACGTCGGGGAGCCGCCCTTCACGTTCCACCACTTTCAGCATGTCGCGGGTGTTGTCTTTGCTTTCCTGGACATTCGGCTGGTCAAACGGATTGATGCCCAGCACGCGTCCGGCCAGAGCCGTCGCGGCCTCCCAGCGAAGGAACTCGGCGCCCAGACCCGCGACCGAGCCCAGGGTGAACTCGATGCGGGGATGACCCCGGAAGGTTTCCATGAAGCCGGATCCCTCGTCCTCGTCCGCAACACGGATGTGCACGAGGAGCCGGTCTGTCCCATACACGGCGGGAGCGCCCGGGACCGGCTCGGCGACGGGCACGATGCCGGTGCCTGCCTTGCCCGTTGACTCCGCGAGCAGCTGCTCGAGCCAGGTGGCAAACGCCGCCAGGCGCGGGGTGCACAAGAGGGTCACCTTGTCGCGTCCGCCCTGCACCGCGCCCCCCAGGATGGCGCCCAGTTCCAGGGCCGGATTCTCGTGGCCGCCCCGACGAAGATCTTCCCGCAGGGCCCGCGCCGCCGCCAGGATGGCGGGACCGTCTAGGTCCATGAGGCAGGCGGGCAACAGCCCGAACAGGGACAGAGCCGAGTAGCGTCCGCCGATGTCGGGCGGATTCAAAAAGACGTGCCGCCAGCCCCCGCGATCCGCCTCCGTCGCCAGGGAGGTGCCGGGATCGGTGATGGCCACAAACGAAGACCGGGGGTCGAGCGAGGCGTCCTCCATGAGCTTCCAGTAATAGCGGTGAAAGGCGTTGGGCTCAGTCGTGGTGCCGGATTTCGAAGCGACCATGAAGAGCGTGCGCCCGAGCGGCAGCTGCTCACTCAGACGCAACACCACCTCCGGATCGGTGGAATCGAGCACCTGCAGGGTCAGGGCTTGGGGACCGGGGCGGAACACCCGGGTCCAGAGAATGGAGATGAGGCTTGAGCCCCCCATGCCCAGAAGGACGGCATGTGTGAAGCCGTCCCGCCGGAGGCCGTCTCGAAACTCGACCAGTTCCG
>JAKATP010000014.1 GCA_021818685.1 Bacillota bacterium | reverse complement strand
CTCAAGGCCCAGATGAAGGATGCGGCTCGGCGGGCAGCGTGGGTCGTCATCGTCGGCGGTCGGGAGTGGGCTGAAGGACGGGCACCGGTGCGGGATCTGACGTCCGGGACCACCGAGGAAGTGCCGCGGGAGGAACTTGTCCATTACCTGACGGAACGCCTGGGCGCGGGTGGTGCCTGATCCGGGCCATCCCCCCTTAAGCGAGCGGGTCTGGCGCTCCTGCGGAAGACCCCGTGCGGGCGGGGTGCGCTTGTTACCCGAAACGGGCCGCCAGTCGCTATAGAAAGGACACGGCGATCCGTCTGCGCGGGCGTGGAATGGACCCGGCTCTGTCCTCAGGACTCTCATAGGAGGAGGGGAGGCGTTCGCCCCTGCACCGCGTCCACCGGGGAGAGGACCGCCCCCACGCAGCACGAAGAGGGGCGCTCCCGAGCCCCCTCGTACGGGCGGCTCCAGACCCGGGCCCCGTCCGGGGCGGGGCCCGGGTGCCCTGGAGGAGGTGGCCAGATGGGTCCTAGCGGATGGCGCTTGGCACGAAGAGGTCCACGAGGCCGATGACCAGTGCCGCAATCAACGCCCCCAAGATAGTGACGTGCATGGTCGGCACGATATACTGGGTCACCCAGATGACGGCCGCAGAGACGAGGAATCCCACAATGCCCCGGCCGTACGGGGACACGTTCTTGCCGAACAGCGTCTCGAGCCCGTACCCGATGACAGCGATGACGACCGCTGCCAGGATGGCCCAGCCGAACCCCAGGTGGGAGAACCCGGGAACCACGTAACCGAGCAACATCAGCACAATCGCGGCTACGATGAAGCGTATGATTACGCCCACCCATTTCATGGCACACACCGCCTCTCTTCGCGGTAGTGTTCGAATCTGGCCCGGCTTTATACCTCGCATAGCGAGGACCCGGGGAGAGAGGCTAACGATGTCGGCCCTTGGGCCGGACTTGACGAGGAGGTGGCGGTCCATGGCAAACGAAGTGCCGAACTCGTTCGACGAGCTGAAAAAGCGCGCCGCGGAGAAGATTCGCCGGGGCGAACCGAATGTGTCGGACGACATCATGGCGATGGGCGACGCGATGATGCAAAACGGCGTCGAGGCCCACTCGCCCCAGGACAAGGTCGCCAAACATGCCTGGCAGGTCAGCCAGCCTCATGAGAAGCGACTGCTGGCCGATATGGTGGCGCGGATGGCCAAAGAAGACGCTGAACTCAGCTAGCGGACCACGCTGGGCTCGTCAGGGCCGGGCGGTGGGCGCGATTGCGACCGCGCCGCCGCCCGGCTATAATGTGACCAGTCCCTGCGGTGTTCGTGCGGTGGTTCGATAGGTTTTGAGCCAACACCAAGACCTAGGGAGCCTGATCCGTCCGTGCGGCCGTCCTGCCCCGTCATCGGGGACTGCGAAAGCCCGGAGGAGGCACCCACCTGCCAGCGGCAGGTTCAAAACGTCGGAGCCCACGGCATTGTGGGGGAATTTCGCGGGGCGCGGCCCCGCGTTTTTCGTGTGCAGGCGAAGTACGCGACGTAAAGGCGGGCGGCTATGAGCGTTGATCTGCGGAGCGATACAGTCACCCGGCCCACTGGTGCCATGCGCGAGGCCATGGCGCGGGCGCCGGTGGGCGATGACGTGTACGGTGAGGACCCGACCGTGAATGAACTGCAGGAATTTGCCGCGTCCCTCCTCGGTAAAGAGCGAGCGCTCTATCTTCCGAGCGCCACCATGGGCAATCAGGTAGCGGTGCTGGCCCACACCGAACGGGGCGATGAGCTCTTCTGTGACCAGGACGCCCACGTGTATGGCGCAGAAGTCGGATCGCCGGCGATGCTGGCGGGGGTCATGTGCAGGACGCTTCCGGCCACAGGTGGAGTGGTTCCGGCCGGGGTGCTGGATGCGGCCATCCGGCCGCCGAACATCCACCACCCGCGCCCGCGCCTGCTGTGCCTGGAGAATACCCACAATGGAGCGGCGATCCACCCGGATCGACTCGCCGCCACCGTGGCGGTTGCGCGCGCCCGCGGACTTCGCGTCCACCTGGACGGAGCGCGTCTCTTTAACGCCGCTGTGGCCCTGAACCTTCCCGCCCGGGCGCTTGTCGAGCCGATGGACAGTGTCACGGTCTGCTTGTCCAAGGGTCTGGGGGCGCCGATGGGAGCGCTGCTCGCGGGCTCCTCCGAATTCATCGAGCGTGCCCTCCGCTACCGGAAGGCCCTCGGCGGTGGACTCCGCCAGGCAGGAATCGTCGCAGCGGGTGGGCTTTTCGCGCTTCGTCACCACGTGGAGCGGCTGGCCGACGACCATCGGCGGGCCCGGATGCTGGCGCAGGCACTCTCCGGGCTTCCGGGTCTGCGTGTGCAGGAGCCGGAGGTTCCCACCAATATGGTGATGGTGGACCTCGATGGTCCGGCCGGGCCCGTTGTGGATGCGGGGCGACGGGTGGGCGTCCTGTTTGGCGCCATGGGACCACAGCGCTTGAGGCTCGTGACCCATCTCGACGTCGACGACGCGGGCATCCTCGCGGCGGCCGACTTCTTTATGAAGTTCGCCCGCGAGCGTCGGGGCGCGTGACGTGAGCACGGATCTCTTCGGGACGGCGGGCGAGCGCGACCGCGCTCGCGCGGCGCCCCTGCCTGACCGCATGCGTCCTCGGGCCCTCGGTGAGGTCGTGGGCCAGGACCATCTGGTTGGTCCGGGCCAGGTTCTCACGCGCATGGCCGAAGAACGGCGGCTGCGCTCTCTGGTTTTGTACGGGACGCCGGGGTCCGGCAAGACGACCATCGCGCGGCTTCTGGCGGCGGCCGTAGAGAGTGCCTTTGTCCCGCTCTCGGCGGTGGAGGCCGGGGTGGCCGAGGTGCGGCGGGTCGTGGAGGGAGCGCGGGAACGCTGGCGTCTCGAAGGACGCGGTACGGTTGTTTTTCTCGACGAGATCCACCGGTTCAACAAGGCTCAGCAGGACGTCCTCCTGCCGCATGTGGAGACGGGTACGCTCACCCTCATGGGAGCCACTGCGGAAAACCCCTGGGTCACGATTATCCCGGCGTTATTGTCTCGCTGCCTATTGCTTCAGGTGAAGCCGCTTACGCGCGACGACGTGGTCGTGGTCCTGCGGCGAGCGCTCGAGCGCCGGGCGGAGTGGCGGCCCGATGCGCAGGTGGCAGAGGATGTGCTGACCGCCATCGCCAACCGGGCCGGCGGAGATGCCCGGCTGGCGTTGAATCTGCTGGACTGGACGTTCCTTCTGACCCCTCCCGGCGAGGTGGCGGACGAGGAGCGGGTGGGCCGGGTGTGGAAAGAGGCGCCGCACTACCACGATCGTGCGGGGGATCGCCACTACGATCGTATTTCGGCCCTCATCAAGAGCCTACGCGGTTCGGATCCCGATGCCGCCCTATTCTGGTTCGGGCTCATGCTGGCGGGGGGCGAAGACCCGGAATTTGTGAGCCGACGGCTCATGATTCACGCGGCCGAAGATGTGGGGATGGCCGACCCGCGTGCGCTGCTGGTGGCGGTGGCGGCCCATCAGGCGCTAATGGCGGTGGGGTTGCCGGAGGCACGCATCCCCTTGGCCGAAGCCCTCATCTACATCGCCACGGCGCCCAAATCCAACAGTGTGGTGGACGCCTTGGCACGCCTGGACCAGGCGGTGAGCAAACATCCCGACGCCGCGGTGCCGCTCGCCCTGCAAAGTCCGCAGTATAAAGGCGGTGCGGTGGCCGGATACCGTTATCCGCATGATGCACCCGGACATTTCTTGCCCGACGCGCATCTACCGCCGGAGTTGGGGGAGCTTGGTCTTTATCGCGGAAGCGATCAGGGCGAGGAGCCGCTGACGACGGCGCGGGTAAGCGCCTGGCGATCCGCGCGAGAAGCCTTTGCCCGCGCGGCCGCCCGGCCGCCGTCGCGGGACCCGGATGCTGATGGCGGCGACCTGCCGCCAGGGTGACGCGGGGATGTCCTGCCATTGGCGCCGGTTCGTTTGCGGACGGGGCGTCGTTGACCCGGGGACCCGGGCGGTGTTACGCTTATCGTGTTAACAATTCGCACATTGATGGGGATCGCATCTTTGACAGGAGGACGGTGAGACTATGCTGCGCGTATCGGCGCGGGGACGCTATGGCGTCAAGGCTGTCTTTGAACTGGCCCGCCGGTTTGGCGAGGGTCCCGTATCCCTGTCGCTGATCGCCCGGGAGCAGGGTCTCGCCGAACCGTATCTGGAGCAGCTGATGCCGGCCTTGAAACGAGCGGGGCTGGTGGAGGCCGTGCGCGGCAGCCAGGGGGGGTATGCCTTGAGCCGTCCGCCGTCGCGAGTGAGTGTCGGCGATGTGGTCCGGGCGCTGGAAGGGCCCATCATGCTGACGACGTGCACGAGCGACGATCCTCACGACTGCCCGGAGCTGTCCCGCTGTATTGGACCCGATGTGTGGTCACGGGTGCAGGAGGTACTGGTGGCCAGCATGGACAGCATGAGCTTTGGTACCTTGGTGGCCCAGAAGGAACCGAGCCCGGACGCGGTGGTACTGCAGGCGTCAGGAGGAGGCACATGAGTCGAGGCAAGGTCGCAGTAGGGCTAAGCGGCGGCGTCGACTCCTCGGCAGCCGCCGCTTTGTTGCTGGACGCGGGATATGAGTGCATCGCCGTGACCATGCGGCACCTGCCGGCCGAGGCGGCCAATAGCTGCTGCTCCCTGGAGGCGGTGGTGGACGCACGCCGCGTGGCCAAGAAACTGGGGATCCCCCACTATCTGGTGGATGTGGAGGGAGCGTTCCGGCACGACGTCATCGAACCCTTCGAGGACGCCTACTTGCGGGGTGTGACCCCGAACCCCTGTGCCCTGTGCAATCGACACATCAAGTTCGGAAAGCTGTGGGAGTGGGCTCGGGGGCAGGGGGCCGATTATATGGCGACGGGCCACTACGCGCAGATTCGGGCAGGGGAACAGGGACTCGAGCTCTGGCGGGGAGCGTCCCGGGACAAAGATCAGAGCTACATCCTCTACACGCTGACGCAGGACGATCTGCGGCACGTGTTGTTTCCTATCGGCCATCTGCAAAAGCCGATGGTGCGCGACCTTGTGGAGGCACGCGGTCTCGCGACGGCCCGGAAGCCAGACAGTCAGGAGCTCTGCTTTGTGCCGAAGAACAACTATCGGGAATATCTTCGTACGCACCGCCCCGAGGCCGTCCAAGAAGGCCGCATCGTGGACAGTGGCGGACGGGAGGTGGGCCGCCACCAGGGTATCGCCTTCCACACGGTGGGACAGCGGCGTGGCCTTGGGGTGCAGGCGCCGGTACCGCTTTATGTGCTGGGCGTGAATCCCGAGGACAATGAAGTCGTGGTCGGTCCACGTGAAGAGGGCCTCGCGACGGGCATGACCATTCGTGATGTGGTCGGTCCGGACGTGCCCGCCAGCATCGCCCAGGGCCACGTGCAGGTTCGTGCCCACGGGCATGACCGTCCGGCGTCCTGGACGCCGGGGGAAGAGGGCGCGGAAATCCGGTTCGAATCACCCGAGTGGGGGGTGACGCCGGGACAGGTGGCGGTGCTCTACGAGGGTGATCGCCTGCGCGCCGGCGGCCGCATCACTCGCGACATCCGGCGCGCATGACCCGCTTTGAGCTCACACGGCTGCCGGTGCGGATCGGCGGCGACCGCCACCCGCGCTGGGAGGTGGCGGCCGCGTATTTCGACTGGGATCGCGGCATGCTGGCCCTCCTGCAGCTCCATGCGGGCTGGTCCTGGCCGCTCGTTCGATATGGGCCTGGGGTCGAGATCGAGGACCGGGGATTATGGGTGGCCAAGGCTGACCTCATCAGACGGGATGGCCGGGATGAGTGCCGGCGGGCGCGCGCGAACGATTGGGCCGACCGCCCAGTGGTGGACGCCACCGGGCAGGTGCTGGGTTTGGTGCGCGACGTGGAGTTTTCGTGCGACACGGGGGAGATCGGTGCCGTCTTAATCTCGCGAGGCGTGTTGGCCGACCTCTGGGACGGGATGTGGCTCGCCGATTTTCGTGCCCTGGTGGCCCATGGCGATCGCATAAGCTTCGGATGCGGCGGGCACGCTCCTCACTGATGGGGGGCGCGCAATGGAGTTTCGATGTCCCGGTTGTCAGGGCAAGAATGTCGGCAAGGTGGGTACGGGGCAGTACTACTGCTGGGACTGTTTCATCGAGTTTGCCGTGACCGCCCGCGGGGTGCGCCTCTACGACGTCTCGGCCGACGGGGAGCTGGAGCGGCGTACAGGAGGTGTCGGCTGATGAGAACATACCTGCGAGGCATTATGGCGGGACTGGTCCTCGGGGCCGTGGCCGCTACGGTTATGTACGGACGGCGCTCCCGCAGCCCCTGGCGCCGCATGCTGGGTCAGGCCCGGCACACGCTTCGCGCCTCGACCCGAACCATGAAGGCCACGCCGGTCCGCCTGGTGAAGCTCGCCCGCCGCTATCGCTGAAGGGATGCCGGGCGGCGGCCATGCCGGGCCTCGTGCGCTGCGCTTCGCGTACTTGGTGGCCGTGCTCTTCATACTGGGCCTCCTCGTGGTTCTGGCCTGGAACGTCCTTCTGCCGTTCGTCCTGGCCGCTCTCATCACCTATCTGCTGGCGCCACTGGTCGACCGGGGGGAACGGGCCGGCCTTCCTCGCGTGCTCGCCATCTTGGTCGCCTATATGGCTCTTGCGGGCGTCGTCCTCGGTGCGGCGCTCTATATCCTGCCGCAGGCGGTGCGACAAGCTACCGAGGTCACCGGGGTTCTGCCGGAGCTCGTCAGACAGGCCGAGATGGGGTGGAACCACCTTCTAAAGGCGTTTCATGAAGCACCGATGCCACTGTCCATGCGCCGGGCCCTCACGGACTCGGTGCGGGGGGGCGAGACGCTGCTCACGAGGAACCTGCGGGCGAGCGTCGGCATGATCATCGGTCTCGTGCCGGGCCTCATTGCCGTGGTGATTTCCCCCGTGCTGGCGTTCTATCTCCTGAAAGACCTCCGGCGCATCCAGGGTCGCTTCTGGCATCTGCTGCCCTACAGCTGGCACAGGGTCGTCTACCGGCTCGGCCGCGACCTTGACCGGGTCCTGTCCGGATACGTGCGCGGACAGCTTCTGGTCGCACTCCTGGTGGGAGTCCTGGCGGGGGTCTACTGTGCCGCTATCGGGGTCCCGTTTTCTCTCTTCATCGGGGTGGTGGTGGGATTGACAGACGTGGTTCCCTACGTCGGTCCGATCGTGGGGGCCCTGCCGGCCGTGCTCCTAGCCCTGTCGCACGGCTTCTACAGTGCTCTCTGGGTGGTGGGGGGGTTCGCGCTCATCCATCAGCTGGAGGGTGCCGTGCTCGCCCCCAAGATCATTGGCGACGCCGTCGAATTGCATCCCCTGCTGGTGGTGCTGGCGATTCTGGTGGGTGCTGAAACGGCCGGGATCCCAGGGATGCTGGCGGCCGTCCCGGTCGGAGCCAGCTTGAACGTTCTGGCCCGTCACCTGTACCGCCTGTTGGTAGCGTCGCGCCCGCGCCCAAAGCTTCATGCGCCGCCCTCGGGACCTTGAACAGCGGGCCCATGAGTTTGATAATCATCCGCAAGTGCCTATGGGCTTCCAAGACCGGGATCGACGAGAAATGGGCCTTCATGGACGTTGTGCTGGAGGGGATCCGCAAGCCGCGCACATGCGAGGAGGGACCGCCGGTGGCTCACGAAGACGACGAGATTCTGACCGAGGCGCAGATTGCCGTTCACTGGGGCGAGGAAGGCTATATCGAGCCCCCGCCTCAATTTCGGGAACAGGCCAATCTGACCGACCCGACGATTCGGGATCGGTACAGCATGGACAAGTTTCCGGCATATTTTGAAGACTTCGCGACCCTTTTGGACTGGGACCGCCACTGGGACGAGGTAGTCGACCTCTCGCATCCACCGTTTTACCGGTGGTTTGTGGGTGGCCGGCTTAACGCGGCCTACAACTGCATCGACCGTCACCTCGAGGCTCACCGCAACCAGACTGCCATTCACTTTGTCCCCGAGCCCGAAGATGAGCCTGTGCGGCACGTCACCTACCAGGAGCTATTCGTGCGGGTGAATGAGTTGGCGGCGTACTATCAAGACATCGGCCTGAAGGCCGGTGACCGCATCACCATTCATCTGCCGATGGTGCCGGAGCTTCCTATCGCCATGCTAGCGGCCGCTCGACTCGGACTCATACACTCCGTCGTCTTTGCCGGCTTCAGCGGAAAGGCCTGCGGCGAACGGATCGCCGATTCGCAAAGCCGGGTGCTGGTCACGATGGACGCTTACTGGCGGAGCGGAAAACTTCTGGAGCACAAAGAGAAGGCTGATGTAGCGGTGGAGGAAGCCGCTTTACAGGGCGTCCAGGTCGAGCGCGTGCTGGTATTCGAGCGATATCCCGGTCAGTACCGGAGTGCGAGCCCGCTGAAAGAAGGGCGCGACGTCCTTATGACGGAGGTCTTGAAGACCTATCGCGGTCGCCGCGTTGATCCCGTGTCGATGCCGGCCGAGGCCCCCCTATTCTTGATGTATACGAGCGGCTCCACCGGTCGGCCGAAGGGAGCCCAGCACGGCACGGGCGGGTATCTCGCCTACGTGGCCTGGACGTCGAAGATGGTGCAGGACATCCATCCCGAAGACGTGTACTTCTGCATGGCCGACATCGGGTGGATTACCGGCCATTCGTATATCGTGTATGGTCCCCTGGCGCTCGGGGCTTCCACCGTGGTATATGAAGGCACGCCCGTCTATCCTGATGCCGGCCGCCCCTGGCGCATTGCCGAAGAACTCGGCGTCAACATCTTCCACACTTCGCCCACGGCGATCCGGAGCCTGCGCAAGGCCGGCGGTGGGTCTCCGGACCGTTACCGTTACCACTTCAAGCACATGACCACCGTCGGCGAGCCCATCGAGCCCGAGGTCTGGAAGTGGTACTACGAGACGATCGGCAAGGGGGAGGCCGTGATTGTCGATACCTGGTGGCAGACCGAGACGGGCGGGTTTCTGTGCACAACCTTGCCGGCTTTGGACCCCATGAAGCCCGGCAGTGCCGGACCCACCGTGCCCGGGATCCATGCCGCCATCCTCGATGAGGACAAGAATCCCATTCCCCCGGGATCGGGCCGTGCCGGCAATATCGTGCTGCTCCATCCCTGGCCCGGCATCTTTCAGACCATCTGGGGAGATCCGGACCGTTTTGTGAACACTTATTTCGCCAAATACTGCCGCGATCCTGAGAGCAGCGACTGGCGGGATTGGCCCTACTTCGCCGGCGACGGCGCTGTACAGAGCCGTGACGGCTACTTTCGGATTCTCGGTCGCATCGATGACGTCATCAACGTGGCAGGGCATCGTCTCGGCACCAAGGAACTGGAATCGGCGGCTCTGACGGTGGATGAAGTCGCGGAGGCGGCGGTGGTGGCGGTCCGCGATCCCGTCAAGGGCATCATGCCCGACCTGTACGTGTCCCTCCAGCCAGGCGTACAGCCGACGGAGGAGCTCCGGCGGCGTATTGCAGGCGCCATCGCGACCGAGATAAGTCCGATTGCGCGTCCGCGCAGTGTGTGGATCGTCCCGGACCTGCCGAAGACGCGTTCCGGCAAGATTATGCGCCGAATTCTGGCCGCCATCTCCAACGACAGTGCGGACGTGGGTGACGTCACGACCCTGTCCAATCCCGAGGTGGTGGAGGCGATCCGCGATCTGCACGCGCGGGGCTAAGCGCAGACAGATTCGGGCGGCATGTCCGTGCTATTGTGGAGAGAACGCCCAGGACTTTTATTCGCAAGGGGGAGGCGCTTTGTGACCGCGGACACGCTAAGAGGCCGTTATATCGAATTCTTTGCCCGCCGCGGGCACACGGTGGTACCAAGCTCGTCCCTGGTGCCGGCCGAAGATAAAACCCTCCTGTTCACCAACGCGGGCATGAACCAGTTCAAGGATGTCATCTTGGGGCGGGAACCGCGGAGCTACCGACGGGCCGTCAGTGTGCAGAAATGCGTCCGCGCGGGAGGCAAGCACAACGATCTCGAGCAGGTGGGCCGGACGGCACGGCACGGGACGTTCTTCGAGATGCTGGGCAACTGGTCGTTTGGGGACTACTTCAAGCGGGAGGCCATTCGCTACGCGTGGGACTTCGTAACCGAGGAACTCGGTTTTCCACGTGACCGGCTTTGGGTTACCGTGTTTCGTGACGACGACGAAGCATACGCGCTCTGGCAGGAAGAGGCCGGGCTGCCGCCCGAGCGGATCGTGCGGTTGGACGAGAAAGATAATTTCTGGGAGATGGCAGACACCGGACCGTGCGGACCGGACACGGAGTTGTTCTTGGACCGGGGAGCGGAGTTTGCCTGCGGTCCGGACTGTGGCATCGGACGCTGCGAATGCGATCGCTTTCAGGAGTTTTGGAATCTGGTCTTCATTCAATTCGATCGGGGTCAGGACGGCTCCTTGACACCCCTGCGGCATCCAACCGTAGACACCGGGATGGGGCTTGAGCGCGTCACCGCCATCCTGAACGACAAGCCTTCAATTTTCGAGACCGACCTGTTCTGGCCTCTCATCCATCGGGTTGAGCAGATGACGGGCGGTCGCTATGAGGCGCTCCCGAGCGTGGCGGGTCTGCCCTACCGGGTCATCGCGGACCATGTCCGGGCGGTGACAATGCTGCTCGCGGACGGCGTGCTGTTCTCGAACGAGGGCCGCGGATACGTCCTGCGCCGGATTCTTCGCCGCGCTGTCCGTTACGGGCGGGTCATCGGCCTGCACGAGCCGTTCTTATTCCAGCTGGTGCCTGTGGTGGGAGAGATTCTGGGAGAAGCCTATCCGGAGGTGCTGGCCGGGCAGGGCACGATTGCCGCTACCATCAGGGGTGAGGAGGAGCGTTTTCACCAGACACTGGAAAGCGGCCTGCGGCTGCTGGGGCAGATGCTGGGAGGGCTCCGTGAAGGCGAGCGGCTCGGCGGGGAGGCAGCATTTCGGCTGTATGACACGCACGGCTTTCCGATTGACATTACGGTGGATGTCGCCCGCGAACGGGGCGTGCAGGTCGACATCGATGCGTTCTCCGCCCTCATGGCCGAGCAGCGGGCGCGGGCGCGCCGGGAGCGTCCGGTCCGGGTGCGCGACCTGCCATCCATGCCGCCTTCCCGTTTTCGGGGCTACGAGACGCTCGAGGATGAGGCACCCATCGACGTCTTGTGGCGGGACGGCGAACCGGTGGAGGAGGCCGTGGCCGGCGATGCGGTGATGGTATACCTTCCGACGACGCCCTTTTATCCCGAGGGTGGGGGACAGGTGGGTGACCGGGGCCGACTCGTCGGTCCCGAAGGTGCGATGTTCGTTGAGGATACCCAGAAGGAGAGCGGTGCCATCTGGCACTTCGGGCGGGTGGAAGAGGGCCGCCTCCGGCGGGGGGATATCGTGCAGGCGGTGGTCGACCAGGACCTGCGCGCAGGCGCTATGCGTAATCATACCGGCACTCATCTCCTGCATGCGGCGCTGCGCGAGGTGCTGGGGGACGGAGCGCGCCAGACCGGCTCCCTGGTGGCCCCCGACCGTCTCCGGTTTGATTTCAGCCACCCGGAACCACTGAGCCCAGTTGAACTGCGGGAGGTGGAGGACCGGGTCAACCAGTGGATCCTGGAAGACCGGCCGGTGCAAACGGTCGAGACCTCGCTGATGGAGGCGCGGGCCGCGGGCGCGATCGCTTTCTTCGGCGACAAGTATGGTGAGCGGGTGCGGGTGGTGGAGGTGCCGGGTGCTTCCAAGGAACTGTGCGGCGGTACACACTGCCGCCGGACCGGTCAGATAGGGCTGTTCCGGATTGTGGAGGAAACGAGCATCGGCAGCGGGACGCGGCGGCTGGAGGCGGTCACGGGCCTGGGGAGCCTGGAGTGGTCGCGGACGCAGGAGGCCCTTTTGGAAGAGACTGCGGCTACGCTGCGCACCACCCGTCAGTCCCTGGGAGACCGAGCGCGCGATGTCATGGAGACGGTCCGCGAACTGGAGCGTCGGGTACGAGAAGCCGAGCGCGCGGCGCTGCAACAGGCAGCCGCGGAGCTCCTGAAGGTGGCTGAGGATGTGGCGGGACTCCGGGTGGTGCGGGCCGAAGTGCGTGAGCGCACTCCCGAGGAGGTCCGGCTTTTGGTGGACCATCTGCGCGAACGGGTGGACGTGGCGGTTGTAGCGTCCATTGTGGGAGACCGTGTGAATCTGACGGTTCTGGCGGGACCGCGGGCTCAACGGCTGGGGCTGAAAGCCGGCGAGCTCGTGCGGGAGCTGGCCCCGCTGGTAGAGGGCGGGGGCGGCGGACGCGCGGACCTCGCGCAAGCCGGGGGCAAGAATGCGGCCGGAGCGGCACGCGCGCTCGCGGCCGCCCGGACCGCAGTCGAGAAGCGCGCCCTGCAGGACATCCCCTCGTAAGACGCGAAACACGAGAGGCCGCCGATTGTGGTATGAATGGCGAGCCGACGTGTAACGATTGGTGCGCCCAGTGGGTCGATTGCGGTCGACGGAGGCGAACATATTGGAGAGGGGGCCCTGATGAGCGACATGGATCAGACCCGGAGGCTAAGCGCCCGGGGTGATGTCGCCAATGAAGCCGACGCCATCCTGCAGGCCGTCTACCAGGCGCTGAAGGATCGTGGCTACAATCCTATCAGCCAACTGGCAGGCTATCTTCTGTCGGGCGATCCCGCGTTCATCACGAGCCACCAGGAGGCGAGAAGCCTCATCCGCCGGGTGGAACGGGACGAACTGGTCGAAGAATTGCTGCGGCAGTTCGTCGAGAGGCTGGAGAGCCAGCCGCTCCGGTGATGTCGGGACGCATAATGGCCCTGGACGTCGGGGAAAAGAGGGTTGGTGTCGCGGTCAGCGACGAGACCGGCACCCTTGCCACTCCCCGCGATCCCCTCTTGCGGCGGGACCTCGCCCATGACTTGGCCCGCATCCGGAGTCTTGGCGAGGAACTGCAAGTGCGCCGGATTGTGGTGGGGTGGCCGATTAGTTTGAATGGGACCGTGGGGCCGCAGGCGCAGCGGGTGGAGGCGTTTGTGGAGCATCTCCGCCAGGCTGTGGCGTGGCCGGTGGAACTTGTGGACGAGCGCTTCACGACCCGCGCAGCCGAGCGGATCCTGCTCGATCAAAATGTGCGCCGCCGCCGGCGCCGGGAGCTTCGAGATGGGCTGGCGGCGGCGGGCATCCTGGAGACATATTTGGCCCGCCGCTCGGCGGGCCAGGAACGGGGTGACGCATGAGCGACGAGGACCGCATGCACGGAATGGGCGAAGATGGCGACGAGGACGAAGTCATCACGCTAACCGACGAGAACGGGGAAGACCACGACTTTGTCGTGGTGGATGTGATTGAGGTCAACGCGCACGAATACGCCATCCTGCTTCCGTACGAAACAGCCGAAGAGGAAGAAGCAGAGGCCGTCATCCTGAGACTCGAGCGTGCCGCCGATGGAGAAGACCAGCTGGTGGAGATTGAGGATGAGTCAGAATGGCAGGCCGTGGTGGACGCCTACGAAGCGGTCCTCGATGAGGAGGGCGACGACGGCGAGTAGAGGCGAGAGGGGGTGACGCCTCTCACGCGTGGGGTGCCAAGACCTCGCCGAGGCGTGCGCCGGGTGATGGGCGCCGCCCTGGGGGCGGCGCTGCTGGTGGCACTGGCGGCTTTTCTGTGGTGGGGCTATATGACCGGTGCGCCGATGCCGCATGCGCGGCATACGGTGGTCGTTACCATTCCTTCCGGGGCCTCCGCCACGGAGATTGCCCGCCTCTTGCAGCGCTCTGGCGTGATCCGGAGCGCGTGGGCCTTTCTGATTCTGGCGGGAGCCGATCAGCTGGACGCGCGCCTGCGCCCGGGCCCCTACCGGATGTCGCCCGCGTGGCCGCTGCGGACGGTTCTGAGCCACCTGGCTCACAACGACATCCTGGTGATCCGGGTGACCATACCCGAAGGGTTTACCGTGGCCGAAATCACGGCCCGGCTCGTCGCTGCCGGCATCGGGAGTCGCGCGGCGGTGGCATCCGCGATACGCCAAGGCGCGCCCGCAGGGCCCGTACCGGCAGGTGTGCGGGACCCGGCCGAGGGGTTCTTGTTTCCTGATACCTATTTCATCCCCTACGGCACACCGCCCAAGGCCGTCATAGCGATGATGCGGCACGATTTTCTCGTGCGCACGAAAGCCCTTCGACGGGAGCTGCCACGGGGCGAGAGCGTCTGGCAGTGGGTGACCTTGGCGTCCATTGTGCAGGCCGAAGATCAAAAACCCGTCGACGCCCCCCTTATTGCCGCGGTGTTCGCGAATCGACTGCGGGCAGGGATGCCGCTTCAGTCGGATGCCACTGTCCGCTACGCGCTCTTCAACCGAGTCAAAGGGGGTCTGAGCCTCCAGGATCTGACGGTAAACTCACCCTACAATACCTACCTGCACACGGGGCTTCCCCCGGGTCCGATAGACTGCCCGGGCCTCGTGGCGCTAGCCGCCGCTCTACATCCCGCTCATGTCGGCTATCTTTATTTTGTGGGCACCCCGAGCGGAGGCGATCTGTTTGCCACTACCTACCAGCAACACGAGCAAAATGTGGCGAAAGTAGCCGCCATGACCAAAGGCAGTTCGTAGGCGGCAATCCGTGGCCCTCGTGTACGGGACAGTGATGGCAGTGGCGGGGGTGTTTGCACTGGCGGCGTTCTTCTTACGAGACGCCGACTGGCGTGTGGCCCGGTGGCTTTGGTGGCTCACGGCCCTCTTGGCGGCGGCTACGGCGGGACTGGTTTATCTTCTGGCTACCAACGCGACGCTGTACCGGGCCTTCTTCGGCGGGCCTTAGGCACAAAGGCGGGGAGTTTTTTATGTGGCAATATCGGCGGGTGGTGGGGGTGGCGCCGCTCGGCTGGGCGGTGTGGTGCGGCCTTGCCGCGTTGCTGCCTTACGCGTTCGTCCTGTGGTGGGTCCGCGCACGCCTCGGAGCGCCTGAGGAGTGGATACGAGCTGCTGGCTTTTTTGGTTTATTCGTGGTCACACGCTACCTAGCGGCCGCCTGGTATTCCTGGACGGCCGGCCGCTATGGAGGGTGGCAGTGTTTTACAGCGGGCGGGCAAGTCATGGAAGTTAACGCGCGCCGCGGGATCGTGGTCGGCCTGTGGCTCTGGCCCGCCGGTGTCCTTTTGGGCACGGGTGCTGCTGTGAGCGGTCTCTTTGGAACGCCGCCGGGCGGGTGGTTGTGGGCGGTCCTGCTTGGGGTGCCGCTGGCCCAGACTCTGCTTCTTTTCGGGACGGCCTGGCTTTACACGTGGCTCGTCGTCTCGATGAGCCGCCCGCTCCGGCTCGTAGGGGCCGCGCACGATGCGCAGTCGCACCGTGTCGCGCGCATGCTGCCAGGTTCGACGCGTACGGTGGCCGGCACGTTGGTCTACGCCTGGATCGTGTGTGGGGCGGTGGTCCTCATCCTGACACTTCTGGTCGGATTGTTTGTCCTGGTGCACCATGTGCCGGCCGGATACTTTGGCCTCGGGGTGGCACTGTTCGTCGGATTTGCGGTGGCCGTAGCTGGGTTCCCGGTCGCTGTGGTGCTCGGACTTTGGTTCCAGCTATTGGCCGTCCTCTACAATGCGGTCGGTCGGGGAGCCCTCAGCCTGCGCTGGCGGGAGGTGCGGATCGCGGTGCCGGTGGAATGAAGCGGTTGAAATACTGGGCCGTCATTGACGCACGGCGCCTCGCGGCGCTGCACGAGCGGCTTCCGGCATGGTTTGCGCGGGAGGGCAGGCCGCTACCCTGGCGCCGAACGCGCGATCCGTACGCGATCGTGGTGTCGGAAATCCTGCTCCATCAAACGACCGTCGCGACCGTGACGCCGGTGTATGAGCGGTTCATGTTGCGGTTTCCGACCGTGGCCGACCTGGCGGAGGCTCCCTTGAGGGAGGTGAAGGCCATCACCGACCCGCTCGGTTACAAGGTCCGGGGTGCGTGGCTGTCCGCCATCGCCCGGGTGGTCGTGGAGGAGTGGGCGGGACATTTTCCAGACAGCCTGGAGGACTTGATGGCCCTCCCGGGCGTCGGCCGGTACACGGCCGGAGCCGTGCTCAGCTTCGCGTATGGCCGTCCGGCGGGAATTCTCGACACCAATGTGGCAAGGGTGTTGGCGCGCCTCTTTCGGGTGAGCTCGGAACCGGGGGGTGCTGAGCGCCTGCACCGGCTCTGGGCCCTTGCAGAGGCGGTGGTGCCAGAGAACGATGCCTGGCAATTCAACCAGGCACTCATGGATCTCGGCGCCACCGTCTGCCGTGCGCGCAAGCCCTCTTGTCTCGCCTGTCCGCTGGCTGACCTGTGCCCGTCACGGGGGCTTGCCATGGAGGCGGCGGCATCGAACGACCCGGACGGGGTCATGTTCTGGGAGCGGCCCAAGGAAAAGCGCGGCCGCCAGGCCGACACCGCCAGTCTGCTCGCCTAAGGGCCCACCCCGCGGGGCGGGCGGCTCTCGTCCGGGCGTTCACACGGGCCGACAGCGGATCGCAGCCTCCCCAATCCAAAGTTCCTGCCGGCGAAAGACGAGCCGGCCCTCGACGACGATGATGGCACCCTGGCCACGCTGCCGAAGCTGTTCCCATTCGGTCTGGGTGCGCGCGACGGCCACCTCGCTCAGGTTCACGTGCAGTACGCCCCCGTCCGGGGTTCCCAGAACCCAGTGCGTACCGTCCGCCTCGGGGAGTCGGCGTGAGTACAGGGCCATGTCCACGACGGCCGCAATGCGCGGCGAGCCCACCTGCAGGGTCTCCATCACGATTCCTCCTGGTCGCGAGATGTTTCGGGCGGGCGTGAGCCCGTTCCGTTCCCTCCTGAATCTCTCATGCTAACATCAAACCGAGCGGCATCCATGCCCATCTCCAGCGGGGACGGCTACGCGTTTGGAGCGGCCCGCATGATGATACCGCCTTTGATTCACCGATTCAGGATCCCAGATTCGCGTCCCGCGTGCCAGTCGCCTCCTTGAGAGGCCCTCGGGGGTTTCGACCCGGGAAAGGGGCCGCCATGTTTGCGGTGGACGAGACTTCGATGGACCTTCGGCCACAACCCGTGTTAACCGAGACCGAAAAGGGTGCGGTGCGGCGCTTGGCTCTGGCTCACGCGGACACCGAAGCCTGTTGTCTGGACGAAGAGGCTGGGCGCACCGCCGGCTATCGGAGCCGGCGGGCGCCTCCCACGTTCGCGGGCACGCTCGGACGGAATCCCCCTTTTTGTCGCATGATGCCGCGCGCAGGCACGATCCACGATCTGCGGCCTGTCGTTCACGGTGCCCCGATCGTGGCTCACGCTCACATCTCCGTGAGACGCTGGCTCAAACACCCCCGGGTGCGGAGCGGAAGTTGGGACCGCATGACCCTGGTCACAGGGCCGACAGAGGGTGCGAACCACGATGAGATGACCGCCGTTCGCGCGCGGACGGGCCCCATCGTCACCAACGAGGCCCCACGATGAAGGTGGGGGAACGTCTGGGGCCATATTGGCACGACATTGCGCACGAGCGGCGGGTGCGTTGCCTCAGGGTTTCGGGCGACTGCGACCCTATTCACGATGACGAGAAGCCGGCGCGCGCATTTGGGCTCCACGGGGTGATGATGGCCCCGGGGATGCTGAATGTGGGCCTCAGCGCGCGCGATCGGACCGCAACCCTTCCCGCCGATGGGCGCGTTGACAAATACGGTGGAAGGTTTCGGGCGAAGGTTCGTCCCGGCAACAGATCGGCATGGCCGCGCGGGTGACGGACAGCGTGCAGGCGGGCGCGCACCCAGACCACGCTGGCCATGGCTCTCACGACGGGCGCGGCTTGAGGGTCGTGACCGGACAGGCGGAGTCAGCTTTGGGACCAAGACCGAAGGGACGGACACAGCACAGACAATCCCGGGAGGAATAGCACATGGGGCAGCTCGACGGGCGGGTGGCGGTGGTCACCGGGGCAGGGCGGGGCATCGGCCGGGCGGAGGCCGAGCGATTGGCGGAGGAGGGGGCCGGCGTCGCTGTGCTCGACCTCCGAGAGGAGGACGTAGCCGAGACTGTGCGCCGGATTCGTGAAAGGGGCGGGCATGCGGAGGGACTGGTCGCGGACGTGACGGATCGGGCCCAGGTGGATAAAGCGCTGGAAGCGTGCGCGACGCGCCTCGGTCCCATCGGGGTTCTGGTCAACAACGCCGGCATCCTGCGCGACAATCTGTTGTTCAAGATGACGGATGATGATTGGGATCTGGTCATGGCGACCCACTTGAAAGGCACGTTCTTGTGCTCGCGGGCGGCGCAGCGCTACATGGTGGAGCAGCGCTGGGGGAAGATTGTCAATACATCTTCGACCTCAGCCCTCGGAAATCGTGGCCAGGCCAACTACTCAACCGCCAAGGCTGGCCTGCAGGGGTTCACCAAGACCCTCGCCATTGAACTGGGCCCGTTCAACATCAACGTCAACGCCGTGGCCCCCGGCTTTATCGAGACGGACATGACGCGAGCCACGGCTGAACGACAGGGACTCGACTTCGAGGCCTCGAAGACGGCCGCCTCCGCCCGCATCCCCCTGCGCCGGGTCGGTCAGCCTCGCGACATCGCCAACGTGGTGGCGTTCTTGTGCTCGGAGGAAGCAGCCTATGTGACCGGACAGGTCATCTATGTCCGGGGCGGCCCGTAACAGGGTGCGGGCCTCGAAGACGCTCCCGGCTAAGGCTGGTTTAAGACGTGAGCTGGAGGAGGAGACGGTCTGCTTACCCGACTTAACCCGTCCGTCTATCTTGGCGACTCGGGCGATGGGCCTGCCATGATGGCGGAGGGCGTGACCCGATTATTGGATTTGCGGGGCGAGACGACCCCGCCCGCGTACCGGGTGCCCGTGGAGCATTTTCCGCTTGCGGATCTGCGCGATGGGCAGCACGAAATGCTGCTGGCGGCGGCGCGTCGGGTGCAGGTGCTGGCCGCCGCCGGCGAGACGGTGGGAATCTACTGCCAGGCCGGGGTTTCCAGAACCGCGGCCGTGGCTATCTTGTATCTCATGCTGTCGGGTCTTTCCCGGGCGGATGCCGCCCGGGTCGTGCGCGAACGGCGTCCCGAAGCGCATCCGGCGGCGGCTCTCGACCGGACGCTTGATGACCTGGCCGTGGAGTTGCTCTCGCCGACGCACGTCGAGGCAGCTTTCACGGTGAACATCGACGGCGTGCGGGTGGCCGGGGTCCACCGGAAGGGCCCGGGGGCACCCCTGATCCTCCTGCATGGGGCGTATGGGGACTGGACCCACTGGCGCCGCAACCTCGACCAGCTGGCCACAGCGGCCGACGTGTACGCGATTGATCTGCCAGGTTTCGGCGACTCCGACGATGTGCCAGGCGACTTCTCGCACAAGGCGTATCTGAAACTTCTGGGACGCGCCATCCGCACTCTGGTGACTCCGCCGGTAGTGCTCGGCGGCTATTCCTTCGGCGCCAGCCTGGCAGCGCGCCTCGCGATCGCGGACCCGGACTTGGTGCGGGCGCTGCTCCTGGTGTCGCTGGTGGGCCGGACGGGCGATCCTGCGACGCATCACCGCGTAGACGAGCGGCATTTTGTCCACCCTTCGAGCCTGGAAGATCGACTCGCGGTGCTGGCCGACAACCTTCGCCGCTGGCACGTGGCGGATCCGAGCGTCGTGGACGACCGGCTCGTGGCCATGACGTACAAGAGTGTGTTTTTTACGCGCCTCAGTCCCCGTCGCCTTCGGGCCACCCCGAATCTCATGCCGATGCTGGAAGTCGTGGAGCGGCTGTCGGGCATCCCGGCGTTGATGGTGTGGGGAGAGGGAGATGCCTTCTGCCAACCCTCGGTGGCAGAATGGGCGGCGGCGTGCGCACGCGTGCTGCCTGGTGTCGCCCAACGGGTCATCGCGCGTGCGGCCCACTTTTGCCAGTGGGAGCAGCCGGATGCCTTCTTCGAGGCCGTGCGACCAATTCTGACCGCCTGGCCGACGGCTGATTCCGTCGCAGAAGGTGAGGGCGGCGGTGGAGTCTGACCGCGCGCGCCAGCTCACCCGTCTCCTGACACCCTCGTCGGTGGCGGTAGTGGGGGCGTCGCCCAACTCGCGCTACGGGATGCGTATCCTGGGAAACCTGGCTCGGCGCAGCTGGCAGGGGCGCCTCTATGGGGTGAATCCCCGTTACCAGGAAGTCGCCGGCCATCCGTGTTTTCCGAGCCTCCGCGAACTCCCGGAAGCGGTCGATCTGGTGGTGGTTGCCACGCCCGGATCGGCGGTGCTCACAGTCCTGGAGGAGGCCCAGGCGGCAGGCGCCGGCGGGGCCATCGTCCTGGCTGCGGATGTTCCTGACGTCTATCGGGGCCGTATCGAGGAGATTTCACGGGGATCGGGTGTGGCCGTGCTGGGCCCGAACTGTCTCGGATACGTGGGGATGGCGGGTGGCCTGACCGGGGCGTGGTCCATCGGTCTGCCCGAGCGGCCTTTTATGGCCGCGGGGGCGGCCGTGGTGTCGCAGAGCGGCAATCTCGCGAACCATCTCGTCAACTGCTTCGTAGGGCAGGCCTTCAGTTATGTCATCTCCTCCGGCAATCACTGGGGTGTGAGCCCCATGGAGTTTCTCGAGTGGCTCCTGCCGCGCGAGGAGGTGCACGTTCTGGGCGCCATCATCGAGGGCCGGCCGGATGCGGACGGGTTTCTGGCCATGGCCGAGAAAGCCCGGCGGGCGGGAAAGCCGCTGTGCGTGCTCCACCTCGGGCGGAGCGCGCTTGGACGGGCGATGGCCCAGGCCCACACGGGTGCTCTGGCCGCCGGGGACGAGTGGTGGAGGGCGATGCGCAGGCGGGTGCCCTTCGCCGAAGCAGGGGATCTGGAAGAGTTTGTGGCCACCTTGAAGCTATTGGCGCGGATAGGAGAGCCGGGACGTCTCCAGGTGGGCCTCGCAGCTAGTTCCGGCGGCGAGTGTGGACTCATGGCCGACTTGGCCGACAGCTTAGGAGTGCAGTTGGCGGAACTCACCGAAGAGAGCCGGGCGCGCCTGGAGGAGGCCCTGCCGGTCTACGTGCACCCGCAGAATCCGCTCGATTACGGGGCCAGCACCTGGGGTACCGAGGAGCCCTACACGACGGTGGTGACAGGCATCGCGGCTGACGCCCAAGTGGACCTGTTGGGGGTCGTGCAGGACTTTCCCGGTAACCCGGACCACGTGGGGCCGTGGGAGACGATGATGGACGGTGCGGCCCACGCGCATCACCGCACCGGAAAACCGGTGCTGGTCATGACCACGATGGGCGGCGTGCCGGACCGCTACTATCACCGGGCGCGGGATGTGGGCGTCCAGGTGTTTGCCGGCCTCCGTCCCACCATGGCGGCCCTCGCCGAGGTGACGCGCGTCGGGCGCGAGGCCGTATCCTGGGTCCCTCCGCGGAAGCGCCTCCCGAGTGCCGCGGGTCCGCTCGCGGAGGGCCCGTGGGACGAGTGGGAGGCCAAGGAGACGCTCGCCGCCTGGGGCCTGTGTCATCCGCCCGGAGCGCGCGCCGGCTCGCTGGCGGACGTGGCGCGCGCTGGAGCCGCGGTGGGCTATCCGGTCGTACTGAAAGCCCTGCACATCCGGCACAAGTCTGACGTGGGTGCGGTGGTGGTCGACCTGGGCTCTGAGGCCGAGCTCGTGCAGGCGGCGCGTGAGATGGGGCGCCGGCTTCAAAACGCCGGCCTCGGGGCGGGCAGATTTCTGGTGGAGGCGTACCTGCCTCGGCGCCTGGAATGGTTCGTCGGCGGCTCGACCGTGAGCGGGGTCCTGGTGACGGGCCTCGGGGGTGTTGACGTGGAGATCTGGCGGGACACGGTCCCCGTTTTGATCGGCGCGTCTCCGGAGGAGGTGCGCCAGGCGCTGTCGGAGACGCGGGGGAGCCGGATCCTCGCGGGCTATCGCGGTCGCGCGGGCTATGACGTCGACGCACTCATAAGGGCCGTGGTGGCGCTGTCCGACTTTTTGGGACATCACCGCGAACGGCGGATCACCGTGGACGTGAACCCGCTGTTGGTTGGAAGGGTGGGTGAGGGGGCGGTGGCCGCCGACGTCCTCCTCCTCGAGGAGGCGCCGGCGGCACGAGAAAGGAGCAGCTGATGGCGTTTGTCGACATTGAGGTGAAAGACCAAGTCGGGGTACTGCGGCTCAACCGCCCAGAGCGCTTGAATGCCCTGTCTGTTGACGTTCTGCGCCAGTTTCAGGGGGCACTGGCCCGATTTCGTGACCAGGAGGTCCGCGCCATCGTCCTGACCGGGACCGGCCGGGCTTTCTCGGCGGGGGCCGACGTGAAGGAATGGGCGTCGACGGTCAATGACCCCGATGCGCCTTCGTGGGCCGACCTGGCTCATGCGCTGATGGTGGCGTACTACGAATTTCCCGTACCCAAGATTGCGGCGGTGAACGGCCTCGCGTATGGTGCCGGCTGCGACTTTACGCTGGCCTCGGATATCCGCATCGCGCATCCCCGGGCCGTCTTCTCGGAGGCGTACATTCGTCTCGCGATCCCTCCCGACGTCGGGGGTACCTGGCTCCTGCCGCGTATTGTCGGGGAAGCGCGCGCACTAGAAATGATCATCACGGGGCGGGAGGTGGCCGCCCAGGAAGCGGCCCGCATGGGCCTCGTGCATGTGCTGACGGGCGAGGACGACTTTTGGCCGACGGTGGAGGAGTGGGCCAGACGCCTCGCTCAAGGGCCTACGGCCGCGATCCGCCTCGCCCGCGATCTGGTGCGCGGCTCGTCGGCGCTCGGCCTTCGGGCAGCCATGGCGGCCGAGGGGCGGGCCACGGAATCCCTGCATGACAGTCACGATCATCGAGAGGCGCTCGCGGCCCAGGTGGAGAAGCGTGGGGTAACGTTCCTCGGACATTAGGGGAGGGGACGCATGGACTTCAATTTTTCATCCGAGCAATATCTGCTGCGCGACGCCGCCCGCGATCTCTTTTCGGCCATCGCGGGCCCGGCGGGCGCGCGCAGCGCGTATCGGGAGAAATCCGCAGTGGTCGAGCGCCTGCGCGGCCCCTTGGCGGAGCAGGGGATGCTCGGTGCCGGCGTCCCCGAGGAGCAGGGAGGAAGTGCTCTGAGCCCCCTTGATATGGCCCTCATCTTTGAGGCCAGCGGGGCGGCACTTCTGCCCTTTCCTTTGCTGGAGACGTACGTGGCTGCGCGGGCCCTTTCGCGTCGGCCAGCATCCCCGCGGCAGGAGCGCCTGGGTCCGGCGCTGGCCGCCGGCGGCGAGACGGCCACCGTGGCGTGGGGAAGTCCGGACGGGCTCTGGACGGGAGCCGGCGTGCAGGCGGTGGGCTCGGGACCGGTCCGGCTGTACGGGCGGCGCACGTTTGTCCCGTACGCCGCCGCCGCCACCGTGGTCGTGATGCCGGTGGAGTGGAAGCAGGCGGGCGGTATTGCCCTGGTCCTGGTGGATCCGCGTGCGGCCGGCACCGAGATGGTGGCACTTGAGAGCCTTGACGGGTCCTACCCGCTTTATGCCCTCGAGTTTCACGGGGCAGTGCTGGCGGACGATGCCGTGATTGGCTACGGAAGGGAGCTTTTCGAGGAGATGCGGATCACCGCCTGGTCCGCCCTGGCCTCCGAAGCGCTCGGGGCCGCCGAACAGGCGTTCTCGGCGACGGTCGAGTACGTGAAGGTGCGCGAGCAGTTCGGCCAGCCGGTCGGCCGCTTCCAGGCGGTCAAGCATACGGCGGCCGACGACTATCTGCTGGTGGAAAGTGCACGGGTGGCGAACCGCTACGCCGCCTGGGCGATCTCCCAGGGCGGCGCCGAGGCCGAATTGTACGCCGCCCTGGCCAAAGCCTACGCGTCCGATACCGCGCGTACGGTCACGAGTGATGCCATTCAGCTACACGGTGGCATCGGCTACACCTGGGATAGCGACATGCATCTGTACTTCAAGCGCGGGTGGCGAATCGCCGCTGAACTCGGCACCCCGGTTCAGATCCGGGAGAAAATGGCGCGCGTGGTGCTGGACGGGGCTACACCCCGCCGGGTAGGCGCGCCGGTGGGAGGAGGAGACGCGTGAATATTGCCTACACGGAGGCGGAAGAGGCGTTTCGGATCCGGTGCCGGGACTTCCTGGAAACGGTGCTGCCACCAGGATGGGGTACACCCGCCCACCCGGTTCCGGCCGACGCCGAGGAACGGGCGCGGGTCGGGCTCTGGTGGGAGAAGACCCTCTACGCGCACGGCATGGCCGGTCTGTCGTGGCCCCGAGAGTATGGCGGGCAGGGCCTTTCTTGGGTCGAGGAGGTCATCTTCGCCGAGGAATGCGCACGCGCTGGCGCCCCCTCCGGCATCAATGGTCTCGGGAAGGGCCTTTTAGGCCCCACCCTGCTGGTGGAGGGTACCGATGAACAAAAGCGCCGCTTCCTCCCTCCGCTCCTGGCGGGCGACGAAGTCTGGTGTCAGGGCTACTCGGAGCCGAATTCCGGCTCGGACCTCGCCTCCCTGCGCACGCGGGCCGAACTTCAAGGAGACGTTTGGGTCATCACCGGACAGAAAATCTGGACATCGAACGCACATCTGGCAGATTGGTGCTTTGTGCTGGCGCGGACCGACCCGACCGTGCCCAAGCACCGCGGCATCACGTTCCTGCTGGTGCCCATGCGGCAGCCCGCGGTGAAGGTGGAACCCCTGGTGCAGTTAACCGGGGAAGCCCATTTCAACCAGGTCTCGTTCGACGGGGCGCGCACCGCCCGTGAAAACGTCGTGGGGCAGGTGAACGATGGCTGGCGCGTGGCTAACACCATTCTCTCGTTCGAGCGTGGCGTTACCATTGTAGGCCGCTACGCCCACTTCATGCGCGAGTGGGAGGCAGCCGTGGAGGCCGCCCGGACCCAGACGGGCGAGCGGGGACCGCTTATCGAGGATAGTCACTTCCGCCAGCGGCTGGTGGCCCTATGGTCCGAGATTCAGATCCTACGCTTTCATGGCTACAACGTCATTACGCAGCTCCAGCAGCAGGACAAGCTGGGACCCGAGGCCTCCATGCTGAAGCTCTTCTACAGTGAGATGCACAAGCGGCTCGGCGACTTGGGGATGGACATCCTGGGGGCCGCGATGCCGTATGCGAGCGGAATGGACAGTGTGGGCGGGGGCACCCTGCACCGGGCCTTCTTTCAGGCGCGGGCGGAGACCATTTTTGCCGGCACCTCCCAGATCCAGCGAAACGTCATCGCGGAGCGCGTGCTCGGGCTTCCGCGCGACCAGCGCAGCTAGGGGGGAGACGGCCGATGGCGGACTTAACGGACGCGACGGCGGCCGACCGCAGGTCGGCACTAAGAGCCCTGTTCCATCCCCGCTCCATTGCGCTGGTGGGGGCCACGGACAACTCCCGCTGGTCCAGCAACACCTATCACAATCTTCGCCAGGGAGGGTTTCCGGGCCCGGTGCATCTCGTGCACCCTGTGCGTGAAATCGTGCATGGCGTCCCGGCCGTGCGGCGCCTGTCCGACATCGCGGAGCCCCCGGACCTGGTTTACGTCATGGTTCCGACCACCGCTGTGATGTCGGTCATGGAGGAGGCGGCCGAGCTTCACATCCGAAACGCCGTCGTGCTAACGGCTGGTTACGGGGAGGTGGGGGAGGAGGGCGTGCGACGGCAGATGGCGCTGCAAACGTTTGCGGACGCCCACGCGATCACCGTGTTGGGTCCGAATGGGAACGGTTTCATTAATGCCCCGGCCGGTATCGTGCCCTATGGCCTCCCCATCACCCCCCCGCTTCGGTCCGGGCCTATCGGCGTCATGCTCCAGAGCGGGGCGCTGGCCTCGACCGCCGTGTCGTTTGTGCGCCAGCATGCGATGGGGTTATCTCTTCTCTGTTCGATGGGCAACGAGATGCAGATCACGGCCACGGACGTCATGGACTATCTGGTGCATGACCCCCAAACCCGCGTGATTGCCCTCTTTCTCGAATCTATCCGGGATCCGCGGCGTTTCTTGCGGGTAGCCCGGGAGGCCCTGGCGGCTCAAAAGCCGGTGGTGGTCCTCAAAGTCGGGCAGACGGCCGTGAGCCGCCGTACGGCGCTTTTGCATACGGGTGCCCTCGTGGGCGACGACGCGGTCAATGACGCAGCGTTTCGGTCCGCAGGCGTCATCCGGGTGCGCTCCTTTGAGGATCTCATGGTGACGGCTGGCTTCCTCGGATACTACGGAGCGCCTCCGGGACCGCGGGCGGGGGTGATTACCGCGTCGGGCGGGGCCTCGGAGATCCTGGCCGACCGGGCGGCTGCAGAAGGCGTTGAACTTCCGGATTTTTCCGCGGCCACCCGGGCGCGGCTCACGGAGCTGCTGCCGTCGTTTGGCAGCGCGCACAATCCCCTGGATGTCACGGGTTACGTGGTCGTGGACGGGAGCCTGACCGAACGCGCCCTAGGCATCGCCGTCGACGACCCGGCCTTCGACTTTCTCCTGACCTTCTTAAGCGTGCCGACGGAGGGCAACGAGAACAGCCGTCTGAAGGCGCAGTGGGAGGCGCTCGCGGCCATTGCCGCACGCTCGCCCCATCCCGTGTATCCGGCCACCCAGACCCTCCAGGACATCCCCCAGGAAGGGGCCGGGTGGGCAGACGTCCTTCACCTGCGGCCTCTGGGAGGTATCGAGCATGGCATGTCGGCTCTCGGGCACGCGCTCTGGTGGCGTGAGATCGCGCACCGGCCGCCCACGGATAACGCGGCGCCGACGGTCCGGGGGGCGTCACCGGAGGGTTTCCCCGCGGGTGTCCTCGGAGAACAGGCGGCCCGCGGCCTCCTGCAGTCGTGGGGTCTGCCCCTGGTCCCAAGCCAGCTCGCGCACTCCGCCACCGAGGCCGTTCAGGCGGCGGCTCAATTCGGCGGCCCCGTCGCACTCAAGGCGGCGGCCGATGGCCTGCTGCACAAGACGGACGTGGGCGGTGTACGACTTAACCTTCGCGGTCCCACAGAAGTCGCTGCCGCGTACCAGGACATCGTGCAACACGTGACTGCGGCGCGACCAGATGCGGTGCTGGGCGGCGTGGTGGTGTCCCCTATGCGCTCCGGCGGGACCGAGCTTCTGGTCAGCGTGACCCGGGATCCGAGCTGGGGACCGGTTCTTACCGTCGCCACCGGAGGCGTGCTGGTGGAAGTTCTGCAGGATCGTGCCCTTCGCCTCTTGCCGGTAACGGCCGCAGAGGTCCGACGGATGTTGGCCGAACTGCGGGGACAGGCCCTCCTCGAGGGTGTGCGGGGCGGCGAAGCGGCGGACATGAACCAGCTGGCGCTTGTCATCGCCGACATCGCGGCGACGGCACTCGGGTTCGGGCCGCGGCTCTTGGCGCTCGAGGTGAACCCGCTTTATGTATCCGGACGCGTGATCGAGATTCTGGACGCTCTGATGGTCTTCGAGGAAGAGGACCCACAGGCGGGAGGGAGGTAGGACCATGGCGAGCGACAGGACGGCGGCCATCGTGGGGATCCACGAGTACCCCGACCGCAAGGTGGAGGGAGTAAGCGCCATGCAGATAAAGGCGCACTCGGCAGCCCGCGCCCTGGAGGATGCAGGGCTCGGGTGGAGCGATGTGGACGCGCTTTACGATGCGGGAGAGACGACGCCGGGCATGGCCGGCGTCGTGATGGCGGAATACTTGAATCTGCACCCGCGGGTGGTGGACGGGACCGGGGTGGGGGGAAGCTCCTACGAATTTCATGCCGCCCATGCACTGGCCGCGATCCGGGAAAAAAAGGCCCGGGTCGCGCTCCTCACGTACGGATCGACGGCTAAAAGCGACAGCCGCATGCCGTCGGGCATCGGGGGCCCGCGCCTTGACCGCCCCACACCGGCTGCCAACATGGAGACTCCCTGGGGTCTCACCCTCATCGGGAGCTACGCGCTCGTGGCGGCGCGCCACATGCACCAGTACGGTACCACAGCCGAGGAGCTGGCCGAGATTGCCGTGACGACCCGCTACCATGCCATGCGGAATCCCGAGGCCGTGCGGGCGCTTGAGGCGCTCCATTTCCGGGACATCCGCGAGATTACGACCGGCGACGTGACCGGCTCCCGCTTGATTGCGGACCCGCTCCATCTGCTTGACTGCTGCATGGTGTCCGACGGCGGCGGCGCCGTCGTCATCGCCGATGCGGCGGTGGCCCGTGACACCCGCCACCGGCCCGTGTGGCTCCTCGGCAGCGGGGAGGCCGTGGGATACCCCGAAAACGCACGGGACATCACGGTGACGGCGGGGGCACAGTCGGGCCCGATCGCTTTTGCACAGGCAGGACTCCGCCCGGAGGACATGGATATCGCCATGATCTACGACTCTTTTACCATCACGGTCCTGGCTATTCTGGAGGACCTGGGCTTTTGTGCCAAAGGAGAGGGCGGGGCCTACGTCGCCGGGGGCCGCCTCCGGTTTGACCGCCCGGGCGGTCCCGCCCTCAATACCGATGGAGGCGGGCTCTCATCGAACCACCCCGGCATGCGCGGTCTGTTCCTGCTCATCGAGGCGGTCCGTCAGCTCCGCGGTGACTCCACAAGCCAGGTACCGGACGCCCGATATGCCGTCGCGCACGGCAACGGGGGCCAGTTGGGCACGCGCCATGCCGCATCCACCATCATTTTGGGGAGGGATTAAGCACCATGGCATCTGACATCGAGCCCGCCCGACCAGTGCCGCGGTTTCCGGAGCCCGACACGGAGCCCTTCTACGCGCGATGCCGTGAGCACCGTCTCTCCTATCAGACCTGTCGGAGCTGCGGCGCCATCGTGTTCTACCCGCGCTCGCACTGCACGCGCTGTACGGCGACCGAGCTTCAGTGGCACGACTCCGAGGGGCGGGGTCTCATCTACAGCGTCACCGTCATGCGCCAGCACAGCCATCCCGCCTTCCGCGCGCGGCTTCCGGTGGCGGTGGCCCTCGTGGATCTGGACGAGGGCTTTCGCATGTTTTCCGAAATTATCACGACCGACCCGTCGGCCCTTCGCATCGGTCAGCGCGTCACCGTCACATGGATTGAAGAGGGGGATGTCGTCCTGCCGGCCTTCACGCCGGCGGAGGAGTGTTAGGCGGCCCATCCCCACGCTTAACGGCATAAACCCGGCCGACGAAGTAGCGGCAGAGTCGCGCGAGGGGTTCGGCGTCGGCCGCCGGGTCTTCCGGGTGCCATTGCACCCCAAACGTGCCGGTCCCGGCCTCCTCGAGTGCTTCCACCAGGCCGTCGGCGGCCCACGCGACCGGCCTCAGTCCGGTCCCGATGCGGTCGATGCCCTGGTGATGACCGGTGCGCACGGTGGCGGTGCTCACGCCGAGTGCCCGGCCGATTTCGGAGTCGGAGGCAATACGGACCGCGTGTTCCGCCATGGGCGGACCTGGTGGGAGGCCCCGGTGTGCCAGCGGCGCGTCGGGGAGATGTTGCAACAACGTGCCCCCGCGCGCCACGTTCAGCACCTGGAGCCCGCGGCAGATGCCGAAGGTCGGTACTTTAGCGTCCTGGGCCGCACGCACCAAAGAGAGCTCGAATCGGTCGACCTGTTCGTTTACGCCCCATAACGTCGGATGCCGCACCGGATCCCCATAGAGGCCGGGGTCGACATCCCCGCCCCCGAGGAGCAGGAGCCCATCAAACTCCGAGCGCCAGGGGCTGCGCCCTTCCTCAAAGTCATCCGCAGCCACCACCAGCACCTCCGCGCCCGCCGCCGCCAGCGCGGATAGCGCCCGCTCTGCAAAGGCGTTCACCAAGTCGACAATCGCGGGCTCGTACTCTGACAGACCGCGTCGGATGGGAACGGCAATTCGGACCGCATCATCCGTCATCGATGTCCTCGAGCTCATGTCCTGTTCAACCCTTCTCCTTCTATAGTGACGGAAAGCGTACGGCCCGGTGCCTGCACTGATCAAGGGGCCGCGTCGAGCGCCAGAAGTGTATGCAGCAGCACGTTGGCCCCACGCCCGGCGTCGAGGTCGGAGGTGAACTCCGACGGGGTGTGGCTGAGCCCACGTACGCTCGGCACAAAGATCATAGCCGTGGGGACCCGTGGCCCCAGCGCCATGGCGTCATGGCCCGCCCAACTTGGGAGGTCGATGGCGCGGTAACCGAGATCGTGGCTGACATGGCGGATCACGGCACCCAGGTCGGCGTTAAAGCGGATGGGCTCGGTGCGGACCCCGGCCCCGGCCAGGGTGGTGTGGTCGTTTAGGGGAGCGGTCTTCATCGAGAGGCCGCCGGACGTCGATACCGCCGCCAACTCCTCATGCAGGCTCTCAAGCGCTGCGAGAGCGTCGCGCGGGTCGGGGGCACGGCTGTCCACCGTGAAGCTGACGGACTCCGGTACTACGTTGACGAGAGCCGAGCTCAACTCTACCCGCCCGACGGTTACACCGAGGACCGCGCGGGGACGCATCCGGTTTCGGTCCGCCTCCACGACGGCCAACCGATGGAGGACCCGGGCCGCCGCCAGCACCGGGTCGTGGCGGTCACCGCCCGAGTATGCGGCGTGGACCCGGGTGCCGTGGAGGGTGATGCGCTCTTGGATAATGCCGCCGACGCCGGTGACGATGCCGATCTCCTGGTGCTCACGTTCCAGCACAGGTCCTTGCTCGATGTGGAGCTCAAGATAGGCGGCGATGCGCGCGAGCGTGGCGGAGGGCCGCATGCGCTGCAGATCATAGCCCGCTGCCTGGACGGCATCTGCGAGGCGCACACCGGCGGTATCCCGCATGTTGACCACGACCTCCGGGGTAAGCGCGCCGACGTACATCCGACTGCCGAACAGGGTGGTGCCAAATCGTGCACCCTCTTCGTCGTTCCAGGCCACAACCTCAAGGTTGTGGCGGGGACGGTGGCCGGCCTTTCTGAGCGCGCGTATCACAGCCAGGGCCGCCATCACGCCGAGGGCTCCGTCGAACGCGCCGCCCTGGGGCACGCTGTCGCGGTGCGATCCGAGGACCAGACTTTCGCTGGCGTCTACGTCCCACACGCCCCAGAGATTGCCCAGCGGATCCAGGGAAGGAACCAGTCCCAGCTCCTCCATCCGTCCCCGAAGCCATTCAACCGCTGCACGGTCCTCGGGTGTCCAGGGGAGTCGGGACACGGCCCCCTTCACCTCGCCGGGAAGGGTAAAGCGGGCCAGGTGCCGGAGATCGTCGCCCAGGACCTTCTCGTCGATCCGAATACGCTTCATGCGTGGCTCCTTACCAGATGATGTCGGCGCCCTCGGTCCTGAGTTCGTGACCGTCCACGAAGCCCCTGTCGTGAGAGACCAGCGGCCGGGCGGCCCGCGGTGTCACGCGCGTGCCGACCCGCCAAGATCGGTGCGCATCAGCCGCGTCTTCGTGTTCCTCCTGAACGGCGGGCGCCTCCTTGGGCCAAAAGCGTTGATCTCCCCGGCCGGCAGGCATCAGTCAGGGGAGGCTTATATACCGGGCCGTGCAGCATCTTCTGCTCGGGTTGGCCGCTCGCTGGCTGGCGCTGTTGACGTCGACCGTCTCCTCGATGCGAGACGACAGGGGGATGCCCACGGCCTGGGCGCCCCGTTGCGCGGTGCACCCCGTGAGCCCTCGCGGCCCGATCCGCGGAATAGCGCCACGGGACCGCCCCGGCGCCCGATGTGGCGGGAGCCCCTGGTCCCACTCTTTCGTACACACCCGACTACGGGCTACGGCCATAAGGCCCCCTTCTTCGGACTAGAATGGGGCCAGTCCCTGCGCCGCATTCTTGGCCATCACCGACAGGAACTCATAGAACAGATTGGCGGCCAGGAGCGACGTCACCGCCCCGGGTCCCTCGTAGAGAGGCGACACCTCGACGATGTCAACCCCCACGAGACGGTGGCCAGTAAGCGCCCGCACGACGTCGAGCGCCTCCCGGCTCGTGAGACCCCCAACCTCCGGCGTGCCTGTGGCCATGGCATAGGCGGGATCGACCACGTCGATGTCCCATGACACGTACAGGGGCTCCTGAACCGGGACGGCTTCCAGGACGCGCTCGAGTACCGCCTTGGGGTTCCCGACCAGCTCGGCGATGGGTACCACGTGGAGATGGTGCTCTCGAGCGTAGCGAAGGTCGTCCGGGGTAAACTGGGGCCCACGAATACCCAGCTGACCTACGCGGCCCAAGAGTCCCTCCTCCAAGGAGCGCCTGAGCCAGGTGCCGTGCGTGTACCGTTCACCCCAGTATTGGTCCCAGAAGTCGAAATGGGAGTCGAAGTGGAGGAGATGGATAGGGCCGTGGACCTGATGGAGCGCCCGCAGGACCGGTAGGGTGATCGAGTGGTCGCCGCCGGCAATGAGTGGCGCCACCCGTGCTTGCAAGAGCGTGGCCAGGGTCTCCTCAATGGCACGAGCCGTTTTGGCGTGGGAGCCCGGGACTACGTCCACGTCACCGTAGTCGAGAACATTCAGCACCTCAAAGGGACTCACATCCAGGATCATGTTGTAAGGGCGCAAGAGCCGCGATTGTTCCCGAATGGCGCTCGGTCCCACGCGAGCTCCCGTACGATACGTCGTGCCGTCATCGAACGGGATGCCGACAAAGGCCACATCCACGTCGCTGAGATCCCGATCGTGGGGCAGGCGGGCAAAGGTGGCGATCTGGGTGAATCGTGGGGACACCAGGGCGTCAAGCGGTCGGATCCGACGGCGTTCGGCCATGGGAACCACCTTCTTTCTTTTATCCTGCTGTCGTGTTCTTCTGCAGCCCCGTGCTCACCGTCAGCGCGGCGGATGCTGTGGCACCTCGCTCCGAGACCGAACACCAGGGTCCTATGGCTCGAGTGTCCCGATCGCGCGGTCCATGACCTCCACCACGTGCAAGAGATCTGCCTCCGAGATGATGAGCGGCGGCGACAGCGTGATGACAGCCCCGGCAGGCCGCGCGATAACCCCGTCGGCGCGCATGGCAGACGCCACCTCGGACGCCCGCGCAACGGCGGACGGCCCGCCGGGCGTTCCACACAGTTCGACCCGGCCGAGCAGACCCACACTGTCGGCATCGGCCACCACGTGAGGATGTCGGTCGCCGACGACCTTCAGTGCTTCATGGAGCGGGTCGTCTAGGCGTCGCACATGCTCGAGCACGTGCTCGTTCTCCAAGATGGCGATGTTGGCCAACGCGGCGGCGGCCCCGACTGGGTGGCCGCTGTATGTATTGCCGTGGCGAAACTCGGGGCCGGAAACTGGCTGCTCCAGGAAAGCCTCTGCCATCTCGGCCCGCACCATTGTGGCCCCGAGGGGAAAGTAACCGGAGGTAAGCCCCTTGGCGAACGTCATCAGGTCCGGTTGGACCCCGTAAAAGCGGGCCCCGGACCAGGTGCCCAGGCGGCCGAAGCCGCAGATGACCTCATCACTGATGAGCAGGACGTCGTAGCGGTCGCAGATGGCGCGCACGCGGGCCATATAATCCGGGGGAGGGATGATGACGCCGCCCGCGCCCTGCACCGGCTCCATGATGAAAGCGGCGACCGTGTCTGGGCCCTCAAACAGGATAGTTCGCTCTAATTCGTCTGCGCAGGCGGCCGTGCAGGGCGCCCCATCGGCATGAAAAGGGCAGTGCATATGATCCGGCGCGGGGATGTGCCGTGCCTGGGTCAAGAGCGGCTCGAACGGTTCCCGATTGCCCGGAATGCCAGCCACCGAAAGCGCCCCCAGCGTGACACCGTGGTAAGCTTGCCGGCGACCGATGAGCTTGAACTTGGACGGTTTCCGTATCCGCCAGTACTGCCGGACCAGTTTGAGGGCCGTCTCGTTGGCCTCCGAACCGCTGCCGCTGAAGAAGACCGTGGCCATTCCGTCCTCGTCGAAGAGGTCCCGAAGCTTCTCGGCGAGTTTCAAGGCCGGGGGATTGGCGAAACCGCCGAACGACGGGAACCAGGTCAGGGCCCGTGCTTGCTGGAACATGGCCTCCACAATTTCCTCGCGTCCGTAACCCACGTTCACGAGCCAGAGCCCGCCGTGGGCGTCGATGAATTCTCGTCCGCTTCCGTCATAAACCCGGACCCCCTCCGCCCGCTCGATCACGAGCGGGCCCTGCGCCATCACGTCATGCAGGGAGGTAAAGGGACCCCAAAGCGCCGGTACCTCAGCCACGCGTGCACATCCTTTCTGAATGGAGTCTCTAGGCGAGCGGCGTGCCAAAACTGGCCGTGTCGGGGAGCATCCAGCCGAATCCTCGCCGCGTCGTAACATATTCCGGCCAAGGAAGTTCAATGGGCGGATCGAAATCGGCGTCGAGAAGCGGCGCCACCCATCGGGTGCCGCCGACACCTCCGCCCGTCCGCTCGCGAAACTCGGCCTGGGCCGCGGCTAGGCGGTCGGGTTTCGTAGCGAGGTCGACGAGGGTGGCGGCTATCGTCTTGCCGGCCGTGATCCAGGTGGGGTCGATGGCGGCGGCCATTCCGGTCAGGGCATTGTGGGCCCAGTAGCCACGGGCCCCGAGACCCCGAACGAGCGGCTTGGCTGTGTGCAGACGTGCCGTGGGGGCGTGCCAGCAGTACTCGACGTAATCGTCGGCGCTGACGTGCGTCTGCCAGGGTGGCAGGTCCCGGCGGAACGCCTGCTCGTAGGCCTCCGGGTCGAGAAGGCTTTGTGACGCCTCCGTGAAAGGATCGCCGTCGGGCGTGAGTCCCTCGGTCCGCTGGATCTCTTGCGCGAAGGCGCGTGCCGTTTCCGGAAACACCGGCGCGCCGACACGAGCCAGGTTCTCGTAGGTGAGCCGGGCGAGTGCATGATTCGCAAGCCCGACCCGGGTCTTGGTAACCCAGCGGATGTAGGCGCGGGTATTGGTGGCCAGCGCGGAGGCGCGGGCATTTTGCTCCAGAACATTGGCGATACGCTGCTGTACGGCCAAAGTCGGCCCACGCCAGGAGTACTGAATCTGCGCCAGGCGAGGTGGCAGGTTGTCAGAGGTGGCGGTTCCGTTAGCGAGGACCGCCTCATTCAACGTCCACGCTCCCAGATGGGGGAACATATTCTCCTTGGTGTACTTGGTATTGGTATACATCAGCATCATCGCATCGAGAGCGCCGGGGGAGCGGACGCCGACATGGGAAGAACCCTGGAACGGTAGGATGGCGGGGTCAAACCATGACTCTTGGTCATCGCACTCAAACGTAAACACGGCGCTCCAGTACGAGGCAAAGTGCGTGTCCCAGGCGACCGTATTGGTCGACGCTGGGTGATAGACCACGAAGGCGTCAAAGTCGTCATAGTAGCCCCGGGCCGCGTGAACGGGCTTGGAGCCACACACTTTTTCCGCTGGCTCCCCGAACAGAACGAGCGTTCCCGCGGTCCCGTGCCGCTCCATGGCATGTTTCGCGGCGAGGATCCCGGATAGGGCCGCCACGCCGAGCGCGGAGTGGGGGTCGGTGTGACCGGGAGCGTAGGGGTGAAATCCCGGCCGCGGCTCCCGGCGCGGTACGACCGCCTGGGAGTTGTGAGGGACGGCGTCGTATTCGGCGAAGGTACCGAGTACCGGTCTTCCCGATCCCCACCGCGCGCAAAATGCGGTGGGCATGCCTCCCGAGGGCGCCTCTACCGAAAATCCTGCACGGCGCAGGTAGTCAACGTAGGCGTCGGCTGACCGGTATTCCCGCCAGGCGGGCTCGGCGTATTCCCAGATGCGCTGGTGAAACGCCGACCACTCGGGGGTGCGCTCTTCAAAGAAGTTCCAGGCGACGGTTTTAAGCGTCTCCGCATCGACCACGAGGGGTTCCTCCACTCTGTACGGGCATGAACCTGTGCGACTTACCTTTTGACAACTTCCCCTGGGGGCGCATACTTCCTTCCGAATGAACCGGAAAGGGACAAAGAATCAAGGGAAGGGAGGGATCCCCCGGGGGGAATTGTTCCCGAAAAACGACACGGGAGGTCCAAGCGGGATGCCGTCCATGCCATGATGACCGGTAAGCGCGGGAGCCCCGGGGACTTCCGCCATCTTCCGGAGGAGGACGGCGTGTGAGTGGAGTGACGAAAGATTCCGTCTGGGGCGCTGGCACGATCGCGGTCCGAGGGGGCGAGGCGGGTCCCTGGCCGGGCGGGGCGACGCAGGTTCCGATCGTAAATAGTGTCGCGTTCGGCTACGACGACGTTGACCGGTGGCATGAGGTGGCCTTGGGAATGCGGGCCGGACACATCTACTCCCGCAACACCAATCCGACGGTGGCTGCTTTCGAGGAGAAGCTCCGACGTCTCGAAGGAGGCGAGGCGGCCGCCAGTTTCGGGAGTGGCATGGCCGCCATCAGCAATACCTTGTGGGCCCTCTTGAAACCGGGAGACCGGGTGGTGTCCATTACCGACTCCTACGGTGGCACAAGCCGCTTGTTCCTGGAGTTTCTTCCGAAATACGGCATAAGGGCCGACCTTGCTGCCACTGGAGACCCAGGCGCGCTGGAAAAAGCCGTGGGTCAGGGCTGCCGGCTTGTGTACGTCGAGACGCCCACCAATCCGACCTTGAAGGTGGTGGATCTCCGACGCGCCGCGCGGGCGGCGCGGGCCGCGGGCGCGATCCTGGTCGTCGACAACACCTTTGCTACCCCTATCATCCAGCAGCCTCTGGCCCTCGGGGCGGATCTCGTGGTGCACAGCGCGAGCAAGTTTCTGGGGGGTCACGCCGACGTGCTGGGGGGCGTGGTCGCAGGACGCCGCGACCTCGTGGACACGGTCTTCAAATACCGGGAGATAAACGGGGCGGCCCTATCAGCGGACGCGGCCTATCTCCTGATCCGCGGTATGAAGACACTGGCGCTCCGGGTGCGGCAGCAAAGCCGCAGCGCGCTTGTCATCGCCCGGCTATTGGAGAAGCATCCGGCTGTCAGCCGGGTCTTTTACCCGGGACTTATGAGTCATCCCGGCCACGATGTGGCGACCGCTCAGATGCGAGGGGGGTTCGGCGGGGTGCTGTCGTTCTCGCTCAAGGGGGGCTTTGACGCGGTGCGGCAGTTCCTGCCGGCGCTGCAGCTCGCACACCTGGCCGCCAACTTGGGGTCGGTCGAGACGGTAGCCGGACCCCCACGTACCACGAGCCACGTGGAGCTGAGCGCCGAGGACCGCGAGGCTCTCGGGATACCGGAAGCGCTCGTCCGGTATTCGGTCGGCATCGAGGAGACAGCGGACCTGGTTTCGGACCTGCAGCAGGCCCTCGGGACAATCACGAGCGGCTGATTCCGGCACCATGTCGGGCGAGGATGGCCGCGGCGACGCCGACTGCCGGCGTTGGTGAGCGACGCAGCCTGGTGGTCCTCGGGGCCGAGGACGGTAGACTCATGCGCATAGGCGCATCCGGCTTCCTGGGCCATAATTTCCCCGCCCCGGCGATCAGAGCGTCAGCGGCCTCCGGATGTCGGGCGGTTTGGGTTATCGCTCCGCGTATGAGGAACAACCGTAGGGCGAGTGCCAGGTTCGTCGGTTAAAGCTCCGGGGTCACGCATGCCGAGAGCTATGGATCCCCACGCCGGGCGGTCCCTATCCGGCGTCTATCCGAACACGGTGGGCGTGGGGATGTACGCGCGCGGTTCTTCCGGATGTGTCCCAGATTCGGAGCGGGGACCGATGTGGGGGCACTGTCGGCCTCTACGCGGGGGGTGGCCACAAGCGACATCCTTAACCGGTCCCGGCATTCAAGTCTGGCGGGAGCTGTTTTCCTGAACAACATGCACGCGGCGGATGGCGGCTCTTGCCGCTCATTACGGCGCCTTCGATGGTGCGGGAGGACGATCGGGGCACCGCCGGTCCGGATGCGCCTTGTTCCCGTACGCCCAAAACTTCCGGCACGCGAGCTCTGGGAGACGCCTCGACGATATGGCCGCGCCGAATTTGGATCCACGCGGTCGGCAACTCCCTCGTCCGTGTTGGGAACGCCGGCTACGCGGTCGTACGACCGCTCGTCGTCGATTGTCTTACGGGGCCGGGCTTGTCGATCGCGCTCGCGGTCGCGTGCGAGGCCCGTACGGCTCGTGCCGGCCGGGGGCGTCTTGGTCGACCTCTTCGACGAACTCTCGTGGGGGCACTCCTGTTACAAACGTCTGTCAGCAGTCTCTCTGGCCGCCGGGTCTGATAGACGGGGGTCTAGGTGGGACTTGTGGACGGCATCAGCTAGTTTTCTCGTCGGCGTCGGCACCGGGGCGACTGTCCTGCTGACCGGACCGGCGAGACTCGAGCCCATCATGTTTCCGCGCGAGGCGGCGGCGTCGCCGGCCACGCTGACTACGCTCTCCGCGGCGACGACCGTCATCAGCCACTCGCCGCCATACTCGCCCTGGCCTCGGACCACATCTTGTCCGCTCTGGGCCTAAACGGGCTCCTGGGCCATCCCGATTGGCCTCTTGCCATGGACGTGTGTACTGACCGAGTCTCTCGATCGGGACATGCGGCGTGGCCCTCGTTTCCACACTCTGCTCCGGAGGATCGTCGGTCGCGGACCATCCCGTCCTGCGCCCCCCGGTTTGAGACGCTGCTGGCCCTCGACTTCACCAGCACGGTGGCAGCGGCGTTAGTGGTGTACCGGCTTAAGCCCACGTTTTAGGGACCCGATTCGT
>JAKATP010000013.1 GCA_021818685.1 Bacillota bacterium | reverse complement strand
CCGGGCAGGCCTCCACGCAGGCCATGCAGGTGGTGCAGGCCCACAGCGAGTCCTGACTCACGACTCCACCCGCGAGCGGCACCGACAGCGCCTCCAGCTCCGCCGGGGTGCGCAGATCGACCGGCTTTGCCAGGATGGGGCCCACCGCTTCCAGCTGATGGCGGAGATCCACGATGATATCCTTCGGCGACAGGACCTTGCCTGTCTGATTGGCCGGACACTGTGCCGTACAGCGCCCGCACTGCACACAGGCGTAGGCGTCCAGGAGATCGTGCCAGGTCAGATCCGTCACCTGGCCGGCGCCGAAGCTTTCGGCGTTCTCGTCCTCAAAGTTGAGCGCGGGAAGCTTTCCCCGGGGCTCCAGATTGCGCAGGTAAACGTTGACCGGCGCGGCCACCATGTGAAAGTGCTTGGAGTAGGGCAGGAAAACGAGAAAACCCATGAGGTCGATGAGCTTGACCCAGCTCACGACAGTGAGACCGGTCGCGAGCGTGGCCGCGGGCAGGCTCGCCAGGAGGCGGCCCACGAGGCCGCCGAGGGGCGCGAAGAACGCGTGCGGATGCAGGGCCAGGCTGAAGCTCTCGATGCCGAAGTCTGAGAGCACCACAATGGCGATAAGCGTCAGGATCACGGCCGCGTCCAGGTTCGGCTCCAGCCGTTTCACGCGCACCACCCAGCGGCGGATGGCGGCCATGACGATGGCTGCCAGCACCAGCACCGTCATCACGTCGGACAACGTCGCCAGCACGCTTGCCACCGGACCTACAAACGGCAGGGTGCCCGGGAACAGGCCCCGAATCAAAAAGTCGATGCTGATGATCGTGAGGACGACGAAGCCCCAAAAGATGAAAAAGTGCATGAAGCCGGGCGCTCGGTCCTTAAAGAGCTTTTTCTGACCCAGCACGTTTACCACAAACCCTGAAAGGCGCTCCCCGGGATGGTCCCAGCGCACCGTTGGACGGCCCAGCATGACAAGCGAGTACTTCCCATACACGCTCATGCCGAACCACAGGAAGGCAAACGCCACCGTTAACGTGAACAGGAGCCGTTCCACTCCCACTTATGCGCCCTCCTTGCATACGGCCGGTGCGATCCTGCCTCCGCCGTCCGGCGGGTTCTCCGCGGTGGCCAGCCATCAGCCCCGGGCCTCGTCGCCCGTACCTGCTTTCGAGTCTAGAATTGAATCACGGCCGGTGACAAGCTCCGGTGGCCCTTCTATCAGGCGTCTTCCTGGCTTCCCTGCGAAGAATTGGGTGGGTTCAGGGACGACCGGCCGGTCTATACCCTCGTGGGGAAGGCATTACAGACCGGTCGGATCCCGCTCGTCCATGTCCCAGCCGCCGCCGCGCCGCGGCCGCCAGGCCAGCCGGACCACGACGGCCGACAGTTCGTAGATGGCGTATATGGCCGCTCCCACGGCCAGCATCGCGAGCGCCGTGTTGGGCGGGGTGATGATGGCCGCCGCCACAAATGCCAACAGAAGGGCGTAGCGCCGCTGCCGTCCAAACCAGCGCGGTGTGATGAGCCCCAGGTTCGCCAGCACCCCCGACACGAGCGGCAGTTCCGCCACAAATCCCAGCGGAAACGACAATCCGATGACGAACGCGAGCAGGCTTTGCAGACGGATGTTGGTCGCGATACCGGGTCCGGCAAAGGAGAGCATGATATGCAGCACCGGCGGCACCACGAGATAAAAGCCGGCCGCGATGCCGGCCGCAAATAGCAGCACCCCCGGCATGAACACCACCGCCAGAATCCGGCGCTCGCGCGGCAGCAGTCCGGGCAGGATGAAGGCCGCCGCCTGGTAGAAGATCACCGGCGACGCAATCACAAACCCGATAATGAGAGCGAGTTTGATAATCGCGAAGAAGGCCTCGGCCACGTCCAGCACCTGCACGTGCTGCACACCCGAGACGAAGATGATGTAGCGCAGCACCGGCCGCGCCACCACGTAGCCGATGACGAAACCGCCCACAAGCGCCAAGAGCCCTTTGAAAATCCGGCCCCGGAGTTCCTCCAGATGGTCGAGGAGCGGCATCTCGTCCCGGTTCACAGGACCCCGCCCACCCGCGCGCCGATCACGCGCCGCTCACACCCCGGGCACGGATCGCGTCCAGCGCCTCGGGGTTCTCGACTGCCGACAGATCGCCCGCCTCCACGCCGAGATACGCGGCTCGCGCCGCCCGCCGCACGATCTTGCCATTGCGGGTCTTCGGAAGCGCCGGCACCAAGACCACCCGCTCCGGGCGCAGTGCCTTCCCCAGGTTTTGGCCGATGGCGTCGGCGATGGCATCCGCCAAACCTGGATCCGCTTCGCCGTCGACCACCACCAGAACCACGAGGGCCTCCCCCTTCACGGGGTGGGGGACGCCCACCGCCGCCGATTCGCGCACGCGCGGATGCGCCCCGGCGGCCGATTCTGCCTCGGCCGGTCCCAGACGCTTGCCGGCCACCTTGATCGTGTCGTCGCTCCGGCCGAGAATATACCAAAATCCGTCGTCGTCCCGTACGACAAAGTCCCCATGCACCCACACATCCGGCCATCGCATCCAGTACGCGTCCAGATAGCGGGCGCGGTCGTGCCAGAACCCCTGGGTCATACCCGGCCACGGGGCCTTTAGCACGAGCTCGCCCACCGCCCCTGGGGGTGCCGGCTTCCCGTCGTCGTCAAACACATCCGCCGCCATGCCCGGAATCGGTCCGGAGAACGCACACGGCTTTTGCGGCTCAATGGCAAAGGCCGCCAGGATCCCCCCCGAAATCTCCGTCCCTCCCGAGTAATTGACAATCGGGCAGCGCCCCTGTCCCACCTCCTTGAAAAACCACGCCCAGGGTTCGGGGTTCCAGGGCTCGCCGCTCGATCCGAGGATGCGAAGGCTCGATAAATCATGCCGCTTCACCGGGTCCGACCCGTGCGCCATGAGTCCCCGGATGGCGGTGGGGGCGATGCCCAACACGCTCACGCCATGCCGGTCCACCATCTGCCATAGACGGTCCGGCGCCGGGTAGTCGGGGCTCCCGTCATAGATGAGCACGGTGGACCCGGCTGCCATCCCGCCCAGCACGGCCCAGGGCCCCATCATCCAGCCCATGTCGGTAAACCAGAAGAGAACATCCTCCGCCTTCAGGTCAAAGGCGTGTTCGAGATCCTGCGCCGCTTTTAGCGGAAACCCGGTGTGGGTGTGCACGGCACCCTTGGGACGCCCGGTCGTGCCGGACGTGTACATGATGAGAAACGGATGCTCGCTCGGCACCGACCGCGTGAGCGGTGAGTCCGGGGCCCGGTCGCGGATCACCTGCCACTCCACGTCACGGCCGGGCTCCATGGTCACCGGAACCGGGACCGGACCGTCGGATCCCGGCCGGCGCACGACCACCACCGATTGCACGGAGGGCGCCCCCCGGACGGCCTCATCCGCCACCTGCTTCATCGCGACCGGACGCCCTCGTCGGTAGAACCCGTCGGCCGTGATCAGCACCTTTACGCCTGCGTCCACGAGCCGCGTGCGCACCGCCTCGGCACCGTACCCGGAGAACATCGGCACATAGATCGCGCCGAGCTTCGCCACCGCCAGGCTTGCAATCACGGCCTGCGGGATCATCGGCAGGTAAAGACCGACGACATCCCCCATCTGCACGCCCAGCGCCTCCAGCGCGTGCGCCATGCGATTGGCCTCGACAAAGAGTTCCCGGTAGCTGAACTTGGCGATGGTCCCGTCTTCGCCCTCCCAGATGAGGGCGAGACGGTTCTTCTCCGAGCCCTCCGCATGGCGGTCCAGAAGCGTGCTGGCCAGGTTCGTGGTCCCCCCGACGAACCAGCGCGCAAACGCCACGCCCTCCGTCAGGTCCAGCACCCGCTCGTAGGGGGTGTCAAAATGCCAGCCGAGGTCCTTCACCACCGCGTCCCAGAACCACTCCGGATCGGCGGCCGCCCGCGCCCGGAGCGCATCCAGGCTCTGAACGTCCCAGGCCGCCATAAAGCGAGTCAGGTTGGCCTGCCGAATGAGTTTCGGACTCGGGCGAAAGGCCACCTCTGCCGATCCCAACGAAAAGCCGCCGTCAGCCATCGCGCCTCTCCCCCTGCCCGTCCGGGCTGTCCGCCGCCGCCAAGAGCCGCCGGTAGTCGTCCATCGTGTCCAAGTCAGGCGGCGGGTCAGCGTCGATATCCACACGCCTCCGCACGGCCTCCGGCAGCGTTCCCCAGAGGCTCCGGGCCCCCCGGTCGCCGGAAAGGCCTAACAAGGCCGGAAAGATCCCGGGCCCGAGCAGCACCGGGTGCCCCGGCACGTTCCGGTACCAGGGCGCCGCCATATAGAGGCCGGGTTCCGTCCGCCAGGCGGTCCCCATGGCCGCGATGCCGGCCGGCGACACGGTCGGCTGGTCGCCCAAAAAAAGCAGGATAGGCGGACACGCCGCCATCCGAACGGCCACGCGAAGCGACGACGCCATCCCTTCGGCGGCGTCCGGGTTCTCCAGCACGCGCACCCCGAGCGTCTGGGCCAGCTCCCGCACCGGACCCGACGGGGGCACCACCACGGTGCAGGGAAGGCCCGACAGCTCCTTCCGCACGGCGGCGACCGTGAGGGCCAGTACCGGCCTCCCGCCGACGGGCAAAAGGAGTTTGTCGCCGCCCCCGAGTCGCCGGGAGAGCCCCGCGGCCAGGATTACCGCCTCCACGACTCAGGCATGGAGCGCATCTCGACGGTTCAGGCTCCCGCCGCTCCGATGGCGGCTTTCCGCCATCAATTGGGCGACGATGCTGATGGCCACCTCAAACGGCGTATCCCCACCGACGTCAAGCCCGAGCGGCCCGTGGACCCGCTCTTTAAAGTCCGGGTCCATTCCCTCCAGGATCTCCTCCGTGCGCCGCCAGGGTCCGAGCGCCCCGACAAAGCGCGGCGCGAGACGGCTCACCGCGGCCAGCGTGCGGCGGTCGCGATCCTTGTGATGGTTCATGACCACCCAAAAGGCACCGGCCGCTTCCGGATGCTCCGCCAAGGTGAGCGCCTCCGGCTCCATCACCCAATGGGTCACGCCCGGAAAGTGGCGCTCATCGTTAAAAGCGGGCCGCGGGTCCAATACCGTCACCGAAAAGTCGGCCTCGCGCGCCATTTGCGCCACGGGTTCAGCGTCATGGCCGGCGCCGGCAATGATGAGGGTGTGAGGGGGCCGCCAGGCACGAACGTACAGCGACCCCTCCAGCACGGGCTCGCCCCCGTCCCAGACGGCCTCCATCTGGCTCCGCAGGTGCTGGGGCCCCGTCATCGCCCCGTCCGCCGGCGTCCAGCCGCGCGGCGTTCCCGTGGGAATCTCCGTCACCAGCACGCCGCCCCCGCTTTGAAGCGCCCGGCGGATGAACTCCGTTTCGGGCGATTCCGGACCGAGGGCGCGCACCCAGACCTTGATGCGGCCCTTGCAGCCCAGTCCCAGTGACCACATGTCATCTTCGTTCAGGTCGTAGTCGAGGAGAGCCGCCCCAAACGCCTCCGATAGGCCGTCGGTCTGGGATTCGGCCTGCATCAGCGGCTCGGCGCGGACAAAAATATCGCCCTCCAGACAGCCGCCGGAGACCGTGCCGTGCATGGCGCCGTCGGCCGCCATCATCATGAGCGCACCTGGGCGCCGGTAGGCGGAACCTTCCACCGCCACCACCTCGGCCAGGGCGGTGCTTACACCCCGCGCCCAGGCCTTCTCCATCTCGGCCATCATTTCACGAGCCTCGTTCAGATGTGAGCGCATACGCCACTCCCCGCGTCAGTCTCCGCCAAGCTCGCGCGCCTCACGGTCGACGGCCTTCAGAAACTGTCCCATGATCATGCCGGCCACCCCGGCCAGCATCCGCTGCCCCACCCCGGCGAGCGTGCCCCCCACCTGGGCATCGCCCTGGTACGCCACCGCGGTCTTGCCCGGCTCCGGCTCCTGCAGGTTCACGCCCAGGTCGAGCTTTACGAACGTCCCCGGCCCCTTGCCCTCCATCTGCAGCCGGTAAGCGTCGGGGGGATGACGGTCAACCATCCGCATGGTGCCCTGGTACCGCCCGCGTACCGCGGCCACCCCGATCTCCAGCACCGCATCGTAGGCCCCGTTCTCCGTCGGCGTGAGCGCCTTTAAGCCCGGCATGGTCTTCAACAGGTACTCGGGCTCGGTCATGACCCGGAACACGGAGGCACGGGGTGCGTTGAGCGTGACCTGGTTCTTGAGCTCCATGCGCCAAAACCTCCTCCAGATGGCTCCACGATTCCCGCCGCGGCTCCCCGTCAGCGGCGGCGCGTCTGGCTTCATGGTAGCACGGGGCGCCCGCTACTCTTCACCGCCTAAACCCGATCCTCCAGCGCAAAGCGGGCCAGGAACTGTTCGCGCGGGAGCCAGACCCAGATGGGCCGCAGGCGGGCAAAGCGGGTAAAGACCCGAAAACCCTGGCGGTGAAAAACCGCCATCAAAAACACCAGGTAAATGCGCATGAACCACATCCGGATCCCCCGGGCCGGGGTCCGAAAGAGCCCGATCCGGGCGATGGCGTCTCCGACGTCCAGCACCGTCACTCCCGCCACCAGCTGGCAGTCCGCATAGCGGGGGTCGTCACGCACTCGCACAGCCGTGTCGGCGAAGGCCCGGCGCAGGCGGGCCACCACCCGGAGGACCCCGGTGGGGACCCCGCTCTCCCGACCGAGCGTCTGGTTCACGAAGTGGATCTCCGCCATCGGCGTACCCTTTGTGATGCACACGCTGCCCTCGGTCAGGGGCGGCCCGCGGTAGAGGGCGACTGACAGACGGAACACCGGCGGTCCCCCGTCCGAGGCGGGCACGGTCTCGACGTCGTACTGGCGGGTGAATTCCCCCTCCCACCAGTACCAACCCCGCCGGATGACGGACCGCTCGGGCTGGAGCACGGACAGAGGGCCGCAGGCGAGACCCACCCGCTGGAGGCGCTCGGTCAGATCCCGGGTGAATCCCGTGGCGAGGTCGGCCGCGTCCACCCGCAGCACCACCCCGGAAAAGCCCAGGCGCGCCGCCGTGGCGGCCGCGTCGGGCGTGCCGGCCCGAATCAGGACCTGCCCCAACACCCGCTGGAGGCCGGCTTTCCGCACCGCCAGCACCGAAAGGAAGGTCTCGATCCGGCCCGGACGGTACCAGCCCACCGGATGTCCCGCAGCCTCCGCGAGCCTCGCCTGGTCACGGCTAATCGCCGACCACGAGGTCCACGGCCAGACCGCATCCCGTCCGCGAAGACCGAGCACCTGGCCCGCCTCCACCGTCCGGCGGGCCAGGTCGGGATTGTCCGCGGCCAAGCTCGCCGTCACGAACAGCGCCGCCGGAGTCCCGGCCTCATCCAGATCCGCCAGCACCCCGAGCCAATCCCGCCGGGTTTCGACGTCATAGGTGAGCGCCACGACCCGGTCCCGACCGTCGCCCACCAGGGATCCGAGCTGCAGGCGGGCAAACACCAGATGCGTGCACGGGTAGAGGAGGAACCAGAGGAGGAGAAGGACACCGACCGCATACACCACCGCCATGGCGATCAGACGATGGCCCGCGCATGGGCGGGAAGATGAAACGCCCAGTAGAAGAAGCCCATAACCACCAAGATGGCGGCCGCCAGTAAGAACGGGGCCTGGGGGGCGACTTCAAACAGCCGCGCCCCCACCGACGGACCGATCGTGAGCCCGATGCCCTCCACGGTCATGAAGAGGCCCCACAAAAGTCCTTCCTGTTCAGCCGGAATCATCCGCGCCAAAAACGCGTTCCAGGCGGGCAGGATGAGTGAATAGGAGAGGCCCAGGAGAGCCCCCACCCCGAGGAGCGCCCAGAAGGAGCGGAGAAAGGCCAGCCCCAGCAGGGAGGCGGCGGCCAACCAGAAGCCTCCCACTAGGGGCACCTTGAGGCCCATGTGATCGGCCAGCCGCCCCATCGGCACCAATAAGAGGACCGTCAGCGCACCCGCACCGAGGAGGAGGGCCGCGAACTGCCACTGGGACAGGTGCAGCACGCGGTGTGTGAGCGGCCGCAGAACCGGCATCAAGAGGCCGAGAACCATGGTCTGCACCAACATACCCGGCAGCACCACCCGAAGCGGCCAGATGACGCGCCAGCCGCGGGCGGCGTGATGCACCCGCGGCTCGGACGAAAACTCCCGCAGGCGCGGACCATTCAGGAGCAGCACCAGCGCGAAGGCCGCCAGATCGGCCCAGATCAGCACCTCGAACGCGAAGCGGTCCGTGAGCTGGTTTCCCATCACAAAGTTGAGCGCGACCGGGCCAAGGCCGGAGCCGGTCAGCCAGCCGGCAAACACCGCGCCCATCATGGCCCCCCGGTACTTGCTGGGCGTGATCCGATTTGTACCCGTCACCACCGCCGGCCAATGGGATGCCGTACCCACGCCCATGAGAGCCAGGAACACGATAAGCCACACCGGACGGTGGGCATGCATGGCCAAGACCAGGGCCACGATCTCGATGGCCACTCCGATGATGAGCGTGATCCGGGGCCCGAATCGGTCCACGAACCAGCCGGCGGGGCTCCGGCCCGCCGTGTCGAGGAGATAGTGCGCGGAGATAGCCACGCCCGCGATGCCGAGCGTGCTCCGGAGGGGCCCCTGGACAAAGGCCGGCAGCAGGGTCACCAACAGCGCCGTGCGGGCAAACTCGGCCGTGGCCAACACGCCGATCAGGGTCCATTGGGTAGGATTGACCTCAAACGGAAACCAGCGATTAAGCAGGCGCATGCAGACGCGGCCTTTCGAGGGCGGCCTGGACCGCGTCAGCGACGGCGGCGGCGGCCTGCGGGCGCCCGAGATCGTGCGCCTGACGGGCCATACGCTTCAGCTTGCCAGGATGGCGCAGGAGGTCGTTCACGACGGCCGCCACGCCACGCGGATTATGCGCGATGACGCCGGCGCCATGCCGAACCAGGAACTGTGCGTTGGCCTCCTCCTGACCCGGAATTTGCCGGTAGATGACAAGCGGCAGCGAACGGCAGAGCGACTCCGTGACCGTGAGGCCTCCCGCCTTCGAGACCATCAGATCCGATGCGCCCATAAGCTCGTGGACATTATCGACATAGCCGAGCGCCGCGGTCGGGTGGCGGCTCTGGCGCTCAAAGGCGCGGGCGGCCCGGAGTCTCGCGGGCTCCCGCCCCGCTCCGATGATAAGGTTGTGCGGCGCGCCGATGCGGTCCAGCTCCTGCAAGACCCGCACGAACTTGGTCTGAGGCAGGTATGACCCCCCCATGTACAGCACGGTCGGCTGATCCCGCAGACCGATGCGGCGCAGGACTTCGTCCCGGGCCACCGGCAGCTGGAAACGTCCGTCGACGGGAATCCCGGTCACTTCAACGTTACTCGGGTCGATGCCGCGTCCGCGCATCTCGTCCACCATGTCCTCGCAGCCGACGAAATAGCGATCGACGCCACGGTGGATCCACTGCGAGTGCACGCTGTAGTCGGTCATGACGACGAAGTTGGTCACGTCCAGGCGGCCGCGCCGCTTGAGGGTAGCCACCACGCCGGCCGCCGTCGGGTAGGTGGAGACGACCACCCGCGGCGGATGGGGACTCACGGCCTCGAAAAAGCGCTGAATGCCGATCCGGTTCAAAAGCGCCTGAGTCGTCGACTCCGGGTCGATGTGCTGGGTCGATAGATAAAACCAGCGCCAGAGCCAGGGGGCCTTCTGGACCGAACTTAGGTACGCCCAGCGAATGGTGTAGTCGAGCCGGGGACTCACGAATCCGTAATAGTCGAGAAGCCCCACCCGGATGTGCGGGTGCTTCCAGAGCAGCTCCAGCGCCAGGGCCTTGGCGGCCCGCATGTGGCCATCCCCGTAACGGGCCGCCAGGATCATGACGTCCGGCTGCATCTGGAGGGTGGCATCGTGGTGCATCGGCAACCACTCAACGAAGGCGGCAAGCTCGTTCGATGGCGTATGCCCGTCATCCAACGGCAATACCTCCCACCTCCTTACCCACATTACCATAGGGGTTTTGGATTCCCCGGACATCTTATGCGGCAAGACGGGCCGCCTGTCCCCAGTTGTCCAAAGTCTCTCCCTGTCCTACCATATCGGCGATATGGCACGAAGGGCGACACCCCGCCGCGATCCGAAACGGGCCGTGGGATTTCAGGGAGAGCCGGGCGCATATGCAGAGGCGGCCGGCGCGATCCTCGCGCCCGGACTCCCCCGGGCGGGGCACAAACGTTTCGAGGACGTGTTTCGGGGCGTCCGTGACGGAGAGCTTCTCTACGGGGTGGTTCCGGTGGAAAACACCTACGCCGGACCGGTCGCCGGCCAGGCCGAGCGCTTCTGGCGCTCCGGGACGTACATCACCGCCGACCTGTGGCTGCCCGTGCGTCACGTCCTGGCCGGCCTGCCCCAAGCCCGCCTGCCAAACGTGAGGCGCGTCCTCTCCCACCCGCAAGCGCTCGCCCAGTGTGCCCCCTATCTGGCGCAGCATGGCCTGTCCGCGGATGCCCGCTCCAACACGGCCAGCGCGGCCCGCGAGGTGGCCGCCGAGGGTGATGTCACCCGGGCCGCGCTGTGCAGTCCGGCCGCCGCGGAACAATACGGCCTCGTGATCCTGGATCGGGACGTGGCCGCGGTTCCCGGCAATGAAACCCGCTTTTGGCTCCTCGCCCGCGCGTCCGCGGCGCCCGCAACGGGTCCGGTGCGGCTGAGCGGGGTCGTGCGGGCGACGCATCCGGGGGCTCTATCGGCCGCGCTCCGGGAGCTGTCGACCGTGGGGGCGGTGCTCGAGCGCGTGCTGCCGCTGCCGGACGCGCACGTCCTCATCGAGGCGCGGGCCCCGGCACCGCCTCCGCCTGCGGACGGCTGGAGCGTATACGCCCGGCGGCCGGCGCCCCCCTGATGGCGCGCGCGAGCTTGCTCGCCTCCCGACCGGCTGCGCGGACTGCGTCCGGCACCCGGCGGCCGGTGTCCGGATGCCACCGCACGGACAGCCGGCCGTTCACCATCTGCGGATCGGCCTGCCCCCAAAAAGCACCTTGCCAGAGAACGGGCATATTGTAGGGCCCGATGCGGCGGCGCTCCCCCGGAGTGTACACCTCCCAGCGATACGAAAAGCCGAACAGGCTCTCAAGCCGGGCGCGCGACCAGAGCAGGTTGTCAAGGGGAGCAAGCAGGCATGTGCCGACGAAGGGCTCCACGTCGTGCGGGAGCGTGCGGTGGACCAAGACGTCCCGGTCGCCCAGGCGCTCCGCATGGACCTCCCCGGTCTCCATGAGCCACCCCTGCCAACGCCGCCGCTCGGCCGGCGCCCCCCGTCCGAAGCCCGCCGCGGCCCAGGCCGGGCGGTAAACCTTCCAGCTTCGGGCCGTATGGCGAAGGGCCGCCTGCCGTGCGTCGTTCTCCGGCAGATGCTCAATCATGGCATCCAGGTCCGGATGCCGACGGGCCAGGAGGTCGTAGCGCTTGCCCTCGGGTCCGCGGCCGCACACCACGAGTCGCCCCTCCATCCAGAGGAGATCGAGCGCGATCGTCGTCGCCTTGGCGGTTCTCCGGTCCGCCGGCTCCCACCACCCCTGCACCCGACGCTCAGACAACAGCTCGCGTGCCGCCAGACCGGGCTCCTTTTCGATCCGGGCCATGACGGCTCGCATCTCGTCCGTCACGCCGTAGGCGCGAGCCCCGTTCCGCGATCGCCGCTCCCGCCACCGCTGGACCAGGGCGGCCCCGTCGGCGGCTGCCAACAAGCAGCGGGCATGCGTATATCCTTCGAGCACCTCGCCGGCTTCTAGGGCCGCATCGAGATCCGGGTTGGTCGTGGGCCCCCGCCGGAGTGAGAGCGTCCACAGGTGGGCCGGGGCCACGACCTGGACCGGATCCATCTGTACGGCGCCCAGCCGGGATACCGTGTCCACGAGCGCCTCACCGGTCACGGCGCGCAGGGACTCGGCCATGAGGCGCGCGGGCAGTGCCGACGTCATGCGCGCTTGTTCGCCTGGGGGAAGGCCCGGTCGTATTCCCAAGGGGTCTGGACGGGCGCCCCCAGCTCCAGGGCGGCGGCATTGGTCCAGTAGGGATGGGCGAGGTGCCCGCGACCGATGGCGACCAGATCGGCGCGCCCCTCCGCAATCACGGCCTCCGCGAGCCGCGGGTCCTCCAGCATGCCGACAGCCATGACCGGTACCTGCAGCGCCTGCTTGATGCGGTCAGCAAACGGCACCTGATAGCCGGGGTACACCTGGTCGGGCCCGGTCGGGTAGTTGGAGCCGGATGACACGTCAAAGAGATCGACGCCGGCCTTATGAAACGCGCCCGCCATTTCGACAAGGTGCTCAAGCCCATAGCCCTCCGGGCTGTACTCGACAGCCGAGACCCGCATAAAGAGCGGCATACCGGCCGGCAGTTGGGCACGGACGGCCTCGATGACTTCCACCGGAAAGCGCGTCGGTTCGCCATAACGGTCTGTCCGGTGATTCGAACCGGGGGACATGAACTGGTTCAGCAGATAGCCGTGCGCGCCGTGCAGTTCAATAGTGTCCCCACCCGCGGCCACAACCCGCCGGGCTGCGGCGGCAAACTTCTCCACCAGCCGCTCGCACTCGTCGGTCGTCAGCGCACGCGGCATAGGGAGACGCTCGGAGAAACGGATGGCCGAGGGCGCCACCACATCCCACGAGGGATCGGTGGCCTTACGGCCGGCGTGGGCGATCTGCACTCCGAACTTGGCGCCGTAGCGGTGCACCTGTTCGGCAATCCGCGCCAGCGGCTCGATGTGACTGTCGTCCCAGATGCCGGAATCGCCAGCCGTGATGCGGCCGTTCGGTTCTACATCGGTCATTTCCACCAGAATAAGACCGGTGCCGCCGACGGCGCGGCTTACGTAGTGGACATAGTGCCAGGCGTTCAAACGTCCGTCGTGGGCATCCACCGAGTACTGGCACATGGGGGACATGACGATACGGTTCTTTAACACCAGATCCTGCAACTGAAACGGTTCAAAAAGCGTGGCCAGGGATGTCACCTCAGACACGATTTTACCCTGAAGCGGCCGTCTCCCACTCAGGCGTGCAGAACCACCACCGCACCGAGGACGAGCGCCGCCGAGCCCACCATCCCAACCTCGAGCGCCAGGTAGACGGTGCCGAGCGCGCGCAGACGGCTGAATCCCGCCCAGTGCCGCACGCCCTTGACCAGCGCCACGAAGTAGAGCGTGAGCAGGAGGAGGCCCGGGATCAGATACCCGAACCGGAACGCTAAGAGCATCAAGACGAGGGCGCAGGACGCATCCACGGCGACTGCAAAGAGGCGGTCGGGCATGTTGGGGGCGCCCAGTTCCCCCGCGACAAATCGCACCAAAAACCCGGAGACGGCCACAAAGGCGCCAAATCCGACCCCGGCCAGGACGGCCGTGCGAAGGGAGCCGGTGCTAACCCATCCCGCCGCCACCAAACCCACCAAGATGGCGTTCACCAGTATCTGCGCGCCCAGATGATCTGCGGACTCGCGGCGGCGGGCGGGATTCCACGGCCGGAGCAGGAAATGGGTCCACGGAAAAAAGAGGCGGAGCCATGACTCCGACTCCGGCCGTCCCGGAGGCGCATATATCGGCGAGTCTGCCCCGTAGTCTCGCTCCGGGTAAGAGCGAGGGCCGTCCGGCCACCCTTGATTGAGCACACGTGCGTCGCGGTTTTGCCATTCTTCCGGCCTGCTCAAGGGACACCCTCCTTCGGAATCGCGTGAATCCTGCGGGCCTCTTGCCTGGCTCCGCACCGGTCGGGCGCAGGAGCCGGTTCAGCCGCTGCTTGATTCCTCTCGCTAATACGTTCGCGGCGCGGTCCGGGTTCGCGTCCCCGCTCATCCCTTCTTAAGAAAGGTCTTACGCGAAGCTCAGAGCACATGGCTCGCTGCTCATGCTCTCAGGCCGTGTCTCATGCTAAGGTAGGGACCAACAGGTTGGGCAAGGACAACGCGGAGCGCGGGGAGGAGATTCACGTGGATCCGACGGCACCTTCAACTCTTCATCCCGTGGTTGACGCGCGGACCCTTCGAGCGCGCCTCGGCGACCCCCGGCTGCGGGTGGTCGACACCCGCTTTAGTCTCGCCGATCCGAAAGCGGGACGGGCCGCCTATCTGACCGGACATATTCCGGGCGCCGTCTATCTGGACCTCGAAGAAGACCTTTCCTCGCCCGCCGTGGGACCCGGTGGGCGGCATCCGCTTCCCGACCCCGAGCGTTTCGCGGCCACTCTGGCCCGGGTCGGCATCGGGAACGACAGCCTCGTCGTGGCGTATGACGCCCAGGCGGGCGAATACGCGGGCCGCCTGTGGTGGCTCCTCCGCTACTTTGGCCACGACCAGGTTCAGATTCTGGACGGCGGCCTCTCGGCCTGGACCGAAATCGGCGGCGAGATGACCTCGGACGTGCCGCGGTATGCCCCGGCCCACTTTGAACCTCATCCCCGCCCGGATCTCCTGGTGCAGGATCATGGGGAGGTGGAGCGGGCTGCCCGGGCAGGAGCGCTGGTGGACAGTCGCGCCGGGCCGCGTTACCGGGGTGAGCAGGAGCCACTCGACCGCCGCGCCGGGCACATACCGGGCGCGCGGCTTTACGAGTACACCCGCGCGCTCGATGAGAGGGGTAACTTTCGTCCCGCGGCGGACCTAGCCCGGCGGTTTGCGCGCCTGCCGAGCAGGCCCGTTGTCTACTGTGGTTCGGGGGTGACCGCCACGGTGAACATCATGGCCATGACCCTGGCCGGACTCTCCCCGCGGCTTTATGCGGGCAGCTACAGCGACTGGGTGGATTCCGACCAGCGGCCGGTGGCCCTCGGCCCCGAGCATCCCGATCCGGAAGCACCGTCCACTTAGGCCTGGGCTCGTGTCCGCCTCATCAAGGCCCGGTAGTGCAGGCGATCATGCCACACGTAGCGGCGGAGAACCTTGTAGCCGGTCCAGCCCTCACTGCCGGCCTGTGCGGGATCCCCTTCGGCATCGGAGGGCAGCGTGAGACTCGGGTACAGATGGGGCTCCACATGCGCGGACTCATCGGCCCACTCCGCCATCGCCGGCAGGCACGCATCGCGGATGGCGGACAGGAGGTATGCGCGCTCCTCCAAGGCGTTGGGGGGCAGAAGCCGGATCGCGTACCAGAGGTCGGTCACCACCATATGATCGAGCGTCTGGGCCAAGGTTCGGGCGGTGCCTTCCAGCGGCTCGGAGGGGGCTGTCGGCCCGAGCCCCACCACGAGACTCATGAGATCCGCCCGCGCGTACGAGGCCGCCCGCAGGGCCAGGGCCGCCACCCCCGGATCCACCGGGGCCTGGTCAAACGCGAAAAGGCCGCTCGAGAGGCCCTGCCCGAGGTCGCTGTCCACCTGGACGGTCTCAACCCCGGCCACCTCCACGGCGCCCGGCGGGTCCATTTCCTCGCCGTGCGCCCGAAGCCACACACAGTACTCGTCCACCGCCAGCGAAATCTTCTCCAGCGCCTCGCGCGCCGTGCGCCCGCGGGCGTAGCATCCCGGAAGTTCCGCTACCCAAGCCATGGCCTGCCCTTTGGGGTCCACTTCCACCCCGAGGTTCACCTTCACCTGCATCGCCCCCGGCAATCCGCTTCCGATGCCTGGAGCATTCAAGAAGGGGAGTGGGGATTCCTCTCTGACGTCGCGGCAGGCCTCGCACCCGGCACGCCCTGGCCGCCGCAGACCGGACAGTGTGCGCGCGGTGCAAAGCTCAAAACCCGCGTCGCGCCGGCGAACAAGTCGATTTGCAACACACGGCCCCGAAGCGGCGCCCCGAGCCCCATCACCCACTTCAACGCTTCGGCCGCCTGCAGAGCTCCCACGACGCCCACCAGCGGGCCCAGAATCCCCTCCCGCGCGCAGTCGGCGGCCGCATCGGCCACCGACCCGAACAGACAGTGCAGACAGGGCCCGGACGGAGCGACCACCACCACCTGGCCTTCATAGCCGAGGGCGCCTCCAAACACAACGGGCGTCCCGGTCCGGACGGCGTATTCATTGAGAAAGTCGCGGGGCCGGCCCTCGTCCAGTCCATCGAGGATGACGTCGACCCCCTCAAGCAGGCGCCGCCCGTTATGGGCGTCAAGCGCTTCCGTCGACACCTCCACGACCGTGGCCGGGGCCTGCGCGGTCAAGGCGGCCGCCGCCGCCTTGACTTTGGGCTGCCCGACGTCAGCCGGGCCGTAAAGAATCTGGCGGCCAAGGTCCGTCTCCTGCACTACGTCGGGGTCGATGAGGCGGAGACGGCCGACGCCGGCCGCCGCCAGGTAAGGCGCCGCGGCGGTCCCGAGTCCGCCCACCCCGACCACGGCCACCGCGGCGCGCCTGAGCCGGTCAAGGGCCTGCGGCCGCACCTGTGGCAGGGCCGCAAGCCGGCGCACGCGGTCCGCGTCGCGGATAACGGGAAACGCGCCGCTCATGCCCCGGCCGGCTGGGACACCCGCCCCTCGGTGGGGGAGGACGCGGATGCACCCCGACGAGGCATGCGGCCGGCCAGATACCCCATGCGTCCCGCTTCCACCGCCCTCTTCATCGCCCGCGCCATCAAGACCGGGTCGGCGGCCGCCGCAATCGCCGTGTTGACCAAGACCGCATCGGCTCCATGCTCCATCGCGAGCGCCGCGTCGGCCGGCGAGCCGATCCCGGCGTCAACCACGACCGGCACCTGTACCCGGGCGCGAATCTTGATGACGGCGTCCACGTCCAGCACACCCTGTCCGGAGCCGATAGGAGACCCGAGCGGCATCACGGCCGCGGCCCCCGCCTTTTCGAGGTGTACGGCCAGGACCGGGTCCGGAGTCGTATACACCATCACCGTGAAGCCTTCCTGCACCAGCTGCTCCGTGGCCCGCAGGGTGCCGACCGGATCGGGCCACAAGAGCTCCTGATCCCCGATCACCTCGAGCTTGACCAGCGCGCCGAGCCCAGCCGCCCGTGCCAGCCGAGCCGTGGTGACCGCCTCCTCCACCGTGTAGCACCCGGCGGTGTTGGGCAGGAGCGTCACCCCCTCCGGAATGTAGTTCAAGAGCGACGGTTCCTCCGGCCGGTCGATGTTGACCCGGCGCACGGCCACCGTGACAAGCTCCGAACCGGAAGCGGCCAGCGCCTCTTTCATGAGCTCCCAGGTGGCGTACTTCCCCGTCCCCACAAAAAGCCGCGACCCAAACCTGCGCTCCCCGATCTGAAGAGCCCGATCTTCTCCTGTCATGGCCGTCTCCTTTCCCCCACTCGCCCACTGAAGGCCTTACCCATACCGACTTCCGTCAACCTACACCAACCGCGCCTTGCGGCCACACCTAGCCGCCGCCCACAAACCGGACGATGTCGAGGGTGTCGCCCTCGCGGACGGGCGCCGTTCCGAAGTCGCCGCGGCCCACCACCTCGCCATTGATGAGCACGCCCACCGCCTGGTGCTGGATCCGGAAGTGGTCCAACAGCTCCGCTATCGTGGCCACGTCCGGGACCTCCCGCCGCTCCCCATTGACCGTCAGGGTCATGGTCTCTCCGGCCTCCTCTCCCCGTCCCGGTCTCTCACCACCTGTGCCCACGCCTGCCGGAGCCTGCGGGCCGCTGCGGCGGGATCGTCGGCCAGGAAGAGCGCGTCGGCCGCCACCACCCCGGCGAGACCCGATCCCGCCAGGGCGGACACCCGTTCGGCCCGCACGCCTCCGATGCCCAGCACGGGACAAGGCGCCCCCTCCACGACCGCCCGCGCGGCCCCGGCACCGCGCGGCGGCAGTCCGGGTTTGGAACGGGTCTCAAAGAGGTGCCCGAATACGAGCACGTCGGCTCCCCGCACCAACGCGGTCTCCGGCACCGCATGCACCGCGCGAGACACGAACGCTCCCGGCCACCAGGCCCGGACAGCCTCCGGCCGCAACCCGTCCTCCGGCAGATGTACGCCCGCCAGGCCGGCTGCCCGCGCCACGTCGGCCCGATCGGCCAGCCATACCGGGCAGGACAGCGCGGCCGCCTGCACCGCGAGCTCCCACTGCCGTCCCGCACTCTCCTGTTTCGCCCTAAGAATCAGGGCATCCACTTCCGTCGACAGCGCCCGCGCCCGCTCCCACCAGTCGGCGGGCGCCCGCCCGTAGTCGACCAGCGCCACGATCACCGTTCTTTCACCCCGCCCAGGGCCGCATATACCGCCGCCGCCACGACGAAACCGACCAGATACCCGAGATTCGACTCCTGGAAGACGCCGTGTGCCAGAGGTCCGCTCCACAATGTGCTGGACGTCAGCGAGAGACCGAGCAGGAGCCCGAAGAGCCAGGCTACCAGGGCCGGCCAGCGCACACCGGCGTAAGGGCCAGCCTGATCCGCATAGAGCCCGCTCACGTTGATGCCGCCGCGCAGGCGTGTGCTCAGATCCACCAGGAACACGGCGGCCCACGGAGCCAGAACCGCCGCCAACAGCGTCAAAAAGGCGCTGAAGGTCGCGATGAAGTTATGCGCGGCCAGGATGACATACAGACTCGCCGCCCCAGACAGCACCGCGTCGACGACCACCGTCTTATAGCGCGCCACCCGCAGCCGCGCCGCCAAGAGGCTCAGTCCCGAGGAGTAGATGTCCATGATGTCGCCCGTGACCATGCTCGCCACCGCCGTCAGCAGGTACGGCACCGCGAGCCACGCGGGCAGTGCGTGTTCGAGGAGGTCGATGTAGTTGCCGCTTGTCGCCAAAGCCGGCATCCCTGAGTACAAGAGGGCCCCCAACACCATCAGGCAGACGGCCGGGATGACGGCACCCCAGGTGGTGGCGCCCACGATGCCGCGCGACGGCGTGTCGCGCTTCAGGTAGCGCGTGTAGTCGGCGGCCGTATTCACCCACGAGAGGCCGGTACCGGCGACGACAATGGAGAGAGCCGGCAGAAATCCCGTCAGCCAAGGACCGGCCGGCAGCGAAAGTGTGCGCGCGAAGTTGATATGGGGCACGAGCCAGATGGCGACCCCGATCGTCAGCACCCCGAAGATATAGGAGAAGACGGTCTGCACCCGCACCAGGGTGGCATGGCCGAGAAGGGCCACCGAAAACGCCACCACCATCACGACCAAAAGCGCCAAGGTGAGCGTGCCGGCCGACGCGCCGAGGCCGAAGAGGCGCCGGAACACGCCCTCGAGCGCGTACGTGGCCACCACCAGCACGACCGTCTCCCAGCCCACCAGGTTTAGCCACGACACGAGGCTTGGCAGCAGATTGCCGCGGGTGCCGAAGGTCGCCCGCGACAAGATCATCGTCGGCACCCCGGTGCGCGCCCCGGGGATGGCAAAGTAGCCAATCAGGACGAACGAGAAGGCGCCCAAGATGGCCAGCAGTCCCTGCCAGAAGGCCAGTCCGTAGCTCATCACGGCAGCACCCAGCACGAGACCGACAATCGCGAGGTTGGCGGCGAACCACACCCAGAACAGGTCACGGAGCGATCCGTGCCGCAGGTCGGCCTCGACCGGATTGCCTCCATTGGTCTCGATGCGCCAGACGGCATCTGACACCGGTTGTTGCATGCTTTCCTGCTTCCTCCCCCCGTTAGTCCGGGGCAAGGCCGCGGCGCAAAAAACCACCCGCAAGGGTGGTGGTATTCCCTGCTTCCCTTCGCTGGTATTACCCAGATCAGGTCGTTGAGGGTCGGCCGAGCCTCTCAGCCCCGTATGGAGCTCCCCTAGCGCGCCCATTCTACCACGCACCCCGGGCCGCGCCAACCGGTCCTCTGCCACGCTGTGTTAGCATGGGGTCAGTACCGGGAGGTGGCATCCATCCCGACCCGCGAGAACCTTGAAGGCTTTTTGGCGTCCCGCTTCTTACGGCGTTTAGAGCCGCACATCCAGCATCAGGTGGAGCGGTTCCTGGCCTCCGACGAGGGCCGTGACCTGGTGGCGGAGCTGTTCACGGATCTGGTGACGGACTTGGTCACCCCGTCGTCGGCCGACGACCTTGACTTGCTCGAGGTCCTGGTTTTGAAGCTCACGGGGCGGCTCGCCGACGCCCGTCCCCGCTTTCGTGAGCGGCTTATGGCGCAGATGTCGCGGCGACCCCTCCAGGACTAGGCGCCGGCTGCGGCCTCGTCCCGCACCGTCGCGAGACCCGGGTCGAACTGCTCATGGAACAGACGGGCATACAGGCCGTTTTGAGCGAGGAGTTCTTGGTGCCGGCCCCGCTCCCGAAGTCGTCCGTCCTCCATCACGAGAATCTGATCGGCCCGCAGGATCGTGGACAGCCGGTGTGCGATCGCGACCACCGTCCGACCTTCGAAGAGCCGTTGCAAGGCTTCTTGGATGAGGCGCTCGGCGTGGCTGTCAAGGGAGCTGGTCGCCTCGTCCAAGAGCAGCACGGATGGGTTGCGCAAGATAGCCCGCGCGATCGCCACCCGCTGCTTCTCCCCGCCCGAAAGTCGGTAGCCGCGTTCACCCACCACCGTGTGCAGACCGTCGGGCATCGAGTCCACCAGTTCCTGCAGCTGCGCCGCCTCCACCGCCTCCCGCACTTCTCGGTCCGTGGCCTCCGGACGGCCGTAGCGAATATTGTCCTCGAGGGTGGTGTGGAATAAGAACAGTTCCTGGGTCACCACCGAGACCGCCTGCCGGAAGGTCTCTTCGGAAAGCTTCGGGAGCGGAATCCCCTGCAGCCGCACGGTGCCCGCTTCCGGGTCGTAGAACCGCGCCCCTAAGGACAGGATCGTGCTCTTGCCGGCTCCGCTCCGCCCCACGATGGCGGTGAGTTCGGCCGGACGCGCGTCAAACGAAATGCCGTGGAGCACTTCCTCGCCCGGCTTGTACCCAAAACGCACCCCGTCGAACTCCAGGCCGAGCGGCGTGAGCCCACCGGCTCCCTGCAGGGAGGCCGGCTTCTCGGGTTCCGGCACGTCGATGGGAATATCGAGAAAGCTGAAGATGCGGTCGAACAGGGCTAGACCGCCGATGAGGGACGTGTTGCTGCCCGCGAGCGATGAGGCCGGATTGTAAAGCTGCACCAAATAGGTGGAAAAGGCGACGATGGTGCCGAGCGCCGCCTTATGGTCAATCACCAGGTAGCCGCCGTAGCCGTAGAGGACCGCCGGACCAAGCGCCGACAGCACCCCCACCAGCATGTTGAGCCACTGTCCCACCATGTTCTGCCGGATGGAGTACGTCTTCACCTCGCCGGACAGGCCGCGAAAGCGGCGCGCCTCCCGCATCCGCGTACCGAAGCTCTTCACCACCATGATGCCTGACAGGGTGAGCGTCTCCTCCAGATGCGCCGTGAGCCGTGACATGGCTCCTTGCGTCAGATTGATGGCGGCATAAGTCCGACGCCCGAAACTCATCACCGGCAGCGCAAACGCGGGCAGCACCAGGGTCGCAGCCAAGGCCAGCTTCCAGTTGATGACAAACATGGTGCCCAGGGTGAACGACATCGTGAGCACATTCACAAAGAGTCCGGTCAGGGTGCGTCGTAGTACCATCTGCACCGCGTTCAGGTCATTCACCAGGCGGGAGTGGATTTCGCCGCCCGGGGTCTTCGTGTAGAAGCTCACGCCAAGCTTCTGCCCGTGTTCATACATGGCGGTGCGCAGGTCATGGATGAGGGCCTGGGCCACGACCTGGTTCAGGTAATTCTGCGCCACCGAGTTGACCGCCGCGGCGGACGGAAATGCGAGCAAACCGGCCGCGAGCCACCATAAAAGGTGGAGGTTGTGCCCGGCAATGGCGGTGTCGATAATGGCCCGCATCAGGAGTGGGGGCACGAGGCCCAGCAGCACGCCCAGCACCGTGAATCCCAGCACGCCGGCGATGGATGCGCGGTGAGGGCGAAGGGCCCGACCGAGGCGCCGGAGCGTCTTTTTGGTCGGACGCGCTCCGGTCTCCAGAATGCTCATCGCCCGACGCCCCTCCCAGACGCCGTGAAGTCCGCCGCCCATGCCCATGCCCATCGTTAGTTCCCTCCCCGCCGGCCGTGGCGCAGAGGAGCCCGCGCCGGCTCCAGCACCTCGGCCAGCATGCGCCGGAGCGCCTCCCGTTCCGTCTCTGCGAGAGGCTCCAAGAAGTGCTCGACCACCTGCTGTCGAATGGCCAGGTAGCGGCGGTACGTGTCCCGACCCGCTTCGGTGGCCGTCACCTGGATGCGCGAGGGTGTCCCCAAAGCCGGCTCGCGCCGAAGCCAGCCGGCCGCCTCCAGCCGGTCGAGATGGGCTGTGATGGTGCTGCTGCGGATATCAAACCGGTGGACCAGATCCGCGGGCGACAGGGTCCCGGCCTGCACGACGTGTCCGAGGATGCGAAGGCCGCCCCCGCCTACCGCGCCTGGAATCTGATCCTGAAGGGCATGGCGGATGCGGTGCCGCACCACCCGCTGCGCCTCCAGCCAGAGGGCATCGAGACTCTCCTCATCTCCCGCCATGAACGCATCGCCCCGCTATCTCGCTAGCCTAGCTAGCATGTTAGCACATAGCCGCGGGCCGCGGCGCGTCACCGGGAGCGGGACAGAAAAAAGGCACGGCTAAGTCCGTGCCTGACACTGGCTGGGGCGCCAGGATTCGAACCTGGGATGGCGGATCCAAAGTCCGCTGCCTTACCGCTTGGCTACGCCCCAGAATCCTCCTCGCCGGCCACCCCGACATGATGGTGGAGCGGAAGGGGTTCGAACCCTCGACCCCCAGAATGCAAATCTGGTGCTCTCCCAACTGAGCTACCGCCCCGAAACCTGGAGCGGGTGATGGGAATCGAACCCACATGACCAGCTTGGAAGGCTGGGGCTCTGCCATTGAGCTACACCCGCGTCAAGAAACAAGATGGCAGGCCAGGAGGGATTCGAACCCCCAACCCGCGGTTTTGGAGACCGCTGCTCTACCGTTGGAGCTACTGGCCTGTAAACGTATTTGGTGGGCCATGAAGGATTCGAACCTTCGACACTCCGCTTAAAAGGCGGATGCTCTAACCAGCTGAGCTAATGGCCCCCGAAAACTGGTGGCCCCACCGGGATTCGAACCCGGGTTACCACCTTGAAAGAGTGGTGTCCTAGGCCTCTAGACCATGGGGCCCTATAAACTGGTGGAGATGAGGGGAGTCGAACCCCTGACCTCTTGAATGCCATTCAAGCGCTCTCCCAACTGAGCTACATCCCCACGAAAACGGCGCCGGTCGCCCGGCTCCTCGATTATACAGGCGGCGCGATCGACCGGTCAAGCGCGCAAGATCCCGCCGGACGGTTCTGGCGTGACGCACCCGTTATCATGCACTCCGGCGGGCCACATGAATCCGGTTCTTGCCTGCTTCTTTGGCCACGTACATGGCGCGGTCCGCTGCCGCAAAAAACTCTTCGGCCGTCATCAGCGGCTCGTAGCCCGCCACGCCGATGCTGACCGACTGCTCGACCGTGTCTTCATCCCAGCGAAACCCGGCGGCCACCGCGCGGCGGATGCGCTCGGCCACCTGCTCCGCCGCCCGGACCGACGTGTTGGGCAGCAGCACGACAAACTCATCGCCGGCATAGCGGCACGCAACGTCTTCGGCCCGGGTGTTGCTGCGGATGGCGCTCGCCAGATGACGGATGTGCTGGTCTCCGGCCGGATGGCCGTGACGGTCGTTAATACTTTTTAAGGAATCCGAGTCAATCATCAACAGGGTGAGCGCCCCGTTCTGCTCCTCCATCGCCTGATGCAGGTAGTGGTCTAACACGAACGCAAACTGCCGGGCGTTGCCGAGGCCCGTGAGGGGATCCGTCATGGCCACAATCTCGTTCTCCTGATACAGACGCGCATTTTCGATCGCGACCGCCGCCTGATTGGCGATCGAGGCCAGGTAGTCGAGGTGCGACTGGGAGTAGAACATCCGGTAGCTCTGGGCGCTAATGGCCCCGATCACGCGGCCTTCATGCTTGAGCGGAGCCACGATCCATCCGAGCGGCGACCGCTCGGAGCCTACCGGCTTTGACCCCGGCTCGTCCCCGCGGAACAGACGCGGCTCCCCGTCCCGCAGAACCTGGGACGTGGGGCCGTCGGTGATGTCGAGGATGTCCGGCCCGTAGACTTTCCCTTCGTCGTACATGTACGGCATCACGACATGGTTCGGATCGTCGGGAATCATCAGCATGACGAAAAAAGCGTCCGGCTGCAGTTCTTCCGCTACCGACGAGTGAATCGTGGGCAAGAGCACTTCCATCTTAAGATTCGAGTTCAGCACCCGCCCCACGCGCTCGAGCGAGGCCAACAGACGGGCGCGCGAACGGGCGACCGCCCGCTCGCGATCGAACAGGATACGGCCCACGGCGAGCGTGCCCAAGGTCTCCACCACGGGCAGAATCTCCTCGCCAAAGGCGCGAGTCCGGCGGGACCCCAGCCCCAGCACCCCGAGCGGCTGCTCCTGGTCAAACAGGGCTGTCACCACCAGGGTGCGCACGCCATCCGGGCCTAGGCCGGTCTGACTCAAGTAATCGGGATCGGTAATCACGAGCGGCTTTCGCGTGCGAAGCACGGTACTGGTCGGCTGGGCCGACTCCGGATCCCAGCGCCAGCTTTGAATTTCGGCCCGCAATCCCACCACGGCCCGGGCCTGCACCTGACCCCCCTCATCAATGAGACCCACGTAGCCCATGTCCAGCGCCAGCATCTCCAGGCTGCGGTTTAAGAGCGCCGTCATCTGGACTTCCAACGGCTGCTCCTGGATCAAACTTTCCTGGATGGCCTGCAGCCCCCGAAGCTCGGCGTTCTGGCGGCGGTTCCGCGCCAGCGCCCGCTGTTGGCGTGCAAACGCTTCACCGATGAGACCCGCCGAGAGAAGCACGACCAGCAGATCAAAGACTTCAAAGCTGTCGGCGCGGACGATATGGGGCCAATGGGCGCCGAGAAGACTCACGGAAAAGACGACGGCGCCCACCAGGCAGTAGCGCATCGCGCCGTAGACCGTGAGGATGATCGACTCCACCCCATAGAGGACGAAGACGGGACTCGCGGCCGGGGCGAGGTGAATGGCCACGGTCACAGCGGCCCAGTCCACCAGGATGAGGGCCCGGTTTACGACCGCGTAGCTGCTGAGATTGGCGAAGAAGGCGCCGCCGACAACGACCAGCGCAGCCCCGATCCACACGAGCCCATCGCGCGGACTCTGCAGGGCATAAAGGGCCGAACCCACCCACACCACCGAGCGGATGAAGAAGATCATCCGGTGGATTTCAAGGGAGCGCCAGGCGGTCAGCCGCTCTCCCGTATTCTCGCCTCCCCATGGCACTGCGGCCCCCGAAATTGGGCCCGAAGGCTACCCACTAATACGCTTTGGGGGCAGGTAATCCTGCTGACAGGAGCGAGAGATTGCGCAAACCGGCGAATGGCGTCGACTCAGCGCACGGGGACGGGCCCCATTGCCGTCACCATGAGCGTACCCTGCCGCATGCGTCCGGCAACGCTTAAAGGGCCGCGATGCTGAGCGGAGAACAGGAAATGGCCGAGGCGGCGATAGCGCTCCTCGGCCAAGGAGGCGTCGATGAGACCGGTTTCATCCAAAAGTGAGAAGAACACGATGAGCCGCCCGCTCCGGGTGGGAGGCCGGTGCGGGCGGATGGGGACGCCGGCCACGCGGATGGGCTCCGCGTCCGGTTTGAGGTTAGCGGCGGCGGCGGTAAGGAATCCCCGCGCATTCAGCCCGGGACGGAACAGCGCCATGACCTGCTCGCTCTGCCCGAACCCCAGGATCTGATATTCCCAGTGGAGCCGCTCACCGAGGCTCCAGGGACGGTCCCCGCCCGGCCGCTCAAGCCCCAGGGGATTGGCGAAGAGCCATTCACTCAGAAGATGCTCGCGATCCGGCCGCAGACGATCGAAGGCGCCCACCCGAATGAGCTGGGCACCCAGATCGAGGCGCACCCTCGCCCGTTCCAGGATCTGGAGCGGATTTTGCCACGGATTCTTTCGAGCCTCCGCAATGGCCGTGGCCACCTTCTCCTCGAGCCCCTTCACCGCCAATAATCCAATCCGGATCCCGCGGGCGGCATGGTCATAAAAGAACGGCCCCTCGCTTTGCTCGATGTCGAGGGGCAGGATGGCAATTTCCCGACGGCGGGCTTCGGTGATGAGCACGTCCAGCGGGTAGAACCCCATCGGCTCGGCATTTAAGAGTCCCGTCAGGTACGGTCCCGGATACCGGTCCAGGAGGTAGACCGTCCGGTAGGCGGTTTCCGCGAAGGCGGCCGCGTGAGCCTCGTTGAATCCATAGCTCGCGTACCCCACCATCTGCTGGAACACCTCCCCGGCCACCTCCGGTGCGATGCCGCGCGCGATGGCCTTCTCCCGAAAGGAGGTGCCGAGTCGCTCCATTTCCGTCGTGGAGCGGGCGTGCGTCATCACCCGCCGCAGCTGGTCCGCCTCGCCGGGACTGAAGCCGGCCAGTTGACTCGCGATGGCAATCACCTGTTCTTGAAACAGCACCACGCCAAACGTCTTTCGCAAGATAGGCTCAAGCTCCGGGTGAGGATAACGGACTGGCTCCTCCCCGCGCCGCCGGGCGACGAAGGGATCCACCATATTGCCCTTGATGGGTCCGGGGCGGATGAGGGCCAGGCTGGCCACGATGTCCTCGTAGCGATCCGGCGCTAGCCGCCGGGCGAGAGCTCGCTGGGCCGGACTCTCCAACTGAAAGGTGCCGATGGTATCCGCCGCCTGCAGCCGACGGTATACTGCCGGATCAGCCGTCGGCAGGCGGTCGTCGTCAAAACCCGGCTCGACCTGCCGGATAGAGGCCACGGTGTCGGTGAGAGCGGTGAAAGTCCGCAGCGAGAGCAGATCGAGCTTCAGGAGGCCCAGATCCTCCACATCCCGCTTGTCAAACTGGGCCAGCTGGATCCCTTTGGCGGATGTTTCAAACGGCGTGACCGTCAAAAGCGGCTCGCTACTGATGACGAGGCCTCCGAGGTGGGTCCCGATGTGCCGCGGAATGCCTTCAGCCCTCGCCGCCCAGCGCAAGAGCTCACGAGCTTTCGGCGACACCTGGAGCTCTCGCAGCTCCGGCACCTCCTCCCACGCCGCCTCTGTCTGCAGCAAGGGGCGGGGCGGGAGCGAGCGGGCCACTTCGTCCAGGTCCCTGGCCGGAAACCCGAGCACCTTTCCAATTTGACGCAGGGCAAGCCGGGCGCGAAATGTCTGGTAGGTGGCGACCGCCGCCACATGCTCGGCGCCGTAGCGCTGCCGGACATAGTCGGCCACCTCGTCACGCCGCCGGGCATCAAAGTCGAGATCGATGTCAGGCGTCTCCGCCCGCTCGCGACTCAAAAAGCGCTCAAACAGCAGATCGCGGGCCAGAGCATCGACGTGCGTGATGCCAAGACAGTATGCCACCACCGAATCGGCCGCCGATCCGCGGCCGGCAAAACGAATGCCGGCCGTCCGGGCAAAACGGGCCACATCCTCCACCGCCAGAAAATAGTCCTGAAATCCCAGATCAGTGATAATGCGAAGCTCGTGCCGGATCCGGACCTCCGCCCGCCGCCAGTGCCTGCCGTAGCGGCGCCGGGCTCCCGCCCAGGCCAGGGCCGCAAGCCGGTTCTGCGCCGCATCCGGGTCATCCCCGAACCGGGGGGCACGGGTCCGTCCGAGCAGATCGGGAGGCTCGAGCTGTTCCGCCAGCATGGCCGCCCCCCGCAAGGCGGGAGCCGCCAGATCACCGAGAGCGCGCGCTGTCTCCACTTCCGACTTGACGTAGCCTTCGGCATTGAGCGGCCGGTCCGGATGCGGCTCTTCCACCCGTAGACCGTGGCGGACGGCCACCAGCAGATCATAGAGGGCGAAGTCATCGGGATAGGCATAATGAACCTCCGGAGTCGCCACCAGCGGGATGCCGAGGTGTTCTGAGAGCTCCTGCAGCGTCCGGCGGATGGCGCGATCGCCGGGAAGCCAGCCCGCTCCTACCTCCAGGAAGAAACGGGGACCAAAGACCCCCTTCAACCAGCTGGCTTCCCTGAGCGCCGCCTGGTGACGCCCCGCGTAGATGAGCCGGTCCAGCACCCCCCGGCGGCCTCCGGACAGGGCCACCAGACCCGGTCCCCACTCTTCGAGCGCCGCCCGCTCCACTGCCGGCGCACCGCGGGCATGCTCCACGTGTGCATGTGTGAGGATTCGGGTGAGCTGGCCGTAGCGATCCGGCCCCGGCACCAGCAGCACCAGCACCCCGCCGTCACCGGCCAGCCTCACGGTCGCACCGGCCACCGGCTTGATGCCCGCGGCCGCCGTAGCCTTCAAGAACAGCACCAGTCCCGAGAGGCGGTGGGTGTCGGTCAAGGCCATGGTGCCAATGTCTCGGGCCGCGGCTGCCGCTACCAGGCTTTCGGGCAGGCTCGTGCCATCCAGAAACGAAAAGGCGGAATGCACGTGAAAGAGCGTGCCGGACCCGCCCATCAGTCGTACACCCGATAAACCTGCGCCGCGGCGACCCCGGCACCCTCCGCCGCCAGCTCATACACCCCGTTAGCCGTGGCCACACGATAAAACCAGAGTGCCTTCTCGCCTGCCCACCAGCGTCCCGCATCGAGCCAGGCTTCCTGGACCCGAAGGACCTGGTGCCATCGGCCCCGCCAGAAAAACCGGACGGGCTCGTCGTCCTTCCATGCCAGTCTGCATGCCATCCGGGCCTGGCGGCGATCGGACGAAGGGCTGGATTGTCCCTCGCGAGTCATCGCAGAACCTCCCGCCGTCGGGGATAACGCCATGGATCCCAGTAGCTGAAACGCACTTCGCGATCGGCAACCGGATGCCGCTCGCCGGACGGCGCCTCCCGCTCGACCCGGGACTCCCACCAGCTAAGCTGCTGCGGCCGGGAACGTCCGGTCTCCCGTGCCTCCAGTGCGAGCGCCGTGGGCGGAGAGGACGGCCAGGGCTGGAGGAGGGTAAAGAGGCGGGCGGTCAGAATCCGATCGTCGCAGGACCCGTCTGGCCACCGCCGCTCCCGCTCCAGACGTTCTCCGCTCTCCGGACTCCAGATGAGCTTCAGGCTGAAGGCATCGAGGCCCCGTTCCCTGAGTGCCCGTCCCAGACGCGAGGCCATTTCCTCCAAAGCGGCCATCACACCCGTGTCAAGCGCCTCCGAAAACGCCTCCTCCACCCGCACGGGACGCAGGATGCGGCCGCTGATCGGAAGCCGCATGAGCCGTGCCGCCAGTCCCTCCACCTCGCCCACACGCTCTAATCCGAGCTGCCGCCATCGGCGCCGCTCGGATTCCGGGGCCGGGGCCACCTTCAACGGAAGACTTGCCCAGGCGCGGGTCGTCTCCGCCGGAGAGCAGACGAACAGACCGCACCCGCCGGCATCCCAGCGTGGAAGTTTGAGGGCCGCACCGGCGCGGGCCACCCACCGGGCCAGCAGGGGATGGAACGCAAGACCTCCGCCGATATACTGCGCCCGGTGAGGCACCAGCGCCTGCCGCAGGTACAGCCAGTCCTCGGGTACCGGGGCCGGGATCTCCACCCAGCCGTATCGCGGATCGCTGATGGAAAAGCGGCTGCCCCAAAGCGCCAGGCAATCTTCCAGCTCCCGTATGAGTGCCGTGTCTTCCGCCGGTTCGCGGGTGATAAGACTGGCGTCGGGAAAGCGCCAGGCAATCTCCCGCACTGGAAGCCCCCAGTCGATGCCGGCCTCCCAGAGATCGGGACTGGCATCAAACACGGCCTGGTCACGAATCACGGCGAATGGGGCCGGAGCCGTACGGCCCTGGAGCGCCCGGAGCTCAAAACTCAGAAACATGGCTCACCTCATGGGAACATATGTTCTATATATTATCGACCAGACTCCCCCCTGTCATGCAACCCCGGGATTTGGGATCGGAGATCTTATCCGGAGGTCGGCGGCTTCGCACCCGGCCATACCGGCGGCCGCCTCTCCCAAAACGCCCGCACGCCTTCTTTCGAGTCCTCCGAGAGGGCGACCAGGCTCACCATGTCCTTCAGATAGTGCAGCTGGGCCGGATAGGCCATATCCGCCATCTGACCGTACGCTTCCTTGCCGAGGGCCAGGATGGCCGCACTCTTCTCGGAAAGCCGCTCGCACAGCGCCAGGCTCTCTGCCTCCAGCTCTGCCTGGGGCCACAGGTGATTCACAAACCCCCACCGCTCCGCGGTGGCGGCATCGATCCGTTCCCCTGTAAACGCCAGCTGGAGGGTCCGCCGCCGCCCGATATGCCGGCTGATAGCCGCCATCACCACCATCGGGAACAGACCCACCCCGATTTCCGGCAGCCCAAACACCGTGTCAGAAGCCGCTACCAAAAGGTCGGCCCCCGCCGCCAGTCCCATTCCCCCCGCCAGGGTGTAGCCGAAGGCGGCCGCCACGATCGGCTTCGGACACGAGAACATGGCCTCCAATAGGAGCGCCATGCCTCCGAAGTAGGCGCGCACCGCCTCCACGCCCGTGAGGGCCTCCACTTCCCGCAAGTCGGCGCCGGCCGAAAACGCCTGCTCTCCGGTGGCCGTGAGCCGGATGACGGCCACATCCGGATCGCGCGCCAGTTCCTGGAACACCTGCCGCAGGCGATCCATCACCTCCGCATTAAGGGCGTTGCGGGCCTGAGGCCGGTTCAGACGCACGGTCGTCACACGCCCCCGCTCCACCAGCACCGCGTCATCCCGATTCTCACTCATGGATCTGCCCATCACGCCCGACCGGCACCATCCGCCCCCGCGCCTGCCGGACTCGTGAGGGCAGAGGATGTTCGAGCTCGTCGGCCAATCGGTCTCCGAGGGTGAGCAGCGCGTCCAGATCGATGCCGGTGTCGACCCCCATCTCCTCCAGCAGGTACACCGCATCCTCGGTCGCGAGGTTGCCGCCCGCTCCTGGCGAGAAGGGCGAGCCGCCGATGCCGCCGAGTGCCGTGTCAAAATACGTGACGCCGGCATCGAGCGCGGCCAGCATGTTGGCGAGCGCCGTCCCGCGATTGTCGTGAAAGTGCACACCCAGGCTCACGCCGGGAAGACTCTGGCGAATCGTGCGGATGCGCTGCTGCACTTGGAGAGGATGAGCCACCCCCACCGTGTCGCCGAGCGTCACCATGCGGATCCCGAGGTCAAACAGGCGGTAAGTCAAATCCAGCAGCGCCGACTCCGGCACCACTCCTTCGTACGGACAGCCAAAGGCGGTCACCACGTACGCACCGACCGGGATGCTACGCTGGCGGCCCACCCCCATCACCTTTTGGAATTGGGCCAGCGACTCCGCGATCGAGCAATGGACGTTCTTCCGGTTGTGGGTCTCGCTGGCCGAGACGAACACCGTCATCTCGTCGGGATCCTGGAGCACGGCCCGCTCGGCCCCCATCACGTTCGGAACCAGCACCGAGTAATGGGTGCGGGAGCGGCGCGTCAGGCCCGCCATTACCGCCTCCGCATCTCCCATCTGCGGCAGCAGCTTCGGATTGACAAAGGACGTGCATTCGACCCGGGGCACGCCAGCCAGCGCGAGTCCGTCGATAAGGTCGCGCTTGGCCTGAGTGTCAAGGATTTTAGGTTCCGCCTGCAGTCCATCCCGGGGCGACACGTCGCGGATGGAGACCTCAGAGACCAGTTCCAGGGACACGGCGACACGTCCTCTCTTCATATGAGTGGAGATTCTGCCGCGGATCTGCCGGATCCGACAGCCTAAACGGGATACACGGGATGTCGCCGCTCGCTGAAGCGGCGCTCACGGGTCCGATAATGGGCGTAACGGCGTGACAGCTCCCGGCGCAGGCGGCCCACCTCCACCAGCTCGTCGACCACCAGTTCCGCGGCGAGCCGGAGGATGTCGATATCCGCCCGGTATTCCGCCTGCCGAGCGGCCACAAATGCGGGCCGCTCCGCGGGTCCGAGCTCTTGAATATGGTTATAATGCACCGCGTTTACGGCTGCCTCCGGGCCCATGACCGCGATCTGCGCCCCTGGCAGCGCCAGGACCGCGTCCGACCCGAACGCGGGTCCCGCCATGGCATAAAGCCCCGCTCCATACGCCTTGCGCACCACGACGCAGATCTTGGGCACCGTAGCCTCGGACACCGCCGCCACGAGCTTGGCCCCATGGCGGATAATCCCGGCCCGCTCCACCTTGGTGCCGATCATGAAGCCTGGCACGTCTGCCAGAAATAGGAGCGGGATATTAAACGCGTCACACAAGGTGACAAAGCGAGCCGCCTTGTCGGACGAGTCGACAAACAGCACCCCGCCCTTGACTTTGGACTGATTCGCGACGACGCCGACGGCCTCCCCCTCGAGCCGGGCGAATCCGACCACCATCTCGCCGGCCCACAGCGGTTTCAGCTCGAAGAAGGAATCACGGTCCACCAGTCCTTCGATGAGCTGCTTCACGTCAAACGGCAGGTTTTGGTTCTCCGGAATCAGCGTTTCGAGGTCGACGGGGGCGGGCTCGACCGCCGCGGCCCGGGCAGGCGTGGTTCGCCAGTTGTCGGGCATATAGGCAAAATAGTCCTGGGCCCAGTGGATGGCCGTCTCCTCGTCCGGCGCCAGCAGATCCCCGGTTCCGCTCACGGTGCAGTGCATGCGGGCTCCGCCCATCTCCTCCAGACTCACCTTCTCGCCGATGACCATCTCGGCCATGCGCGGGGAGCCCAGGTACATGGACGCATTCTTCTCCACCATGATCACGACATCGCAGAAAGCGGGAATGTACGCACCGCCGGCCGCCGACGGTCCGAAGAGGATGCAGATCTGAGGCACGCGGCCCGATAGCCGCACCTCATTATAGAAGATGCGGCCGGCCCCGCGGCGGCCGGGAAACATCTGTACCTGATCCGTGATGCGGGCTCCGGCCGAGTCGACCAGATAGAAGATCGGGCACTCAAGCTGCATCGCCTGCTCTTGAATGCGCAGGATCTTTTCCACCGTGCGGGCGCCCCACGAACCCGCCTTCACGGTGGGGTCATTCGCCATCACCACCACCGGCCGACCGCCAATGGCGCCCGAGACCGTGACCACGCCGTCGGCGGCGAGGTCGTCCGCGAGGGCACTGGCAAAAAGCCCGTCCTCCGTGTATCCAGGGTCCAAGAGCAGATCGAGCCGGGTGCGGACGTCAAGCTTGCCGGCTCCCGCCAGGCGCTCGTGATACCGGGCAGGGCCCCCTGCCAGCGCTCGCGCGCGCGCCGCCTTCAGCTCTTCGTCGGTCACGCGTCCATCTCCACCATCACGAGCGGATCGCCCTCGTTGACAAAGGCGCCCTCCTGCACCACGACCTCGATGACCCGGCCTGCTACCTCGCTCTCGACGGGGATCTCCATCTTCATCGACTCGAGCCGTACGACTTCCTGACCAGCCGCTATCTGCTGACCGGGGGTCACCAGGACCTTGAACACGGTTCCGGCGAGACTGGCCTGCACCGCCTGCATGTTGTCACACCTCACTTATGGGATATCGAAGCACATACCATCCGTCCAGAAAACGGGCGGGGACGACGTCCTGTCCGGTCCAATAGCCGTCAAAGAGCCGCCGGCTTCGCACCCGTACACGGTCCTCCAGACGGGTTGTCGCGGTCGGATCCTCCCCGGCCTCCTGAAATGGGCCGAGAAGCTCGGGCAGGCAACGGAACCGGTTTTCGCCATCGGTAACGACGCCTGTCGCGCCAGGCAGTGGCCAGAAGAAACGCCCCTCACCGAACGGCCGCCCGAGAATCCAGGCCGCGGCCCCCTGGATGAAGGCCGGCGGGCCCGAAAACCCGGTGCCGCAGGCACAAAGGCCGGCTGTCTCCGCGATCGCTTCAAAAACCGCCGCATGGGAATACACCCACGCCGTCGGGCCCTTGGCCCATATGAGCGCGGGTGCGGCTGGATCCGCGGTCGCAGGGGGAGGGGGCGGGAACTCGGACGCTCTCACCGCTGCCAAGCCACGCAGGCCCCCCCGGTGCCACAGCACCGGACGGCCGGCGGTCCAGGACGCAAGCCACAGCACGGGGTCGACGGCACTGACGAGCACCGGATCCCGCCGCCCGCCGAGGCAGGCGGACACCGCCTGTGCCGCCGCAAGCGCCGCGCGGGCGGGGTGATCCGGCGCCGCCGCCCCGATCCACTCCAACAAACTCCTCGTTATCGCACCCCCAAAACGGCGCGACTGATGACCAGACGTTGGATCTCGGACGTGCCTTCCCCAATCTCGAGCAGCTTCGCATCGCGCATGTACCGCTCCACCGGAAAGTCACGCATATAGCCGGCGCCGCCGTGCACCTGCACCGCCTGCAGGCTTGCCCGCATCGCGGCCTCGGACGCGAAGAGCTTCGCCATCGCGGCCTCGGTGGCAAATGGGCGGTGCTGATCTTTCAGCCAGGCCGCCTTCAACACCATGTTCCGCGCCAGTTCAACCTCCATCGCCATGTCCGCGACTTTGAACTGGATGGCCTGAAACCGATCGAGGGTCCGCCCGAACTGCCGCCGCGTGTGGGCATAGGCCACGGTGGCGTCAAGACAGGCCTGCGCAATCCCCACCCCCAGGGCGCCGATGCTGATGCGCCCACCGTCCAGGATTTCGAGGAACTGGCGGAATCCGTGGCCCGGTTCCCCCAGAATATGGTCGGCCGGCACGTGCCCGTCGTCAAGGCGCACCTCGCAGGTCTCGGACGAGCGCATGCCCAGTTTGCGGTAGTTGCACTGCACCGACAGGCCCGGCGTCCCTGCGGGCACAATGAAAGAGGAGATGCCTTCCCCATGCCGCGCCGTGACGACAATGTAGCCGGCGTGGCCCGCATTGGTGATGAAGATCTTGGTGCCGGTAATCGAAAACCCATCGGCGGTCTCCTGCGCGCGGGTACTGGTTCCGCCCGCGTCGGAGCCGGCTTCCGGCTCCGTGAGCCCGAAAGCGGCCAGATATTCACCGCGCGCGGCCCGGGTCAGATAGCGGGACTTCTGCGCGTCGGAGCCAAAAAGGTACAAGGGGGAACATCCGAGTGATACATGGGCTGCAAACCCGAGCCCCAGCGACGCATCGACCCGGCTTATCTCCTCCACCGCCAGCGCGTAGCTGACGGTATCGCCGCCGGATCCGCCCCACTGCTCCGGAAACGGCAGTCCCAAGAGCCCCATCTGGCCCATCTCCTGCATGATGGCCAGGGGGATCTCCCCACTTTCGTCCCGGTTCGACGCGCCAGGTTCCACGACTTCCCGAGCAAATTCCCGCACCGTGTCCCGGATCATGCGCTGCTCGTGGCTGAGGTCGAGGTCCACGCGACGCCTCCTCTCATGCTCTGACAGTGATAGATTCCACGCTCACCCCGGGCCTCGAGCATCTCCCGAAGGCTGGTTCCTTCACTATATCGCGTCGCGCCCCGATGCCCGTGCCTGCGTCAGCGAAAGGGCCGTGGGGTCAGCGGGGCCGGGCACGGTCCCGCCGGGCAGAGGGGGAATAACGGAGCGGGGACGCGAAGATCGGACCCTGGCGAAGATAAGGAGGTGGCGGGGTGAGCGCGAGAGTGTGCCCGGCGATGGAACTGTACCTGGTTCGCCACGGGCCCGTGGTGCCCGTGGCCGCCACCGCCGCCGCTTTCTGGCCCCTCAGCGCCGGAGGTCGGGAGGCGGTCCGGAGCTTGGCTCAGGAGCCGCGCTTTGCGGCCTGGACACATCTTCTGACAAGCCCGGAGGACAAGGCCCGGGAGACGGCTCAGATCCTCGCGGATCATCTCCGGATTCCCGTGCAGGTCGATGACCGACTTCGAGAGGTCCAGTTAACGACGGGGTTCCTGCCCGGGGAGGAATTCCGGGCGCGGGTACTCGCCTACCTGTCGGGAGTGCCCGATGCCGACTTTGAGCCGCGCGCCGCGGCCATGGCCCGGGCTCTGGCCGCAGTCCGCGCCCACCGAGCCCCGGGGGCGTGGGCGGTCGTGTCGCATGGACGCCTTTTGGCCCTGCTCGCGGAGACCCTGGTCGAACGCGTAACCGCTCCCCACGTCTGGAGCCGGATGGCGTTTCCCGACTGGGCACGCATCGACCTGCCGCAGCGCGAGCTGGTGCGACCGTTCGCCGGGGCGTGCCTTCCGGGCTCCCTATCCTAAGCGCTATCCGAAGATAATGAGAGCAGACCCCGCCGCCACCACTAACGCTCCCAGCACCTCCGTCCGCGCAGGGCGCTCCCGAAGCCATAGTGTCGCCGCCAACGGCGCCAGCGCCGGGGCCAGTTGCCGGAGTGCGAGTACTGCCCCCACCGGAGCCAGGCGGTAGGCGTAGAGGATGAGGACGTAGGACGCGAGGCTCGCAAGCCCCGCCAGGATCGGCGTCCTTACGTTGAGCGGCGTCGCCTCCCGAAGCGCGAGCGGCGTGAGGCAGAGCGCCGTGCCCCAAAACTGGATGGTGATGTAAAGCGGGGGCGCCATGAGATGCATGGCATGGCTGTCCACCAGCGAGTAGCCCATCACGCAAATGCCCACGAGCGCCGTCCACCCATACTGGCGGATGGGCCCGGGCCGCCGGCCCACCACCAGGAAAAACAACCCCGCACCCACCAGCACGATCCCCGCCACCGTGAGCGGCCTCACCGTCTCGGCTAGAAACCAAGCCGCGGCGGGCACCGTCAGGAGTACTCCGAGACCGCGCGAACCCGGATACACCACCGACAAGGCTCCCGTCCGGTACGCCAGCATGAGGGCTAGAAAGTAAACGGCGTGGATGCCCACGGTGAGGACAGCCCACCAAAGCGCCCCGTGCAGGCGCACGTCTCCCGTCGCCCCTACCATCAGCAGTCCGAGAAATCCGCCCGCCAGCATCTCCACCCACACGAAGCGGACCGTAGCCGAAGCCCCACGCAGCGCCGCATTCCACCCGACGTGCAGCACCGCCGACACGATGGCGAGACCCGCCGCTAGCGGAGGCATGGAATCTTTCTTGGCATCCGGCTGCCTGCCCTCATCCCGATTTCCATCAGTCCCATCCTCTCATGGACACCCCATGGGCGCCGCTACCCATTTGTATTTCGACCGAAGCGCTCACCCGCTTCCCTTCTGTGGTGGTCGTCCCATCTTCGTGGCCTGACCAGCTCGGCCATCGAAGGAGAGCTCAAGCTGGATCTGCAGATGATGGAGACGCCGCACCGGGGACCCGGGTCCCGGGTGTACGCATCCGGCCGCCTAGGGGATGCCTTAAACCCGGTCATCACCCGCGATACGGCCCACGTCTTCCGACTCAGCCATGGCGAGGGTTCCGTCCTCGAACCGTCGACGGGTACCCACCCCCAGCCAACATGGAACCCGCGGGCGACGCACGACGATTTCGGTGGCAGCGGCGACAGCGGGGCCTGTGGCGGTGCCCAGAACCGGGGCAGCCTCGCCGGGGGCGGCCTCGGGGCCGCGATCTCTCCGGCGGCCGTCCAAGCTTACCGGACGGATCTTGAAGGCCCCCCGACTGCCGTTCCGGGAGGTCCCAAACATGATGGCGGACGGCGGTTACTCGACGTGCGTGGCCCAGCCCGCCTGGCAATCCGGCGTCGCCCCGTCCGCGATGGACGGGGTGTGGCCGTCATCGTCATGGGCGGGAAGCCGACACCGGTGGGCGGCCCCAGCACGGCGGCGCCCCTCTTCGCCAGCTACATGACTAGCCGGCAAGCGCCCTCGGAGGGCACATCGTCCATGGGAACCCCGCCGTCTAAAACCTCTTCCGGGTGGATCCAGCCCTGGCCATGCCGGTGGCCTTCGGGAACCATGCGGCGTCGATGCGGTCATGGCGTGCTTTGAACCTCCCCGCCCTAAAGGGCGGAGATTCTGGGGGAACCACCATGGCTGCGTCGCGGGTCGAGAGACCCTCGGAGTGCCCCTCCTGACTCGCCACCGCTTATCCCGCCAGCAACATGCCGGGGTTCAGCCGGACTACGCCTTGACGCCCTTTTGAGAGGGACGGGACGGCGATACGTGATCCGTGGGGGCACCAAGAGTTCCCCGGGGCGAATCTCCCCATGCATCCCCTTGTTGAGGATGTTCACCGCACCGACGCCATCGCGGTGCGCCCGGTAGCTACAGGCGCGACAACGGTAGGTACGGCCCGCCACCTTGGTGAGGTGGCCGCCGTGCGGACACGTTTGGGACGTGTACGCCTCACTGATTTTCACGAGCGGGATGCCATGCCGACGAAGCTTGTATGCCAAGTAGTGTTCCAACCGCCCGAACTCCAGCGCCCCCACCTCTTGGTTTGTCCGCCGGGATCGGCGATGCCGTTTGTGCTGATTGAGGGTGCCGAGATCCCCCGCATACAGCACCGCGATCGGGTGTGTGACGCAGAAGTCCACGATCTGATTCGCCGCGTGATGCAGCGCATTGCGCGTCACCCGTTCGACTTTTTGGCTAGCGCGGTGCCGGGCGCGGTTCAAGCGCTTACGTCGACGCGAGCCTGGCGTCGTGCGTGCCCGCTTTTTGCGTAGCTTGGCTTCCGCTTTCGCCCGGCCCTGCTTGACGGAGCGGAGGCCCCGGCCGGAGATCGCTAATGCCTCGGCACCGTCGGACACCATGCCGAGGTGAATGACCCCAATATCGTGCCCTCCAGCCTTGCTGGAGGGCACGGGCACGGGATCCGGCCTCTCGCGGGTGACGGTCAGGTAGATCGCACCATACCCCAACTCGGCCTGCACCATCGTCCCGGTCGGCATGGCCTCCGGGAGATGCACCCGCATCGGGTCGCGCCCACGCCCGAGGGGCAAAAGCAGATGCGGCCCTCCATTTTCATGGCTTGACCTTTGAAGATCGGATGGAAGTATCGACGCCGGCGGAAGGGATATCG
>JAKATP010000012.1:38096-38681 GCA_021818685.1 Bacillota bacterium | reverse complement strand
CGGCTTACGCGAGCGCGAGCCCGGGTGGTGTCTCAGCCGGGGCTCGCGCAGGCGGCGCGACGGATCCGCCTCGGCGACAGCCTTCGGCTGGGGCGTGGGGAGCAGGCGACCGGCGGCCGCGACAAGCCGTCCCTCTTGGCGGATGCGCTAGAGGCGGTCGCCGGGGCTGCATTCCTGTCCGGCGGTCTCCCGGCGGCAACGGACCTCCTCATCACGGCCCTGGGCGAGATGCTCGACAGCCCCGAAACGGAGGCGGCGGAGCGCGACCCGAAGTCCGCGCTCGTCGAGCGGCTGGCAGCGAGAGGCGAGGAACCCGTCTACACGCTCGTACAGGCGTCGGGCCCCGACCATGACAAATGCTTCACGGTCCAGGTGACGGCCGGCCCCTTGCTTCGCGCGGAGGGCCGTGGCCGCAGCAAGAAGGCTGCCGAGCAGGCGGCGGCTGCGTCCCTTCTGGCCACGTTCGGTCCCGAGTCGAGCTGACGTGTCAAGCGAATAAGACCGCCGGCCCCAACCAGGGGAGCCGGCGGTCGTGTTGTCGCCTCCTTCGGCCTTACGGGAGACTCGGACTCGATGTCGACGGCG
>JAKATP010000012.1:0-38086 GCA_021818685.1 Bacillota bacterium | reverse complement strand
GAGGACGACGAGGAGCTTGGCGGCGAGCTGGAGGACGAGCTTGACGACGAACTCGAGGACGACGACGAACTCGAGGACGACGAGGAGCTTGGCGGCGAGCTGGAGGACGAACTCGACGACGATGACGGGCTGGAGCTTGTCGGGGGCCCAACTCCGGGGGTACAGGTCTGGGTCGGCGGCCACAGGTAGCTGTCCGCCGGAAGCGGCATGCCTAGACTTGGCACGTAGGCCGACTCCGGGCGCAGGAACACTTCCGTGAGGGGCTGACCGCATCCGGGTGCCCACAGCTCCTTCGGCGCTCCGGCGACCACCTGGACCGGAATCCACGAATCGCCCGTCTGCGTGGGCACGGTCCCCTGGATGAATGGCGCCTGCTGGATGACCCACGAGGGGGTGTTGGGGCCCGGAAGCTCCCCCGACGTGATGCTGGCGCTGGCGGTCACGATGCCGGGAGGGACGGCGAAGCCCTGAGTGCCGAGATGCAGTGCCTGGGTGGCCTGCTGGATAATCTGGCGCCAGATGGGGCCGGCAGCGCTGGACCCGTAGGCCGGGGCGCCGCTGGCCAGATACTGCGGCGTGTGAGCGTCTTCCTGCTGGCGACCCTCCCAGGTCACCACCTCCAGATTGGGCGTGAAGCCGTCAAACCAGGCGTCGGCGAAGTTGTTGTTGGTGCCGGTCTTGCCGGCCGCCGGAAATCCGGGATAGAGACCGGCCCCGGTGGCGTACTGGGGAATGCCGTGAGATAGGCGGGTAATGCCGGGCAGTGGGGAGCCGTCCAGCACATTCTCCATGATATTGGTCATGATATAGGCCACCTGCGGCGAGAACTCGGGCGTGGCCTGGGTGTGGTTCTGGTAGAGGACTTGCCCGTTGGAGGCCACGATCTTGGTAATGAAGACCGGCTTGACGCGGGTCCCCCCGTTGGCCAGCGTGTCATACGCCTCGGCCATCTGCATGGGGGCGACCGGCTTTGCGCCGATGGCGAGGCCGAGGCCGTAGTTGGCAATGTCCTTGCTCGTGAAATTGAGTCCGAACTTCTGATTGGCAAACTGCGTGCCATATCCGATGCCGATCTTGCCGAGGAGCTTCACGGCGACGTTGTTGTCCGAGATGGCGAGGGCATCGCGCAGGTCGATGTACCCTCGATAGTAGCCGTCATCATTGCTCGGCCACCAGACGAGCTGACCGTTCACCCGCCGGCGGTATTGCGGATTGGGCAGGTCCTGAATGACCGACAGCTCCGTATACCCCTTGGCCAGTGCCGGGGTGTAGTCGAGTACCGGCTTGATGGAGGAGCCGGTCTGCCGCGGCTGGTATGCATAATTGATACCGCGGACCAGGGCCTGGTTCGGACTGGTGCCGCCAATGACGGCGTACACGTACCCGTTGTGGGGGTCCATCACCACCGCCGCCGCCTGATACCAGGGATACCCCTGCACGTTGTACTCGTGGAAGTTGTTGTTCATCCAATACGTGACGGCATTCTGGGCGATGTTGTACACCGTCGGGTTGAGGGTGGTGTAAATCTTGAGTCCGCCGTGGTACAGGAGCGCGTCCGAAATGTGGTACTGACCGGGATGCGCCAGCACTTGGTCGAGGAGGGTGTACATGAACCACGGATAAGGATAGGAGTTGTTGGAGGCGGCGAGCGTGCCCGGCTTCAAGTTGAGCGGCGCCAGGTACGCCTGCCGAGCCTGGGCGCTCGTGATGGACCCGTATTTCACCATTTCGCTCAAGACCTCGCGCTGACGTACCTTGGCGAGCTTCGGGTTCACATAGGGATCATACAGCGATGGGGCCTGGGGCAATCCGGCCAGGACTGAGGCCTGGGCCAGCGTGAGCTGACTGGGGGCCTCGTCGAAGTACGCGTTGGCCGCCGCTGTCACGCCAAACGCCCCGTCCCCGAAGTAGACGGTGTTGAGATACATATCGAGGATCTGGCGTTTCGAATACCGCCGGGCGAGCTTAAGCCCCAGCATGAATTCCTGCAGCTTGTAGTTGAGGGTACCGTTGTCCGTCAGAAAGAGGCGCTTCGCGAGCTGTTCCGTGATGGTACTGGCGCCCTGGGCGGCGCTTCCGTGCCGGAGGTCCACCAGGGCGGCCCGCACGATCGAGCGCAGGTCAAAACCGGGGTTCGAGTAGAAGTTGTGATCTTCGGTATCGATAAGGGCAGTCTGCATCACCGGCGCAATCTTGCTGAGCGGGCTCACGAGCCGGTTTTGGGAGCTATGCAGGACCGAGATCGGATGGCCATTGACATCGTAAACGGTGGAATCCTGATGGAAGGAGATGATGTCCGGTACGGGCGGAAGGGTTTCGTAGGCGTGAAGCACCTTGGCGCTTACCCCCACGACGGCCGCGACGACGACGGCCGTGCAGGCGACCAAGGCGAGCCGGCCCCAGCGAAGCTGGCGGCGACCAGCGCGGGCGCTTTTCTTGGCGCCTCCGGCGGCGGGGGCAGCAAGCCGGGCGCCGCACTGGCGGCAGAACCGGGTGCGCGGCGGGTTGTCGAAGCCACAACGTTTACAGCGCACTTAATCACCTCGAGTGGTATAACGGCGGACCTGGCCGACCGGTTCTCCGAGGCGCGCCTGTTGGATGGGGGCCTATTCGGGCATCATTGTAGCATAGCCGTTTTTAAGTCCCGATGAGCGTATTCTCATCACGGTACGGCCGGTTTCAATGCCCGAAGGACCTGAAGGACACTGCCGCGGGGGATGCTCTCTTCGTCGAGCGCACATAAGCTCCAATCGAGGAGCAGCGGGGTTGACACCGACTGGGGATGCAGCACGTGTCGGACGGCGAGCTCCATATCCCCCGTCTGGACCAGCACCACCTCGGCCGTGTCGAGATCAAGGGGCCCCACCACAAGAAAGTCACCCCGGGCAATGGCGCGGTCGGGCGGCCCATCATAGGCCAGCACGTACAGACCCCGGCCCCGGTCGAGGCCCACGGGTAGGGTGGCCCCGGTGTAAAAGGGTTCTCCCGCCCGCGACAGCCGATTGACGATCGGAAGCCGCCCGAGTCGGCGCGGTCCTTCCGGGCTCACTCGCAAGACGTGGCGGTAATGTCCGGTCAGGACCGCCCGCTTGAAGGGCCGGATGCCGTGGAAGCCGCGTTTGGAAAGCCAGTAGTAAACGGTCTTCTCCTCCGCGTAGCCCAAACGTCGGGCCAGTTCTCGTACACTGATGGAGGGGTCTTGTAAAATTAGCTCCGCGATTTTATCCAGCACATCATTCGTCACGGACGGTGAGTTCATGGCCCGGCTCCTTCATATGCATTCGGGATAAGGTGGGTCAATTCGGTTCCTGTCCGCAAGATTCCTGTAGTCCTGATGAGGAGTGGCGCCGTGTATCTCCGCCGGGTGGATCTGTACGGGTTCAAGTCCTTCGCGAAGGAGATGACGATCGAACTGGCGCCCGGCATCACGGTCCTGGTGGGACCGAATGGCGGGGGCAAGAGCAACGTGGTCGATGCCATCCGCTGGGTGCTGGGAGAACAGCGGTTGAAGGAACTCCGGGCCGACCGGTGGGAGGACCTGCTGTACGCCGGCGGCCCGGGTCGGCGTCCGGCGCAGATGGCCGAAGCTTTCTTGGAATTCGACAATACGGACGGTGCGATGCCGGCCTGGCCGGACATACTGCGGGTGGGGCGGCGCTACTACCGCCAGGGTGAGAGCGAATACCTGGTCGGGAATCGGGTCGTGCGGCTTCGAGATGTGGCGGATCTTTTTTTGGACAGCGGGCTTGGGCGGGCGGCCTACGCCATCATCGGACAGGGCCGGGTCGAAGCGACCCTCACCCAACGACCGCAGGAGCGCCTGGAGCAGCTGGAGGAGGCCGCCGGCACGACCCGGTACAAGGTGCGGCGTCGGGAGGCGCGGCAGCACCTGCACCAGGTGCTGGGGGAACTGACACGGGCGGCAGACCTCGAAGCCCAGGTGACTCAAGAAATCGACGCTAACCGGGAGGCAGCCGCCCTGGAGCGACGCTATGTCGAACTGGATCGGGAACGGCAGTCGCTGTCGGGAATCCTTAGGGGTCAAGACCGCATCCGGCTCAGGCGTGAGCTGGCCGCCGCCGAGACGGGCGAATCGCGCGAGGCGCGCCAGGCGGAGGCTCTGACCGGGGAGCTAGAGGCCGCCCTCGAGCGGCAGGGGGAACTCGAAGAGCAGGCGGTCGCCGAGCGGCGCGACGCCGAGGAACGCCGCCGCGCCATCGACACGCTGGGCCGATCGGTTCAGCAACTGCAGGCGCAAGTGACCGAGGCGGAGGTGCGGTGGGAGGGCGGCGAACGTCTGCTGCACGAGTTGGATGAGCAGCTGGCTCAGGCCGAGCCGGAAGACGGGGATGCCGTCAACGACCCCGCCGAAGCGATCGGCTGGGAGGCTCGAAAGACCCAGGTGGCCCAGGCGCGCGCCGAGCGGCGTCAACTCACGGAACGCTTACAGGCCGCACTGGCAGACGTGCGGGCCAAGCTTGACAGTCGGCAGGCGGAGGTTCGGGCGCTCGGCCGGCAGCTCGAGGAGAGTCGCCGTGTGCAGGCCCAGCTTGCCCGCCTGGCGCCCGGGGCGGATCGCCCCTTGGCTGACGTGCTGACGGCCCTTGATCGGGAACGCGCGGGGGTCGAGGCCGATCTCGAACGGCTGGATGCCGACCGCCGACAGCGGAGCGAGCACTTGCGGGAGCTCGGTGCCTACCTCGAACGACAGCGTGAGGAGCTCCGGCTCATGGAGCAGCACTTTGCACAGCGGCAGGCACGCCACCGCGCGCTCAACCAGTTGGAGGCGGAAGGGGAAGGGCTCCAGGCCGGGGTCCGGGCCGTGCTGCGGGCTCAGGCCGAGGGCCATCTGCAGGGGATTCACGGGACCCTCGCCACACTGATAGAGAGCGACGACCGCTATACGGTCGCGATTCAGGCGGCCCTCGGAGGCGCCTCGCAGAACCTGGTGGCCGACACCGAGCACCACGCACGGGCGGCGGTGCGGCACCTGCAGGCCCGCGGACTGGGCCGGGCGACGTTCCTGGCCCTCGATATCGTTCGGGGGGGCCGGCCGGCGGCGGACGATCGGGACCTCGTGCACCAAGATGGCGTGGTGGGCTGGGCCATGGATCTGATCCGGGTGCCGGCCCCAATCCAGCCGGCGGCACAGCATGCCCTGGGTCGCGTCCTGGTCCTGGAGACGCTGGACGACGCGGTGCAAGTCGGCCGGCTCATCAACTTTCGCTACCGGCTCGTGACCCTCGACGGGCAGATCGTGCATCCCGGCGGAGCCATTACGGGGGGATCGCCCGCCGTCGCCGGTGCCGTATGGGTGCGTCGCCAGGAAATGGAGCGCCTCGGGCAGGAGCTGGTGGTGGAACTGGGGCGCTTGGAGGGGGCCCGCGAGCGGGTCACCGCGGTCGAACAGGAGCGAGCGGAGGTAATGCGCCGCATCGAGGACAGTTCGGCCGCGGCGGAGCCGCTCCGAGCGCGGGTGGCATCTCTCCGCTCGCGGCTCGAGGCCCTGCGGGAGCTTGCCGGGGAAACGGTGATCGTCGGAGAGCGGGCCCGCATTGACTTGGAGGAGGAGTTGGCCCGACGCGAGCGGGAGGCGGACGCGCTTAGCGCAGAAGCGAGCCAGCTCACGGAGCGGATCGGCGAGCTGCGCGAGGCTGACGCGGCTGATCGAGCGCGCCTGGAGGAGCTCGAGACGGCCTGGACCCGGCGGCGAGAGGAGCTGGCACGGCGCGCGGCCGAAGAGAAACGAGCCCGCGCGCGGCATGCGGAGATGGCTCAGCGCCGGGAGCGCCTGCAGCTCGAAATGGCGGTAATGCAGGAGCGCGCGCGGGCCGCGATGGAAGAGCGCGAGCGGAAGGAGGACGAACTCCGAAAGCTCCTCGATCAGGACCAGGAGCTTTCCGGGCGCCGGCTGGAACAAGAGCGCGCGCTTGCCGAGATCCTCGAGCGCATCCGCGGACTCGAAGGGGAGATCCGGCGGCGGGAGCGGCAGCGCGAGCACTTCGCAGGGCTTCGGCAGCGGGCCCTCCTCCGGCTGGAGCAACTGGAGGGCGACGGTCTCGAGATCGGGGATGAGACCGTGGAGCTTACAGACACGGAACTCTCCGACGCCCGTGCCCGCTTGCGCAAGGTGGAGGCGAGTCTCGGGGAGCTCGGACCGGTGAGCGCCGGAAGTCTCGCGCTGGAGGAGCGTCTCATCGAGCGCCGCCAGTTTCTCGCCCACCATCGCGGGGACATCGAACAGGCGGCGGCCGGGCTCGATGAGACGATTGCCGAGTTGGACCGCGAGGTGGAAAGCCGGCGCCAGACCACGGCGACTGAATTGGAGGAGGCGGTCGGTCGGACGGTCCGGGAACTGTTTGGAGGAGGTAGCGCGCGCTTTGAGTGGACCGCGGACCCGGAGCCGGGGCTCGAACTTTGGATTGAGCCGCCAGCGAAGCGGCCGCAGTCCCTGCAGTCACTGTCGGGCGGTGAGAAGGCGCTTGGCGCCCTCGCGTGGTTATTTGCGCTCCTCGCCCTCCGGCCGGCCCCGCTCGTCGTGCTGGACGAAGTGGAGGCGAGCCTCGATGAATTGAACGCCCGCCGCTTCGCACAGCATCTGGCGCGCCATCGTCAGGTGCAGTATCTGGTGGTGAGCCACCATAAGCCCACGATGGAGCAGGCCGATGCCCTCTGGGGCTTTACGGCTGATGGGCAGGGTGTGAGCCGGCTGGTGTCGGTGCGGCTCGGGGAGGAGGGAGCCGGCTGATGGCGGGATTCTTGAACCGATTCTGGCAGGGGCTTCGCGGCACCCGCGAACAGATGGGCCAGCGGTGGCGCCAGCTCATCGGGCGGAGTGTCTCGGCCGAGTTCTGGGACGACTTGGAAGAGCAGCTCTATCTGGCCGATCTGGGACCGGAGGCGGTGGAACGGATTCTGGAGCGTGCCCATCGACGATTGCAGACCGATAAGCCGGTAGATGAGGCGGCCCTGATGAGCCTGTTGGAAGAAGAAATGATCCGCCTGTTGCCGGAGGACGATCCCGATCCCTGGGCGCTGTCGCCCGAGCACCCCAATGTGTGGCTTGTCCTGGGGGTGAACGGGGCGGGCAAGACCACGTCCGTGGGAAAACTCGCGTCCGCGTTCCGGGCGCGGAACCGGCGGGTGTTGATCGGGGCGGCCGATACCTTTCGTGCAGCCGCCAACGAGCAGCTGGCGGTGTGGGCCAGGCGATCGGGTGCGGAGCTGGTGCAGCAGGCGCCAGGCGCTGACCCGGCCGCGGTGGCGTTTGACGCGGTGGTGGCGGGGCGCGGTCGCGGAGCCGACCTGGTCCTGATTGATACCGCCGGGAGACTTCATACTAAGACGCCTCTGATGCAGGAGCTCGGGAAGATTGTACGGGTAATCGGCCGGGAGTGTCCGGGGGCGCCGCATCGGACGCTGCTGGTGGTCGACGCCACCACGGGGCAGAACGGAGTCGTCCAAGCCCGTCAGTTTGCAGAGGCGGCCGGGGCGGACGGGATCATTTTGACGAAACTGGACGGCACCGCCAAGGGTGGTGTGGTGATCGCCATTCAACAGGAGCTTGGGATTCCGGTGCGCTGGGTAGGACTCGGCGAGGGTGCCGAAGACCTCATGCCGTTTTCCCGCACGGACTTTGTGGGGGCGATGCTGGGACACGACCCCTGGGCCCGGCCTGGGCTCTAGGGTCTGGCCGGTAAAGTCCGGAGCGTCTGGCGTCAAGGGGCCGGTGTAGCCGCTAAAGGAAATACCCTCACACACGAACGCCGCGTGAAGAAGCCTTGCGGCCGTTGACAGTTCAGTGGGGCTCCGATACAGTCTAAGTACCTTGTATTGCCAAATCCCCGAGCGCATTCGGGGAGCGGAGGACCCAGTTTCTGTGGGGGTAAATCTCGCTAACCGCGAGACGGGGACCCAACCCGCACCCGTCAGCTAACTTCGCAGGCGTGGGGGCACAAGGCGTTTATTGAGTTGTCCCACGCATGGCGTGGGACATTTTTTCTTGTTTCGAGGAGGCATGGCATGGACCGCAGATTATTGCACGTGTCCCTGAGATCGGATCCCTTGCGGCCGCAGGACCGACCGTCGGCCAGTGGACAGGCGGTGCTGGTTCAGGACACGGTGCGGGCGCTGCAGGCGCATGGCTATGGCGTCGACGTGCTGACGGCCCAGACGACCCCGAATGATTCCCGACGCTCGGTGCTGGGGCAGATGGGGCGCATCATCCGCCTGCGTGCGAGCTCCGGACGGCAGGACGATGCTTCATGGGCAGCGGCTCTGGAGGCACTCACTGATGAAGCGCTGCAGTGGGTTCGGGAGGAGGGCGCCCGGCGCTATCGGCTGGTCCACAGCTATTATTGGATTTCGGCCGGGGTGGCGGGACCGTTAGCCCGGGCGCTCCGGCTGCCTTGGGTCCATACCCCGCTCGTGCTGCCGGAGCCGGCGGCGGACAGCGCGACGGCAGTGATGGTGAGGCGTCAATTGAAAGAAGCGGACCGGGTGATCGTGTCCAACAGTGAGATGGCGGACCGGGTTATTGCCCTGGAGCCCGAGGCGCGGGTCCGGGTGGTCCCTCCCGCCGTCGATCCCACTGTGTTCTTCCCACGCGACCCGGGCCCGATCCTGCGGCGCCTGCAATTGAGCCGCCGAGGTATTCTCCTCGTGGTGAGCGAGCAGAACCATGAGCCGGCACGCCAGTTTCTGCGGGTATGGCAGGCGGCGGATGGGGCCGGACGCATCCCCCATGACTGTCGCTTAGTGGTGGTGGGGGTCGGGGCGTCGGACGAGACATTCGCGGTTTTCGGCGGTCCACGCGTAGTGTGGGCGGGATCGGTTCCCCATCGGCGACTGCCGGGATACTATGCGGCCGCGACCTGTACGATCGTGCCCGGGACCCGGCACACGCTCGGCCTCGCCGCCCTCGAGTCGCTTGCCTCCGGCGTCCCCGTGGTGGCCAGCCGGGTGGCGGCTTTGGAACAGGTGATGTGGAGCAATGACACGGGTGTTCTCGTGCCCCGCGACGATATGGAGACCATGCTGGAGCAGGCGGTAGCCCTGTGGAACGACCCGGGACTCGCTGCCCGGTTCGGCCGCCGGGGTCAGGAGGTTGTCCGAGATTGCTTCACCGTGGACCGCATGGCCCGCGAGATCCTGCGGCTGTACGACGACCTGGATGCGGCCGGACGTCTGCAGGCCGTCGGCATCGGGCGGTGACGTCTGCCTTTCACAAATCCATGGCGGCCACCCGAACGCCGTTGTCTTGACCGGAGGTGCGCCGGACCGTAAGATGTCGTGGTGTCAAGAGATAGGGGTTGACAGAGCATGGCCGGCGGCGTCGACCCAATTTACGGCGCGGCGTTGCTTGATGCATACGGTCCTCTTTTGACCGAGCGTCAGCGCGAGGCCTGCGCGCTGGTGTTCGAAGAAGACTGGTCGCTATCGGAAGCGGCCCACGCGCTCGGGGTTTCGCGTGCACGAGTGGGGGCGCTGGTCGGTGATGCGGTGCGCCGCTTGGTGAGGATCGAGGAGCGGCTGCACGTCGTAAGCCGGCAGGCCGCGAGGCTTTCTCTTCTGCAGGAGGGCGGCACCCTCGTCGACAGCGGAGCGCCGCCAGAAGTGTGGCGTGATTTTTTGGTGCGCTGGCGCCGGATCGAAGAAGGCACGCCGTACGAGCGCCCCGACCGGATCGGGGGCTCAACAGCCGAGGGGGAGGCCCGCATGACAGGGAGCGAGGGAACGGACGCGGATGTTTGAATCCCTGACCGAGCGCCTGCAGCAAGCGTTTTCCCCGCTGCGGAAGAAGGGCCGCCTGTCGGAGAGCGACGTGCGCGCTGCGCTTCGCGATGTGCGGATGGCGCTGTTGGAGGCGGACGTCAACTTTCGCGTCGTGCGCACGTTTGTGGCGGACGTCGAACCGGAAGCCATCGGCAGTGAGGTCCTGGAGAGCCTGACGCCGGCGCAGGCTGTCATCCGGGTGGTGCGAGATCACCTGGTGACGCTGCTGGGCAGCGAGGCCCCGATCCGCCTCGCCTCCCATCCCCCGACGGTGATCCTGCTGGTGGGCCTGCAGGGAGCCGGCAAGACGACCGCGGCGGCGAAGCTGGCGCGGTGGTTTCACCGTCAGGGCCGCCATCCGCTCCTGGTTGCGGCGGACATCTACCGGCCTGCGGCCGTCGATCAGCTGCGGCAGTTGGGTGAGCAGGCGGGGGTGCCGGTGTTTTTCGAACCCGACCGACGTCCGGAGGAGCTCTATCGCCTCGCCCTCGGGCGATCCCGCCAGCTCGCCTCCGACATCGTCATCGTCGATACGGCCGGGCGTCTGCATGTCGACGAGGACCTCATGGCCGAGCTCCAGCGCATTGTCGCCGTGCAAAAGCCGGCTGAAGCCCTCTTGGTGGTTGATGCCATGACGGGCCAGGACGCCGTCACGGTGGCGGAAGCGTTCTCATCCCGGCTGGATCTAAGCGGCCTCATCATGACCAAGCTCGACGGCGACGCTCGCGGGGGGGCGGCGCTTTCGATTCGTCAGGTGACGGGTCTGCCCATCAAGATGGTCGGGGTCAGCGAGAAGCTCGATGGGCTAGAGCCCTTCCAGCCGGAACGAATGGCGGGGCGCATCCTGGGCATGGGCGATGTGCTGGGCCTCATCGAACGCGCCGAGGCCAGCATGGACGCGAGAGTGGGGGCGGATCTGGGGGCCCGGCTTACTCGCAATGAGTTCACCCTGGACGACTACCTGGCCGCACTGCGGCAGGTGAAGAAGATGGGACCGCTCTCGCAGCTCTTGGATCTGATCCCCGGAATGGGCGGACAGATGAAGAAACTCAAGGGACAGGTGGATGACCGCGCCCTCGTGCGGGTGGAAGCGGTACTGTCTTCGATGACGCTTCGCGAGCGTCGTCGGCCGCAAATTATCGACGGGAGCCGGCGGCGCCGGATCGCCCGCGGCAGCGGTACCACGGTCCAGGATGTGAACCGGGTCTTGAAAAGTTATGAGGAAATGCGGAAGCTCGCACGGCAGATGCGCGGCGGCAAACGCGGCGCACGTATGCCGCCCGGAATGCCCGGCCTGCCGCCGGACTTCCTGCCTCCGTCCCGCTGACGTGCGACGCCTGAAGGTATGACGGCCGCTCCTAGAAAAATCCGCAGTGGGAGGTTTGACGAATGGTCAAGATTCGTTTGAAGCGCATGGGGGCGAAGAAGCGTCCCTTCTATCGGATCGTGGTGGCCGACGCACGGTCGCCTCGCGATGGTCGGTTCATCGAGGAGATTGGGTACTACGACCCCATTCCGGATCCGGCCACGATCAAGGTGAACTTGGAGCGGGCCCTTTACTGGATTACCAACGGGGCGCAGCCGACGGAGACCGTGAGGAGCCTCTTTCGGAAGGAAGGCGTCATGAAGGCTCTGGCGGAGAAGCGGGCGGGCGCGTCCTCCTGAGCGCTAAGCCTCCTTTGTGGGTCCGCATCGGGCAGGTGGTGGGGGCACACGGCATCGATGGGGGTCTCAAGATTGCTCCCGACAGCGATCAGTGGCGGAGTTGGCCGGAAGCACTGAAGCGGGTCCGCATCGATCGGCTCGGGCCAGAGCCGGTCCTGGTGTTGGAGGTGCGCATCGCCGCCAACCGCCCTGTGCTGCGGGTGGATGGAGTCGAGAGCCGGGATGCCGCCGAGCGCTTGCGCAGAGCGGTCATCTATCGGCCTGGTGAGGACCGCTCGCCGCTCGCAGAGGGCGAGTACTATTGGGATGAGCTCACGGGGGCGGCCGTGGTCGGACCCGATGGACGCCCGCTGGGATCGGTGATGCGTGTCGAGCCGGGCCCGGCTCACGACTGGCTTGTCGTGGGAAACGTGGAGCATCAGGTATGGGTCCCCTTCGTGCGGGCGTGGGTCGCGGTGGGCAAGGACCGGACACTGGCGCTGCTGCGCGATCCGGAGCCGGTATGAGCCGGGAGGCGGCCCTCCGCATCGATATCGTGACGCTCTTTCCGGACATGTTCTCCGGCCCGTTTGCCGAAAGCATGGTGCGCCGAGCGGTAGATCGGGGCATCGCGGACATCCGGCTCGTGCCCCTACGCCCGTTCGGCGTGGGGATCCATCGCACCACGGATGACTATCCGTACGGGGGCGGGGTCGGGATGTTGATGCGGCCGGAACCGGTGGTCGAAGCCGTCGAGTGGTGCCTGGCGCATGATCCCCGGCCCGCCCGTGTGCTGATCACGGCAGCGCGCGGGCGGCCGCTTACGCAGGCGTGGCTCGAGGATCTGGCGGGCGCGGGGCATCTCGTGATCGTGGCCGGGCACTATGAGGGCATCGATCAGCGAGTGGTTGACATCTTGCAGGCCGAGGAGCTGTCGCTGGGAGCGTTCGTGCTGACTGGCGGCGAGATTCCGGCGATGGCGGTAGTGGACGGGGTCGTGCGTCTCTTGCCGGGTGTGCTGGGAGCCCTGTCTGGGAGCCGGGATGACTCGTTCAGCGGGACCGGTCGGCTGGTGGAAGGCCCGCAGTACACGCGCCCGCCCGTGTACCGTGGACACCAGGTCCCCGAGTCGTTGTTGTCGGGGGACCACGCGCGTATCCGTCAGTGGCGCGAGGAGTCGGCACGGTGGAGCACGGAGCGCTGGCAGCGCATGGCGTCGGATGAGTGATGGAAATTGCTCCGGCGAAGGCGCCCATGCTATACTAGGCTCCGTTTGAAGGGAGTTTGCCCTGTGGATCTCATCCGGTTGATTGAAGAAGAGCAGATGCGTCACGACGTGCCGAGTTTCCGCCCGGGTGACACCATCCGGGTGCACGTACGCATCCGGGAGGGCACGCGGGAACGCGTGCAGCCGTTCGAAGGAGTGGTCATTGCTCGAAAGGGTGGTGCGTCCCATGAAACCATGACCGTTCGCCGGGTTTCCTACGGCGTCGGCGTGGAGCGGACGTTCATGATTCACTCGCCGCGGATCGATAAGATTGAGGTGCTGCGGCGCGGCAAGGTGCGCCGGGCCAAGTTGTATTACCTGAGGAACCTGCGTGGCAAGGCAGCCCGGATCAAGGAGCGTGTGTAGTCCTTCGCCGGCTTGGGACAAAAAGCCCAGGGGGTGAAGGCGCATGAGGCGCCGGAAACGCCAGACCCCGGCGTGGTTGGAGTTTTTAGAAACGCTCGCGCTGGCCTTTGTGCTGGCCCTCCTGGTCCGAACATTCGTCCTGGAGTCGTACCAGGTGTCCGGGTACTCCATGGAACCGACGCTCCAAAACGGAGAACGGGTCCTTGTCAACAAGATGATCTTTCACTTCGAGAGTCCGAAGCCCGGAGAGATCGTCGTGTTCCGATCACCCGTTATCCCGAGCCAAGACTGGATTAAACGGGTCATTGCCGTGCCGGGGCAGACGGTCGCTATTCGTGACGGTCATGTGTACATCAACGGTCACTACGAGCCGGAACCGTTCATCAAATACAAGGATCCGTCGTCGAATTACAAGCCGGTGAAGGTGCCCCCGGGATATCTCTTCGTGCTGGGTGATAACCGCCCCGACAGCTACGACAGCCGCTATTTTGGTTTTCTCAGTGAGTCGTTGCTGCGTGGCGAAGCGTTCGTAGTGTGGTGGCCGCTCAAAGATTTTCGGGGACTGTAAGCCTATGGCAAGTTCGGACTGGCGGGCGGGCCACATGGGGCACGCCGCTGAGACCATCAGACGGCTGGGGCCCTACCTGACCGCCCTCATCGAGGTGGTAGACGCGCGGGCTCCGATGCTGACGCGCTTCGAGGGTCTGTCGCGATGGGTGCCCAACTGTCCGCGGGTCGTCGTCTTGAACAAACTCGACCTTGCGGAACCGGAGGCCACGGATCGTTGGCTTCTCACTCTGACGGGTGATCAAGAGCGGGCTGTCGCCGTGGCCGCCGCGGAGCCCGGGTCCGAGCGGGTGGTCTTAGAGGCCCTGGGCGGCATCCCCTACAGTTCGTACGCGCGGCGCGTGGCGGTGGTGGGGCTCCCGAATCTCGGGAAGTCGACCTTGCTGAACCGCCTCATCGGCCGTCACCAGTTGCGAACCGGCAACCGTCCGGGGGTGACGCGCGGACCCCAGTGGATCCGGCGGCACGACTGGGAATGGCTCGATCTACCGGGGGTGTTGTCACGGGCCCAGGGCCGGGACTGGCGGCTTAAAGTCCTGGGCGTGGTCGGTTTCTCGTCGAGCGAAACGGAGGGCTTGGCGGTGAGACTGCTGCGCCAGATCGGGCGGGAGGGCGAGGACCCGCTGGGAGATTTCGGACGGGCCCGTAAGCTTCTGACCCGGGGCGGGGACGTCGACCTGCAGCGCGCCGCTGAAGCCGTACTGACCGATTTTGCACACGGCAAGTTCGGGCGTGTGACGCTGGAGCTCCCCGATGGCGGCCCCTGAGGGGCGCGACCTTTATTGCCGGGAGCGGACGGCCTGGCGGGACGGTCGGGTGCTGGCGGGTGTCGACGAGGTGGGACGGGGGCCGCTCGCCGGTCCTGTCGTGGCCGTCGCCCTCATCCTGCCGGTGGGAAGGGTCTGGGAAGGGCTCGACGACTCCAAAGTCGTTCCGGAGGGTCGCCGCCTGGGCCTCTACCGGAGCTTGCAGGCGGCCGGGGCCCAGATCGGGGTGGGGGCGGCGGGTCCACAGGCAATCGAGCGACTGAACATCCTCGGGGCTACGCGGATGGCCATGCTGCAGGCTCTGGGTCGTCTGCCGACGCCGCCGGACTGGATTCTGGTGGACGCCGTTCCCCTCGAGGCGGGGGTACCCGTCGAGCCGCTCATCCACGGGGATGCCCGCTCGGCGTCGATCGCAGCCGCCTCGATAGTGGCCAAGGTGTTGCGGGACCGTTACATGGCGGTGCTGGACCAGGTTTATCCGGGTTACGGCTTGGCGCGTCACAAGGGATATGGGACCTTGGAGCACCGTACGGCCATCGGGAGGCTCGGTCCCACCCCGGCGCACCGCCTGTCGTTTCTGCACGATGGGCCGTTGCCCGCGGTCGGGAATGAGGGTTCGACCCCTCTGCTATAATAAGTCGACCAATTTGGGAGGGTGGAGGATTGCCCAAGCCCCTTATCATTGTGGAGTCGCCCGCCAAGGCGCGCACCATCAGCCGTTTCCTCGGCAAACGCTACCAGGTTCTTCCGTCCATGGGCCACGTGCGCGACCTTCCCAAGAGTCAGTTTGGGGTGGACGTGGAGCATGGCTTTCAGCCGAAGTACATCACGATCCGCGGCAAGGGCCAGGTGGTGCGGGAGCTCCGGGAGGCGGCCAAGAAGAGCGAGCAAGTGTATCTCGCCACCGACCCTGACCGCGAGGGGGAGGCCATTTCCTGGCACCTGGCCGAAGTTCTAGGGCTGTCCGACAAGCAGGTCAAGCGCATCGAGTTTCACGAGATTACCAAGGACGCGGTGGCGCGGGCCATCAAGCACTGGCGGCCGCTTTCGTATGGACTCGTTGATGCCCAGCAGGCGCGCCGGATTCTTGACCGCATCGTCGGCTATCAGCTTTCCCCGTGGTTGTGGCGCAAGGTGCGTCCCGGTCTCTCGGCGGGGCGCGTGCAGTCGACGGCCCTGCGCCTGCTGGTAGAGCGGCAGGCGGAAATCGATGCCTTCGTGCCCGAGGAGTACTTCACGTTGACGGCCTCCCTGTCGGGAGGAGGCACGGCGCTCAGCGCCGACTATCTGTCCCCGCTGGGAGAGCGGGGGCGCCTGTCGCGGACCGAGCTCGACACCGTGGTGGCCGAGGTAGGCCCGGACGTGGTTCCTCGCCCTCCCTTTCGCATTGCCGACGTCAAGGAGCGGGAGCGCCGCCGTTACGCGCCGTTTGCATTCACCACCTCGACGTTGCAGCAAGAAGCCTCGAAGCGGCTCGGCCTTACCGTCAAGCGCGCCATGCAGCTAGCTCAGCAGCTCTATGAAGGCCTGGAGGTGCAGGGCGAAGGAACCGTCGGTCTCATCACCTACATTCGGACCGACTCCACCCGGGTGGCGGAGTCGGCGGAGGAGGAAGGGCGGCAGTATATCCGGGAGGTGTACGGCCTCGAGTATGAAAGCCGCGAGCGCCGGCGCGCCCCCAGCCGTCCTGGGCAGCAGGGAGCCCACGAGGCGATCCGGCCCACGGTGGTACGTCGGACCCCGGACAGTCTCAAAAGATCGTTGAGTCGCGACCAACTCCGGCTCTATCGCCTGATTTGGGAACGCTTCGTCGCGAGTCAGATGGCCCCGGCCGTCTATGACACGGTCACGGTCGACGTGGCCGCGGGACGCCATACTTTCCGGAGCCGGATGCAAAAGCTCAAGTTTCCGGGGTTCACCGCCCTCTACGACGAGCCGGACGAGGACGCGGCCACGGGTCAGCCCCTCACCGTGCCCCTGCGGGTCGGTGAGGCCTTGAACGTGGAGGATCTGAAGTCAGAACAGCACTTTACCGAGCCGCCGCCCCGTTATACAGAGGCGAGCTTGGTGAAGGCCCTGGAGGATCTGGGGATTGGCCGCCCGAGCACCTATGCGCCCACGATCGAGACGCTCCTCGCGCGCGACTACGCGCGGCGGGAGGAGCGGCGGCTCGTGCCCACCGAGCTTGGGCGGGCCGTGGTCGACCTGCTGAAGGAGTTCTTCCCGCGCATTGTCGACATCCAGTTTACGGCCGCGATGGAAGCCGACCTCGACCGGGTGGAGGAGGGGCAAGAATCCTGGCGGGCGCTTCTCCAGAGCTTTTACGACGACTTCTCCGGATACCTGGTCCGCGCCGAGAAAGAAGCGGGGCCCGTTCATATCGCCGAGGAAGCCACCGACGAGGTGTGTGACCGTTGCGGCCGCCCCATGGTCATCAAGCATGGACGCTTTGGTCGGTTCCTTGCTTGCTCCGGGTATCCGGAGTGTCAGAATACCCGGCCCCTGCTCCAAAAGACGGGCGCGGAGTGTCCGAAGTGCGCGCGTCCGGTCGTCGTGCGGCGAAGCCGTAAGGGCCGTACGTTTTACGGCTGTAGTGGGTATCCGGAGTGCGATTTCGTGACCTGGTATCCTCCGAGTGACAAGATGTGTCCGCGCTGCGGCGCGTTTCTGGCCCAGAAAGGCCGGGGACCGCGGGGGGCGCTGACGTGCGTGCGTGAAGGGTGCGGGTATGAGGAGCGGGTGGCCCAGTAACGCGGGAGGGGGTCTCATACGAACACGGAGCATCCCCTGGTGGACGAATATCTGAAGGCCGTACGTCTGCACGGCTCCGGTTCGGTGGCTACGACCCGCGCCTACCGGCACGATCTGGCCGAGTTGTTGGAGCTCGTGCCTGACCCGACGGCCGCCACCACGGCAGACCTCCGCCGGTTTGCCGCGGGCCTCCTCCGGCGGGGTCTATCGCATCGCACGGCGGCACGCAAGGTGGCCGCCGTGCGGGGCTTTTATCGGTGGATGGCCCGGGAGGGCTACATCGACGACAATCCCGCGCACCGCCTGCACGCCCCAAAGTTCCGGCCGAGCCTGCCGCACGCCCTCCCGGAGGCGGCGATGCTGGATATCCTCGCGGCGGCCGAACAGCCGGGAGCGCTGGGGCTTCGTGATACGGCGCTGCTCGAACTCCTCTACGCGGCGGGCGTGCGGGCGGGTGAGGCGGTGGGACTCAATGTCGCCGACCTCGATCTGCCCGAACGGTTGCTGCGGGTGATGGGAAAGGGCGGCAAGCAGCGTGTGGTGCCGCTGGCGGCGCCGGCGCGCGACGCCGTCCGGCGATGGCTCGACGATGGCCGGCCTAGTCTCGCGGGGGCGCGGGAGCCAGCCCTCTTCGTGAACTATCGAGGGACGCGTCTCTCGTCGCGCAGCGTAGGCCGAATTGTCGACGCGGTCCTGGCGCGGACCGCCATCCATCACCACGTGAGCCCCCACTGGTTCCGGCACTCCTTTGCCACCCATCTCCTGGAGCATGGGGCCGACTTGCGGGTCGTACAGGAACTCTTGGGCCATAGCCGCCTGTCCACCACCCAGACCTACACCCAGGTGACGCTGGAACGATTGGAGGCGGTTTATGCACACGCTCACCCTCGAGCCTGAGCGGATCAGTTTTCATGGCACGACTGTTCTGGGCGTGCTGGTAGACGGTGTGGCCGTGTTGGGCGGTGACGGCCAGGTTACCATCGGTCAGGCCATGATCATGAAGGCCGGCGCCAAAAAAGTTCGCCGGCTCTATCATGGTCGGGTGCTGGCCGGGTTCGCGGGGGCGGTGGCCGACGCCCTCACGCTGTTCGAGCACTTTGAGCGCGAGCTGGAAGAGTCACGGGGGCAGTTGCAGCGGGCCGCCGTGGCCCTCTCGCGCCAATGGCGGACCGACCGTATGCTGGGCCGGCTGGAAGCGCTCCTGGTGGTGGCGGATCCGACCGCCCTGCTAGTCCTGTCAGGAACCGGGGAGGTGATCGAGCCGGATGACGGGATTGCCGCAGTGGGGTCCGGCGGCCCGTATGCGCTGGCGGCTGCGCGCGCTCTTCGATCCGTCGAACCGCCCCCCGGCCCCGAGGAGATCGTGCGCCGGTCGCTTCATATCGCGGCCGACATCTGCGTCTATACCAATCATCACCTGACGGTGGAGGTCCTTGACAAAGGAGCCGACAGTCATGCCTGACGACCGGCACACAACTGGCGCGGAGGCGCTCACGCCCGAAGAGATCGTGCGCGAACTTGACCGCTATATCGTGGGCCAGGATGCCGCGAAGCGGGCGGTGGCCATCGCGCTCAGGCATCGTTGGCGGCGGGCGCAGCTGGAACCGAGTCTGCAGGAGGACATTTTCCCCAAGAATATCCTGATGATCGGGCCGACGGGGGTTGGCAAGACGGAGATTGCGCGCCGCCTGGCCCGGCTCGTCCGGGCGCCTTTCCTCAAGGTCGAAGCCACCAAGTTCACCGAGGTGGGCTACGTCGGGCGCGACGTGGAGAGCATGGTGCGGGATCTGGTCGAGGTGAGCCTGCGGATGGTGCGGGAGGAGAAGGGCCGGGGGGTTCGGGCGCGGGCCGAGCGTCAGGCCGAGGAGCGCATTGCGATGGCTCTGGTGCCTGAGCCGGCGCCGACTCCCGTGAGCGGCGGCAACCCCTTTGAGATGTGGTTCGGCGGCGGGCACCCCGAACCCCCGCCCGCCACCACGGAAGAGACCCAAGGGCGGCGTCGGCGCCGGGGCGAGTTTCTAGCGCGCATTCGCCGCCGAGAGATGGAGAACGAGGTGGTGGAGGTCGAGGTCGAGGACACGTCTACTCCGGCCGGCATGATGGGATTGGGCGGGCCCGGCGACCAGCAGATGAACATCGGGGAGATGTTGTCGGGTCTCCTCCCGCGCCGCACCAAGCGCCGTCGGATGACGGTGGGGGAAGCACGCAAGGTGCTGTCTGAGGAGGAAGTGCAAAAACTTATCGACACGGACGCGGCGCAGGCGGAGGCGGTTTTTCGCGCTGAACAGCACGGCATCATCTTTATCGATGAGTTTGACAAGATTGCCAACACCGGCACCCGAGCGGGCCCGGACGTTTCCCGAGAGGGTGTGCAGCGCGACATCCTGCCGATCGTGGAAGGTTCCACGGTGATGACGAAATACGGGGCGTGCAAGACCGACCACATGTTGTTCGTCGCGGCCGGTGCCTTCCATGTCTCGAAGCCGTCCGATCTTATACCGGAACTGCAGGGGCGCTTTCCGATCCGAGTGGAGTTGGAGCCGCTCACGGAAGATGACTTCGTCCGCATCCTGGTGGAACCGCACCACTCGCTCCTCGAGCAGTACCGCGAGCTCCTCGGCACGGAGGGCATTCGGGTCGAGTTTACGAACGAGGCGGTGCGGAGCATGGCCCGCTATGCCGCGGAGGTCAATCGCGAGTTGGAGAATATCGGTGCCCGGCGCCTGCACACCATTTTGGAGCGGGTGCTGGACGACCTCAACTTTCACGCCCCAAACCTGCCAGACCAGACCATCACCATCACACCCGAGTACGTCGATGAGCGGTTGAAGAGTGTGGCCGAAGCGGCCGATCTGACCCGGTACATCCTCTAAGCATCTGGTCGCGTGCATTTTCTCTGAATTGTTTCCGAGCTAGCCTGTCATTGTGTTATAATTCCGGCGAACGGTAGCTCGGAGAGGAGCCAGATGCGTGTTGACAGAACTGCTGGAGCGAACCCGGCGCCTGAACCGTCTTCTGCAGACAAGTGCCGGCCTGCCAGTCGATTTCACCGCCATGGCCCGCATGCTGTCGGAACTTATCGAAGCGAATGTTTACGTGGTGGATCGTCAGGGCGGGGTTCTCGGGTATGCGCTCTTGGACTCATTTGAATGCAGCATCATGCTGCAGGAAGTGCTGGGCCACCGGGAGTTTCCGGGGTCCTACAATCAGGGGCTCTTGCGGATCGCGGAGACGGTTCCCAATGTGTCGCAGGTGGCGCGCCAGTGCGTATTCTTCCGTGATCGTCCCTGTATCTACGAGAACAAGATCACCACGTTGATTCCGCTGATGGGTGCCGGAGAGCGCATCGGCACGCTGGTGGTTTCGCGCTTTGGACGCGAGTTTGATGAGCAGGATCTGGTCTTGGCCGAGTACGGGGCCACGGTCGTGGCCATGGAGATGCTGCGGCAGCGGTCGAAGTCTCTGGAGGAGGAAGCGCGCGGTAAGGCGGCGGTGGAGGTCGCGGTGGGCGCACTTTCGTATTCGGAGCTCGAGGCATTGCAGCACATCTTTGACGAGCTCGATGGGACAGAGGGGCTGGTCGTGGCATCCAAGATCGCCGACCGGGTCGGCATCACCCGTTCCGTCATCGTAAACGCGCTTCGGAAAGTTGAAAGCGCCGGGGTGATCGAATCGCGTTCGCTCGGGATGAAAGGGACACACATCCGGGTTTTGAACGACCGCCTCTTAGACGAGCTCCAGAAACTGCGTCAGTAGCGAGGCGCTCGCCCCGGAAATGCCCACGACCGGCCGCCCTACGCGGCCGGTCTTTCGGGTCTCCGACCCGTGCCCTCCAGGGTGCCACGAAAACTGTGAACGCGAGACCGGCGGGCGCGGGAAAGTTTACCCGACTACCCATTGGGCCCGGTCGCGATACTACGCACGAGGTGAGACGAGTGCGGATAACCCGCGCGGGAGCCATGGGCGCCGCGTTATTGCTGTCCCTCGTGTGGATGGGCGGGTGTGGATTCGCCGGCAGCGCGGGCACCCCGAAGCCCCCGAAGCCGCAGCGGCCGTTTCGCGTGCTGGCCTTCTGGGCGACCGGCAGCAACGTCACGCTCTCGCCTCTCAACGTGCACAAGCAGGCGATCTCCGCCGTCGTGCCGCTGTTTTACGCCATCGCCGGCACCGGGGCCATCAAGGACAAGGTCGTCCCGTCGGTCCTGAGGCAGGTTCGCAGCGACGGAATCCCGGTCGTGCCGTCCTTTACCGCTCCGATGGGTCAGGCGTTTTTGGGATCGATCCCGAGTCGGCTCTTGGTTGCGCGCCACATCGCCAGCATCGTACGCACCCAGCACTATCAGGGCGTCAACATCGACTTCGAGCCGGCCCGCCCTCGTTACCGGGCCGGGCTCGCAGCCTTCATCGTGGACCTGCGGGATCTGCTGCCCCCACGAAGCCAGTTGTATCTTGACACGATTCCGGGCGACAGCGCGGCCTATAATTACCGCGCCATGACACCGGAGGTCACGGGCTATGACTTCATGACGTATGACGAGCATGACGACGGCTCCGTGGCGGGACCGGTGGCCGCCACCAGCTGGGTGCTGGCCAAGGTGAATCGCTTGAAGACCCTGGTGCCCGCCAATAAGATCTTGATGGGCATCGCGTTTTACGGATACGACTGGCTGAACGGCACAACCCACGCGGTCACGATTTCCTTGAACCACATTCCCGCCGAGGCCTTAAAGGTCGCCCGCTATGACCCGTCCACCGAAGAGATGCACGCCCGCTATACGCTCGGAGGTGTCTCCCACGACCTGTGGTGGGAGACGCCCCAGGGCATCAATGCTAAGGTCAGGGCCGCCGAAACGATGGGGCTGCAGGGTGTGGCCGTGTGGAGGCTCGGTTACCAGACCACGGGGCTCACAACCATTCTCGGTGCTATCCAGACTCAGCGGGCGCACTCGCTCAAAGTTCCGCACGCCCGGACGGCACCGTCGAATAGCCATCCCGCTCGAAAAACCGGGGCGCGTCTAAGGCCCCATCCGTCAAGGTCGAGGCGTTCGCATCCGTATCCATAGCCACTCGTGATACCCTCGAAATCATGAGCAGCGGCGCCGGGACCGAACCGCGATTCTGGCGGGACAACACCCTCTTCAACGCCGGCGCACTGGCCGCCGGCGTTGCCAACGTTCTCTACCATGTGGTGGTGGCGCGCATGCTGGGACCGGTCCATTATGGTGTCCTCACGGCGCTCGGGACTCTGGTGCTCCTCATGGAGGTGCCCGTATCGGTCATCGCGCTCGTGTACACCCGACGCGGCACCGGGCCTGGGTTCCTAAATCGTCTGAACCTGTTCTACGTTCTGGCTGGTACGGGCGTCTGGGGCATTCTCGCGTGCGTGCGCGTCCCCGTCGCCAGGCTTTTTCACCTGCCCCCTGAACTACTGCTCATCTTTGCCCTGGCCGTGATTCCCGCGTATGCCTATGGGCTCAACGTCGGTATCCTGCAGTGGGCGGGAAAGTTTGCTTGGGCGGCCGTCGCCATCGCGTGGGATGCCATCGGTTACACGATCGGAGCCGCCCTGGTGTATGCGGGTGCTTTTGGCCTTTTGGGCCTGGTGATCGTCGGACCGCTCGTGAGCCTGACCGATATCGCCGTGTCCTGGGCGGGCGCCCGGCGCGCCGTGCGCTTCGCGGCCTCCTCGGGCCTCGATTCCTTCGGGGCGCTTTGGAACGCTGGGGGCGTGGGCATGCTGGCACTGGTGCTCACGAGCGCCGATGTGCTGGCCGCCAAGCATGCGCTGCCGGCCCGTGCGGCCGGCTACTATGGCGGCCTCGCTACCATTGGCCGTGCCCCGATGTTTTTTGCGGGGTCGATCGGCACCGTCCTCTTGAGTTCGACCCAGCGGCGCCCCAGTGAGGGGCCTCGCTATCTTCTGTACTCAATTCTGGCCATGGCCGCTCTCGGAATTTTGGGCGTCGGGCTCTATGTCGTCGGCGGCCCGCTCGTGATCCGGGTGGCGCTCGGGGCGCGATTTCTGCCGATGGCTCGTGAACTGCTGCCGTACACCGTGGCCATGGTGGGGCAGGGGTTTATGCTGGTGGCGCTGTATTATGGCGCGGCGCGGGGACAACTGCGATTAACCATATTTGGCCTGGCTGTGTTCCTGGGCTGGATGACCGCCATCTGGGTGGGGCCCAGTCTGGCCGTGATTGTGGACTGGACGATCGGCATCATGGCCGTCGGGGCCGTGGGCTGCCTCCTCGGGGCGCTATTCCTGCCCGCGAAAGGGCCAGCGGCCGTGGTATCTCCTGCGCACCCACGTTGAGTTGAGGGGCGAGCGCCGCCAAGCGGCATGGAAAACCGCCCTTCTCATGAAGGGCGGTGGGTGGGCAATCCTCAGTGTCCGCCGCAGGAGCACCCGGATGGGGCATTGGGGTTCTCGATGGTGAAGCCCGACCGGAGGGGCTCATCAATGTAGTCGATGACGCCTCCCTCCAGGTGTGGTCCGCACTCAGGCGCCACGACCAGATTCAAGGACCCGGCCGGAATCAGGGTATCTTCGGCCGCTGGGCTCTCCTCGACCGCCATCCGATATCCGATGCGGCCGCAGCCGCAGGCTTGACCGGCCCATACCCGGATATAGGCAGCGCCCTGTTCATCGACGAGATTGCCGAACGCCTTTTCAGCGGCCGGCGTAATCGTAAGCTGCATGAAAACCTCCCTAATCTTGACGGTGGTGGCGTGCTCCCTGCCAGCCAGGTCGCCGCGTTTCATGCTTACCAATGTATAGTTTAGGGCCTCGGCGAGGGAAAGGCAACCCGGGATCCCCGAGCAACGAGCCGGGCGGCAGCACGGCGGGCAGGAAGCCGGCTCCGCACGAACGGGACGCTTCCGTCCCTATCTCCTTCCGTGTGCAGCCGGTATAGGCTTCACGAGCTTTGGGCGCTGAGAAAACCCGCGGTCAGAGAAAGATGGTTAGGGCGACTCCGCGGGTAGACCAGGCAGGTGATAGTGAAAGATCCCGGCTGTCCCGTTGGGACGTTCTGCGGGCTTGTAAAGATGTCGGGAGGGCCACCCGTGCTCTTCATGGCTCTGGCCACGATTTGCGCCGCGGGATGGATCTCAACCGCGTACTCCATGGGCGATCGAACAGGACCTCGACGGGCGGAATGGGAGCGAGCAGGACGCGACCCGGGCTATGGAACGACCACGTGGGCTCGGCATGAAGGCTGCCATGCTCTTTCGGCCCCGTCCTCGCCGATCTCGGGTTGGGCGCGCTGACAAAAGGGCCAGATGTCGCCTTGTGGGGTATGCGGGTGTGACACGGTCGTCCGCCTCAGATCCCTGCCTGATAGACTTCGTCGCCGTTCTCCATCGGAACGCGCGTCGGGGCCGGCATGCAAAACGCCCCGACGCTTACCGCCGGGACGTTTTTTAAGGCGTCGGGAGCGTCTCGTCTAACCCGCCACGGCCACCTTTGCCAGGATCTTCTTCGTGTCGATGATATGCCGATGCAAGCCGAGTCGCTCCGGTGGGATGCCGATCGCGAGTCCGATGGCCTGGGGCAGGTGCATGACCGGCATCGCGTCGACCCGCCCCGCATCCGGGGTTTCGGGCTGCTGGCCGTCGAGGTTCAGGTGGCACAGGGGGCACGGCGTCACGAGCGCATCCGCACCCACGTCGCGGGCCTCGGCCAGACGCTTGCCGGTCAAGGCCAGGGACCCGCGGCGGTTGGTCTCGAGGAGCGGAAAGCCGCAACACTTGTCCTTGCCGCGGTATTCCTCCACAGGTTCGGCGCCGAGAGCCTCGATGACTTTCTCCAGGTACCCCATGCGGCCAAGACGGAGGGGGTCCACGTCCTTCGACGGACGGACGACATAGCAGCCGTAGAACGGGGCGAGCCGCATGCCGTGAAGCGGGTTTACCACCATGGCCTTCAATTTGTCGAGCCCAAGGTCTTCCACCAGCACCCACAACAGGTGCTTCACATCGGTCTGGCCGCTGTAATGGAGATCCTCGTCGGCCAGCAGCTGGTTTACCCGTTCGCGATAGTCGTCGTGGGCATCCACCCGGCTCTTTACGCCCATCATGACCCCCGTGCAGGTGCTGCAGATCGTCATGACGGGCAGGCCCAGTTGCTCGGCCATGGCAAACGTGCGACTGTTCACCACGTCGCCCGCAAAGGGATCCCGCTCGGTGATAACGCCGGCCCCCGTGCAGGCCGCGCCCGTCAGCTCATGCAGCTCCAACCCAAGTCTTTCGCCTACCGCCGTCATGGCCTGATACAACTCGGGCGTGCCCCCTTTGGCGACGCATCCCGGATAAAAGGCGTACTTCATGCGCGCACTCCCTCCTCCTGAGCCTGATGGACCTTGAAGCGCCGCGGGCGCTGGTTTCTGGCCCGCTCGAGAATCCGGCGCACGGCTGGGGCCCCGGCAATCCGATGGGGCTTCAGGGGAGGCAGCTTGCCTTTCCAGAGCGCACGGAATCCGACCTTGGAGAAGCTCATGAGCTCACCTAGGCCTGACACGCTGCGCATGAGAAGTCGCGTCTCATCAAGCCGTCCGTACGTGCCCACGAGATCCATGAAGGCGTTGGCACGCTTCGCGCCGTTATGCTGCTCCATACCCATGTCCATCATCATCCGGCGCATCGCCATGATGCGGTCCATGGGCGCGACGTCCTTCGGACACACCTCCACGCACTGAAAGCAGTGCGTGCAGTCCCACACCCCACCCGGCCCGTTCATCTGGGACAGTCGCTCACGGTCGGCAGCGTCGCGAGGATCAAGCACAAACCGATATTCTTTGGCGAACGCCGTCGGGCCGATGAAGATGGGGTTTACGGACAACGACTCGCAGTCCGAGACGCATGCGCCGCACATGATGCAGTTGACGACTCCGTCCAGATGGAACATCGTCTCGTTCGGCACGACATATTCGCGCTCCGGGGGATCCGTGGCGGGCTGCAGGTACGGCTTGATGCTGTAGAGCTTGTTCCAAAATGGCTCCAGATCGACCACGAGATCCCGAATGACAGGCATGTTGCCCATCGGCTCCACGGTCACGGTCTCCTGATCCAAGTCCGACAGCTTCGTCTTGCACGCCAGGGCCGCGTGACCATTGACGCGCATGCCGCACGACCCGCAAATGTGACTGCGGCACGAACAACGAAGCGCCAGTGTCTCGTCCACCTCTTCACGCACCTTTAAGAGGGCGTCGAGGAGGGTGTAGTACTCGGGCACCTCGACGGCGTAGTCTTTCCAGAACGGTTTGTCGTCCGCCTCCGGGTTCTGCCGCCGCACCTTCAGCTTGATATCCATAAAAGCACCTGCCTTCAAAGGGTAAGGGGAAAGCCTCCTAGTACGTGCGAACCTGGGGCTCCCACTGCGTAATCGTGACCGGGCGGTAGCTTATCTCGGGGCCGTCTTCGCGGTACTGCAGGAGGATGTGGCGGAGCCAGTGCTCGTCGTCCCGCTCCGGGTAGTCGATGCGGGTATGGGCTCCCCGGCTCTCCGTCCGGGTGAGGGCGGTCAGCTGCACGGCCTCCGCCAGATCCAGCATGTTGCGCAGCTCCAGCACGGACAGGAGGTTGGTGTTGAACACGCGGCCCTTATCGCCCACGTGGACCTGCGTAAAGCGATCCTTCAAGTCGTGCAGTAGGTCGCCGCAGGCTTCGAGCCCCTTCTGATCCCGGAACACACCGCAGTGCGTCACCATCCCCGTGCCCATGTCCCACCGCACCTTGGCCGCAAACTGACCCCGATCGGGGCGGTCCACGAGGGCCTGGATGCGGCGCTCTTCGTCGCGCACAGCCGTCTCGCGCACTTCTTCGCCGGCGAGCTTGGCCGCCGCGTCGGCAGCGGCTTCTCCCGCCCGGCGGCCATAGATGACGGTGTCGAGAAGGGAGTTGGCACCGAGGCGGTTTCCTCCGTGAATGGAGACGCAGGCGGCCTCCCCGGCCGCGTACAGGCCCGGCACGGTGGTCTCTCCGAAGACGTCGGTCTTGATACCGCCCATCGGGTAGTGAAATCCCGGCCGCACCGGCACCGGCTCCTTCACGATGTCGACCCCGGCTAACTCCAGTGCCAGCTCGTGAATCTGCCCGAGCTTGGTCATGATGAGGTCACGGCCCAGATGGCGGCAGTCCAATAACACACAGCCGTCGATGCCGCGGCCCTCGTCGATCTCCGTCTGCTCGGCGCGCGAGACCACGTCGCGGCTTGCCAGTTCCATTTTATTGGGCGCCGATTTCTTCATGAAGCGTTCGCCATTGGCGTTCAGGAGGTAAGCGCCCTCGCCCCGCGCCCCTTCGGTCAAGAGGGCGCCCGATCCTTTAAGGGTCGTGGGGTGGTACTGCATCATCTCCATGTCCATGAGCTGGGCTCCGGCGCGATAGGCGATGGCCATGCCGTCTCCCGTGCAGATGAGGGCGTTGGTGGAGGGCTCGAACACCCGCCCCAGGCCGCCGCTTGCAATCACGACGGACTTCGCGGTAATGCCGTGGAGCTGTCCGCTGCGCATATCCAGAGCGAGGACTCCGACCACCCGATTTTCCGAAAGGACCAGGCTCGTCACGAACCATTCGTTGTACATCTTGAGCCCGGAGCGCACCAGCTGCTCGAACATAATCTGCAAGAGGGCCTGGCCGGTGATGTCCGCCACGAAGTACGTGCGGGCTTGAGAGGCCCCGCCAAAGTTGCGGGTACCGAGGTGACCCGTCTCGTCGCGGCTGAAGTTCACGCCCCAGTGTTCCAGCTCCAGCACCGCCTGGGGAGCCTCTTTGGCGAGAATTTCAATGGCGTCCTGGTCTCCTAGATAGTCGCTGCCCTTCACGGTGTCGTAGGCGTGCGACTCCCAGCTGTCGCCTTCGCCCAGAGCCGCATTGATGCCGCCCTGGGCGGCATTGGAGTGTGACCGGACCGGATAAACTTTAGAAACAATGGCGACGTCGACGCCGTGCTGCTGCGCCGCGATGGCTGCCCGCATGCCGGCCAGGCCGGCTCCTACGACCAACACATCGTGCTTGTAGATCATGCGCACCACTCCGTCTTGGGAATTTTGGCCTGGCGGTCGCCGTATGGGCGCGCAGGCCCGCTTGGCGCTATCTAGCCACGCAATAGATTGTAACGCTTTGCGGAGATTCCGGGGGACTCTGACAGCACGGGCCGGGGCTTACTACCCAGACGCCGGATAGGGGACGGCAGACGCCAGGGTTTCGGAAGCGGCGAGGGCGAGGTGCTCTTCGCACCACAGGCGGGTCCGGGCATCATACGGATAAAAGACCAGGACCTGCAGATCGGGCCGCCACACGGGCTGGCTGATGCCGACCCGGAATGACAGCTCACCCCTCACCTCATCATGAAGATGCCAGGGGCTTTGCGAAAAATCACTCGGCAGGAGGGTATCGCGCTCGACGCCGTTCCAGAGGGCCAGCGCCTCGGGTCCAAAGCGAGCCACCATCCGCTCCACCTCATCGACCCACGGTTCGGATCGGGCATACCGCAGCAGACCCCAATGCCAGGCCAGTAGACGGCGGCGGTCCCGTTCACACAGGGGGGACGACGGTTCGAGCGCCCACACGGTCAGGTTGCCGGATCGGCGGCATTCGTGCGTCCACAGCTCGCCAAAGAGGCGCGTGTGATGGCGGACCTGGCCCGATGGGTCCAGCACCGCCACCGGCAGGGAAGAGGCCCAGGCGAGCCAGTTCGCGAGCCCGTCCGGCAAGGGAAGGTTGGGCCGCACCAGGGGGGCATACGCGCAGTGCCCAAGCCAGGCGTTGACCTCGCCGGTGGCGAGCGGGATGGCCAGCACCTCGGCGATGCGGATGAGCGTATGGCGCGGCAGTTGCACGTAGCTGTCGTGTTCGATGCGGGAGACCTGCTTCTGGGACAACGGTATGCGATCAGCCAAGTTGGACTGACTCATGGCAATCTGCTCACGCAACAGGCGGATGCGGGGCCCAATCATCGGAATCACCCCGTACATTGATAATACTGTAGGGGAAAGGTTCCCCCAATGCGCGACAGTTTCCTTCTAAAGTCATACAAACTTCTAATGATCGATAATCAACCAGAGGGCATGAAGAAACAGCATCGGCGACGGGGGGATCACGGTTTCTGCAGCCAGACCCACTGCATCGGCGCCTCGAAACGCATGTCTGCTCCCCGGCTCAGAAGGTAGCGTCCGCGCCCAATGAGGTCATCACGCAGATCGAGCCGGGCTTGGTAGGGAAGGGCGGACAGCGTGTCTTGAAAGACGTGGAACTGCATCATAATGCGCACGGTGAGCTCCGGGCGCGAGTAGTCCAGCGAGGTGGTCTTCGTCGATACGCTCAAGACACGAAACCCCGCCGCCAGCGCGTGCTCCGGAATATCGTCCGGGGAGACAAACACAAAGCTCCCGTAGGACGGACGCTGCAGGGGTTTGAACCACCGCTGCATCACCGTCTGGTGCAAAGCCGGCAAGTCGAGCGGTACCGAAATCGCCACGCTGCCGCCCGGTCGGAGCACACGGTAGAGCTCGGGCAGGGCTTGCTCCCGATCGGTATACTGCATCACGGCAAACGCGAGGGCGTGGTCGAAGCTTTCGGGCGGAAAGGGTAGGGACTCGGCCACGCCCCGCACGAAACGCACGCCTTGAGCGTGACGCCGTTTCGCTTTTTTCATGGCGAGACCCGTGAGGACCGGCGACGGGTCGACACAGGTCAGCGAGGATGGCCTCAGGGTGTCGTAAAGCCCGGCATCGAAGGTGAGCATCCCGGATCCCGACCCGACCTCCAGCAGTTTGGCTCCGGCGGGAATGTCGCAGTCGTTGATAAAGGCGCGCCGCATGTCCATGAAGTCGGGCAGGATGAGGTTCGTGAGCTCATCCAGGTCTGCGAGGTTGGCAAACTCGGCCATCATGGACAGCCGGTGACGGGTGTCGGCGTAGCCCGTGACGCGCCAGAGTTCCTGCGCGTCGCGCCACAGCGCCGCACCGCGGCGGGTAAGCTTCACGAACCGGCCGTCGACTCCCGGGACGAGTTCATAGTGACCGACGGCCATGCCAGCCGCGAGTTCATATTCGAGAGACCGCGACACCCAGGGTCGATGAAGCCGCCCGGATACAAAGTCCTCCTCGCGCATGCTCCCGTAATGGCGGACAGCCATCAGGTTCTCGACCAGGGCCGTATACCCGTATCCCAGCATGAGACGGGCCAGGCCCCCCTCGCGGACCAACAAGCGTACGCGGCGAATGGCCTCATGGAGGCTTGCCGCGGTGAGGGTGAGGGATCCCGTCGCCAGATAGGCATCGAATGATCCCGAGGACAGCAGCACTTCCCGGATCCCGGTCTCGATCTGGGCCTGCGTTATCGGCCAGGAGTCCAGCACGAGACGGTCGAGCGGCTCGGAGGCGATCTCGTTCACCACGGCCCTGAGAGTCGACTCGAGATCGGGGTCCAGGGTGGGATGGCCGCGGGCCGCAGCCTGCCAGGGGTCACTGACGAGGCCATACTTTAAGAAGAGCCGGACGCTCTTCTCCGCTTCCGGTGCGTACATGACGCCTCCCGTCCGAGCATCAATCCATCCACCCACCCATCCACCCAAGCAACCGCCTTCCGCTCACGCCTCAGGGGCGGCGCCGCCCTGGGTCCTATAGATCGCGTACGAGGACACGGGCCGCCACCTGTACGGGATCCCAGGTGTCTGACAGTCCGGGAGAGTAGGCGAGATCGAGTCCGAGCAGGTCTTCGACCGTCATCGCCATCATAAGGGCGGTGGCTACGACGTCGATGCGCTTACCGGCACCCGGGCCACCCACTATCTGAGCGCCGAGGAGCCGACCGCTGCCCCGCTCACCCCACAGCTTGACGTGGACGGCCGAGGCACCTGGCATGTAGCCGACCCGGGTAGTGGAGGAGATGGCCGCGGCCGCCCCGTCGATGTTGAGGGAACGAATCTCTCGCTCGCCGATGCCCGTACGCGCAATCTCCGCGTTCCCGATCTGGGTCACCGCCGTGCCGGTTACACCGGGAAAGCGGCCGGACCGCCCCGCGACCGCGAGGCCCGCGATCCGACCTTGCTTGCTGGCGTGAGTCGCAAGCGGCTGATATACGTACTGCCGTCGGACCACGTCATAAGCATCGGCGCAGTCGCCGGCGGCCAAGACGTCCTGGATGCCGGTGCGGCAATGGTCGTCGACATGCACGGCACCGCCGACACCGAGGGGGATGCCGGCCGACGCTGCAAGCTCGGCCTCGGGCCTTACGCCGAGACCAAGGATGACAATGTCCGCCGGATGCCGCGCCCGATCGGTTTGGACAGCCCGCACCACACCCCCGTGGGCGTCCAGGCCGGTCAAGTTTTCTTCGAGCGCGACCTTGATACCCAGACTCAGAGCCAACTCCGTGACGCGTTGGCTCATATCCGGGTCGAGACTGCTCATCAGGGCTGGGTTCCGGTCTATAACCGTGACGGACCGGCCGATGCGGCGGAGGTTCTCTGCCATCTCCACGCCGACGTAGCCGCCGCCCACCACGACCACGGACGCGCCCGGGGCCGCGTCCAGAGCGTGCTGAATGGCGCGGGCATCGTCGAGGCTCTTCACGCCGTACACACCGGCCAGGCTCGCATCGATCGCGTCGGGGATGACAGGGCGCGCACCGGTGGCGAGCAAAAGTCGGTCAAACGATTCCCAGTAGGTCCGGGCGGTATCGAGGTCGGTCACCTCGACCAAATGACGCCCTAAATCCACAGCGGTGACGCGGTGGCGGATCCACACGTCGATCCCCGCCCGCCGGAAGGCCTCCGGTGTCCGCACCACCAGGTCATCCGTGTCGCCGACCAACTGGCCGACCAGATAGGGAATGCCTCACGAGGAATACGAGGTGTAGACTCCCTGTTCGAACACGAGAATCTCCAGCTCGGGGGCTTGACGCCTGACTTGGGAAGCGGCCGTCATGCCGGCCGCATCGCCCCCGATCACCACGAACCGTCCTTTATTCATGTCCGTATTATGCCCCATGGCGCTTAGCGGGTGCGCCGATTAGGGGGAGAAGTCCCGAAACCCCAAACGGCCCGGACGGAGCCCGGGCCGTTCTTATCCGGACCCGCTACGCCTCCCGCAGTTCGGTGGGAAGCCCGTCCACGCCCCGAAAAATGCCGGGGGTGAAGACTCCGCCCGCCATCACCACCTGGCCGTCCACCAGAATGGTGGGATTTCCGAACCGGCCGCCGTTCAACGCCATCGCCCGCTCTTTGGCGGCGGGATCCTCCGCCACGTTATGGTACGTAAAGGGATGGCCATGCTGGGAGAGAAACTCTCTCGCCCCGATGCAGTCGCTTCAGGTAGGGGTGCCGTAAATGATCACGTCGGCCATCTATACGCCTCCTTCCATAGCTCCAGTCGAACCCGACCCCTCCCACACGGGCAGGTCGTGCCACGACAGTACCACGAGCACGCCCGGCAGAAACAGGAGCCTTAGGCTTCAGGCGGCATAGACCCGGGCCATGGGACGACATTCGCCGGTACGGGGGCAGGCGTATGGCCGTCGGCCAGCAGGACCGGCACCGGGCGGCGGGGGAGGTGCACCAGGGTCGGCTCCAAGGAAGCGTCCAGCGTTCGCTCCCGTCGTACCCAGGCTCCGTAGCGGGGATAGACCATGCTGCCGTACACAAAGTGCACCACGGTCAGACACAAGGCCCCGCCGAGCTGTTGATCGCTTGCCAGGCTAAGCCCCCAAAGAAGCGTGCGGTGGCCGTAGGCCGCCGCGTACAAGGGTGTCGTATCGAGCGTGACCAGTGCCAAAGGCAAGATCATGGGCAAGCCGTCCAAGAACAGATAGAGAATCTGCAGCCCCGGGTGCAGGGGCGGAAACTCTTCGGAGGGGCTCACGATCGGCCACCACATGAAGACGCCCGTAGCCATCAGGAGTAGATGCCAGCCAAGCATCGCGGTCATGGAATGCACCATGGAGGTGAGGATGGCGGGATAAACCATGAGGCCGAATACCACGTTAAACAGCACAATCGCCGTCACGGGCCGAGTCAGACGTCCCCACACGGCGGAAGCGAGGGGGTTCCGAAAGAAACGTCGCCACGCCCACCCGGGAATGCCCCGGATGAGAAAGGGTGGCACGGCGAGCCCCGCTATCATGTGCTGGAACATGTGCATGGTAAACGACACCGTCATCGCCAGGACGCCAAGCGGGCTTCCGAGGGCGGCGTAGGCGGCCAGGAGCGACGCGTAGAAGAACAGTGTCTGGCCGCGCGTGGGCACCTCGTCGGCCGGGCGACTCCCACGGGGCGGACCCCACATGAGCCACGCATAGGCTAAGCCCACGGCCGCCACGCCCGTCAGCACGCCGGGTGTGAGCCACCCGATCCCCGACATCGACCTGCCTCCCCAAATCGCCGTATCGAGCTATTATAGCCCGGAATGTGGCCGTATCGGCAGGAGGCTTTCCCGGGGGATCGACCCCGGACAGGCTTGTGAGATCACGAACGAAGACCCTAACAGGGACGGTTTTCCGAAAGGTGGAACGGCGAGCATGACGCGGATGACGACGGCCCTGTACGAGCGACTCGAGACGGAACGGATCCGCCACCGGATCCCGGGGATGGCCGGTCTGGTGCGGTGGCAGGACGGAGTGGTCGACTTCGTCAATTGGGGTTCATGCGACCGGCATGGCCAGGTACCGGTCGATGCGAAGACTCTCTTTGGAATCGCGTCCCTCACGAAAACATTTACCGCGACGGCGCTCTTGCAGCTGGCAGCCGCAGGACGGATCGACCTCGACGACCGCCTGGTGGAGTTCTTTCCGGCATTTGCGGCGGTTATCCCCGACGCCGGTCGTGTCCGTCTGCAGCATCTCCTCTCTCACGCAAGCGGTCTGCCCGAATATTCGCGGGCATTCAACCTGGCCACTAAATGGAACTCCTACACGCCGGCTCAGCAGCGTCGGTTCCGGGCGGAGGAGGGGGCTATCGGTCCGCCGATGGAGACGGTTGACGACCTCCTGGCGGCCATGGGGCGGGAAGGACGGGCCCCGGTGGGGCGGCCGGGGCAGCGGTTTCAGTACTCCAACGAAGGCTTCGCCCTCATCGGGCATGTGATCGAAGCGGTTAGCGGCCAGGCTTACGAGGAATACTTGCGCGAGCACGTCTTCGCGCCCTGTCTCATGACTCGCTCGCGCGTGGCTGTGCCGGATGCGGCCGCCGGGGCGGTCACAGAACTCTTTGAGCCGGATGTGGACGGGAACCCGGTGTGCATTCCGGCCTGGCCGCAGGCTCCGGCTACACTGGCCGACGGATTCGTGCGTACGACAACCGAAGATTTGGCTCGCTACCTGGAGGCTTTCGTGGAGGTCGGACGATCGGGACCGGCACTTCTGCCGGCGAGTTGGCGGCACCGGATGGAGACGCCTCGCATCATCATCGGAGAGGGCTCGACCGCGGGGCCCTGGTATGGTCTCGGATGGTATCTCGACCGGTATGCGGGAGCGCGGCGAATGTATCACACGGGCGACATGAGCGGAGTGTCGTCATACATGGCGGTCCTGCCGGAATACGGTATCGCGGTGGCCCTCTTGTCAAATGTGACCGGTGCTCCGGCGGCGGAGCTGGGCACGGTCCTTCTGGAGTTGGCGTGGGGGGGTGGATCCTAAAGCGTCTGTCGGCATCTTCGAACCGGACGGGCGGAGGAGCGCAGTATCCTGGCGGGGCCGACAGCACGGTCCCGAACATAAAATTCCAGATAGGAGGGGAGGGATTACATGCTCACGGTGCTTATTCTCGTGGCGGTGCTCCTGGCGTCGCACGAACTCGGCCATATCGTCACCACCGTGGGCCTCGGTGGCCGGTTTCGGGGGCTCGTCTTTCGTGGGCTGGCCATTGGCGTTTCGCTGGATCTCACCGGGCTGTCGATTCGCCGTCGTCTCCAGACCGTCTGGGCGGGCACCCTGTCTGAGATTCTCGTCGCGGGGGCGCTGAGCGGGCTTTCGCTGGCCGGGATCGTGAACATGCGTCTCATGGCCTGGGCTCTCGTTATCGTAGCGGCCGACGCCACTTTGAATCTGGGACCCTGGTGGTCGAAGAGCGACGGAGCCCTCATCCGCTCCTTTTGGGGACAGGGACACCGGCGCCCGCATCAGCAGCTGAGCCGCTAAGATTTTGTCGCTCCGGTCGGTCTCCTCGGTGTCGGACCACGACCTCTGTAAGCAGGCAATCCGGCCGGCCGCCACAGCCGGTCTCTTTTTGGGGTTGTCCCCCTCGATGACGTCCGGACCTGCCATGTGGGCATCGGCGGTGCTATGCCTGTGGGCATCCTCCCGCCGATTGTCATCGAACCTTCTTCACCTCTCATGCGGGAGCGGGGGAGCGAGATGACAAAGGGGATAGGGACGGTCTAGGAAGCCGACGGTGTTCTTGACAGCTCACCCGGCTCCAAACTGCTCGGGTGGTCGGTCGAGGCGATCTGTCCTCGCTACGCGGGGTATCTCCCCCACCGAGTTCCAGGTCGGATGGTGGGAAGAGGTCTCCCGAAGACCTGTTCGCGATGACGGCGTCGACGATAGACCACCCGGCTCGCCCCCAGGACGTGGCGGCGCACAACTTGCCGCAGTCTCAGCGCCCGCCGTTATCGTGACCCGCCGCAGCGGTAGGGGCCCCGGTTTTGGAGTCTTAGCACGCCTGAACACGGACCCGCCCGTTTCGGCTGCGTTTTCATCATGGGGCCTGGGCCGTGGTGGAGACCGCCCTTTGGTGTGAAGGGCCCACTTGCACGACGACCTACGCGCGGCCCGGCTCATGTCGGGAGACGTCCGTCCCTTGCGCTGACGAACCACTTTGACCGCGGTAACAACGGGCGGTCCAACCTGTACGCTGGAGACGAGGTACCGAGTCGCCGAGTATCCGGGATCCGATGTGTCTCCGCCTGAAAAAGGGCGGATGACTCGACGGTGAGCACGCGCGTCTTCGGACCAGCAACACCATCAGGTGGAAAGCGCGACGGGGTCGTCCGGGTCAGTTCGTCCGCTCGAAGCTGATGTGCTGGGTAGCGCTCGACCGGGGAATCGAGCTGTCGTAGACGTACGGGCTCCCGGGAGAACTCCACCGCTGGCGGCGGGAGAGGCGGCGCCTGCGCCGCCTCATCCTTCGCACAGGGTACTCCCGGACGATGGGAGCGTTTGTGCAGAGCCTGGGCGGGACGGCACTGGATGCAAGCGTGCTCGCGATATCGGTGGTGGGGCTTATTCCGCCCAACGATCCGCGGATCCAGCGGACGATTGACGGGGTCCGGCGGGAACTGGGAACCGGCGAACTAGTCAGGCGCTACCGAGGAGGGGATGAACTGGCCGGCGATGTGGGCGCCTTCATCGTCTGCGCCTTCTGGCTCGTGAACCCCTCGTGCTGGCAGGGCGGGTTGAGGAGGGACGGCGACTGTTTGAGGCCATGCTGAAGCGGGCTAACGACGTAGGTCTGTACGCGGAGGAGATTGGTCTCGCAACTGATCAGTTTCTCGGCAACTTTCCCCAAGGCTTCACCCACATTGCCCGCATTCGTTCAGCCCTCTTTCCGGGCGCGGACGACCAGCACCACCTCCGCGGTGACCCTGAGGCTGCGTCCCGTCCACGGGTTCGAACGGGTAACGCATGATACCGCCCATCGGTCGTAGATCCGTAGGTCTGGGCGCGGAAGCCAGACAACGATGAGGATGAATGACGGTGCGGCTTGCGCATTAACACGTCATCCGGGGGGACGCTACGCACGTCAGTCTACGCACATAGAGAGGAGTCGTGATCTTGTGCTCGCCTACGCTGCCATCCATGCAGCAGACTCGTGCTGCTGCAGCCAATGCCAAAGCGGCCAGTGTGGGAGCCACTGCACGTGCCAGGGAAGCTGCACCTGCCACTCGTGCCAATGCCAGAGCAGGGCGCGCTGAGGCGACCCGGTTTCGGTGGGACCGGCCCGCGGGCGATCCCACCGAAATTTTAGGGCGGTCCCACGCCGCCGGGGACCTGAAGAGCCGCAGGCCGCTGGGTTACAGCGGCGCGGGCTCCGACGGGCTCAACGGAGCATACAGAGAACAGGCATCCCACGAGGCTCGTGTCCATCGCCCACGTCCCCGGCGGCCAAACGGTTCCAGCCCGCGCGATCTTGCCCGCCGCGACAGCCGTCAATCCGGGGTCACCATATCCGCCAGCATCATCAACAAGCCCCCATGGACCAACAAGTGCTCGCCCAGCACTGTGACTTGGAGGGTGCTGTGCCAAGCAAACTCGATCAAGCGCACCCCGTGGGTCACGGCTGCTGGAACGAGGAGCGTTTCGACAGCGAGCAACAAGCGACGCGAGGCCGCTCCCGCCAACGTCCACCCGAGCTGGGTGGCCGTCGATAGGCAGAGCCGTATGTGTCCCGCCGGCGGTTCCGGCTTGAAGCCGCAGAACGGATCTTGGGGGGCTACCATCCGGGCGCGGGCGCAATGGCCCCGAGCACGACCAACGCTGCAGCCAGGTCACGGGAGCGGCCAGCATCATGGCGGGAACCCGTTCGAAGATCTCGGCCGTCACGATGGCAAACACGGCCACTCCCAGTCCTTGGATCGCGGCCTGCCGGATGAGTTGGCGCCAGACCGCCTTAGGGGCCACAGCCCAACGTCATCGGTCGGCCGTGAAGCCAAACCAGGCACTGCCGTGCAGCACGGACTCGGCTCACCAATGGCGGTCGGCCACGAGCCTTCGGGGCGTCCCGGCCCTTTCCTCCTCCAATGCGTCCCGTCGTCGTATCCGGACCGCTGGCCGGCTGCGCTCGACGCCATCCCGGCTAGAGCGATGGTGAAAGCAACCTCCAGTGCGATCGTCAGGGAGTTCAGGGGTCCGGGAGCTCCCGGCTGTAAAGACGTCAGTGTGACCGGAACACGCAATTGTTGACGTGCGGTCGGTAGCAAAGCATCCATGGTTTCGATCCCGTACATGACAGGAG
>JAKATP010000138.1 GCA_021818685.1 Bacillota bacterium | reverse complement strand
ACTGCCGGACCGGGCCGTGGTCTCCATCACGGGCGACGGCGGCTTTGGATGGGGCAACTCGGAGCTCGCGACCATGCGGAAGTACAACATCGGGGTCGTGACCGTCATTTTCAATGACAAGGCGTTTGGCAACGTCAAGCGGACGCAGAAGTACGACTTCGAGGGCCGCATGATGGGCACCGACCTCGTGAACCCCGACTACGTGAAGCTCGCAGATGCCTATGGGATCCGCGGCCTGCAGGTGGACGGGCCGGAGGCGCTCGAAGGCGCCTTGAAAGAGGCAATCGCGGCCGACGAGCCCTGCCTCATCGAGGTGCCGGTGGGGGAGATGGATAGCCCCTGGGGCCTCGTGATGGGCCGGCCCGCCATCCCGGCCCGTCCGTAGCCGACAGAAAAAGCGTTCGTGGCAAGAGGCCCGCCCTATGCGAGGCGGACCTCTTGCTGCGCGGTCCGTGCGGGTGCGGTCAGCCGGTGGTGTTTGCGACCCGCTCGAGGAAATTCAGCACCGGGACGGTCGTATCGAGCACCACCGGAGGCGACTTAAGGGCCGTGATGTCCGACTCGGCGGTCGAGAACGCCTGGCTCGTGGCGGTGCCGTCCTGGGCATCGGCCAGAAGTTGCAGGGCGTCAAGGCCGTCCCGGCCCTCGGCCGACAGCTCGTCCGCCCACGGCTTTATCTCCCCGTAGAGTCCCGGCATGCTGAGGGACGCGAGGGCCGAGGACGCGCCGGCCATCGCGGTGAACTCTGTCTGCAGCGCGGCGGCGGTCGTGGACGACGGCGTGTTCCAGTACGCGGCGATGGCGGGGAGGAGGGGCGACATCGACTGGCCGCCCGTGAGAAAGCTTGACGACGCGTCTTCGGCCAGGAGCCGGAAGGCGGGCTCTGCCCCCGCGCCCACCTGGGTGACGGCCGATGACCAGGAGGCGGCGGGGTCGTACGAGCCGGGGTGGGCGAGATAGGCGCCGACCGTGAGGAGCGCCACCTCGGACGCCAGCGGCTGGATCATGGGGTTCGCGAAGTAGCCGGCCAGTGCCGACGGGAGCGTGGCGGAGCGGTTCTGCAGCGGCCCCAGGAAGAGGCGGGGCGCATGCTGGATCTGATAGGTGTAGTCATTCACGGGATAGTTGTCCCACACCATCACGGGATGGCCCACGTCGCGGGCGAAGGTCTCGGCGTCGGCGGTGGTGATGCGGGGCGACAAGATGTTGGGACCCGTCCACAGCACGTCGATGCCCGACGCCAGATATTGGTGGAGTGAAGCCCAGTAGGGTCCGTCAATGAGCCCGGAGTAATATGTGGGGGTGAAGAGGAGCCGGACATGGGAAGGGCCGAGCTGGCCTAAAAGCCAGTCGCTCAGCGCACTCTGCGCCTGACCAAGCCCGTCCGGGTAGGCGGCGATGTCGGCGGGATTCGAAAGGGTCGTGGCCGTGTCGTCAAAGCTCAGCATGAAGGTATGGACGCCGAGGCCTTCAATCTGCCGGATCTTGGCGAGCAGCTCCGCCCGATCGGTGGGATTCGAGTACACGATGCTGAGTCCCGGCGACAGGCTGTAGACAAAGGTGATGTGGCGGGCGCGGGCGGCCGCCACCATCTGGGAAAGCTCGCTGAGCGTGCTCGCGGGGTAGAGCACATTCCAGCGCGAGCGGGCATAGGGGTCTTCTTTGGGCGCATACACGAAGGCATTCATCCCAGCTTGCTGCATGACCCCCAAAACCGCGGTGGTGGCCGAAAGCGACCACGGGGTGCCGTAGAAGCCTTCCACGACGCCCTTCAGAAAGGGTTCTTGCAGGGACTGGGACGGGGTGGGAGGCGCAGCAGGGAGGACGCCGGATGCAAACGTCGGAAGGGACGCGCGGCTTTCCGCCGTCGTATTCGTGAGGGGCAGAAAGCGCGCTGACGAGGGTGCGCCGGGGTGCACGGCCTGAGCGTGGGCCGCGAAGGCGGGCGTTGCCCTTCCCGGTGCGCGCACCGACTGCCGCCCCGCGAGGCTCGCGCCCGTGAGGACCAGCACCAGTGCGAGTGCCAGCGCCGGCCGGTGGGCGGGCAGGCCGCTCCGGCGCGCGTGGCCGCTGCGCGCCACCCGGCTCATGCCGCCGTCGAGCCTCCTTGCCATCCCGGAAGCCTCCTGTCCTCGCGTCACACCGTCATTGTGCCATCTCCATCGGTCTGGAGCGCGGATAGGCGTCTTGTGGGCGAATCTTCCTGCCCGCACCCTCACGAGATAGAGCCCATCCCGTCTTCGCCAGCGAGCGATGAAGTCCGTTCATAAGAAACGCCGGCGCACGCAGTCCGGTGACGGTGAGAGAACCTGCCCGCGAACGGGCGCGCGCGCCAGGAACCCATCGTCGGGGCGCGAAGGAAGAGTAAGAAAGTGAGAGGACGAGAGCAACCGAACGGAAGCAGGAAGAGCGCCGAGTCGCGGCGATGGGCTCGTCGTGACCGCGGATGAGGCGCGCACGAGATGAAGGGATGGCTTCGATGGAAATGACAGGCGGAGAGGCGCTCGCGGCGCAGCTCGTGCGCGAGGGTGTCACGATGGTGTTCGGGCTTCCGGGTGTCCAGTTGGACCATGCTTTTGCGGGGCTTTATGCGGAGCGCGAGCACCTGGCTTTTCGAGGGCCCCGGCACGAGCAGGGGACGACGTATATGGCTGACGGCTACGCGCGCGCCCGCGGGGAGGCAGGCGTGGCGCTCGTCGTGCCGGGACCGGGGGTGCTGAACGCGGGAGCGGGATTGGTGACGGCCTACGCCTGCTCGTCTCCGGTGTTCTTGATTGCGGGGCAGATTCCGTCGGCCCACATCGGGCGCCGACTCGGACTGCTCCACGAGATTCGCGACCAGAGCGGCGTCCTGCGCTCCACCGTCAAGTGGACGGGACGCGCCGACCGGCCTGGCGAGATTCCGGGTCTCGTGCGGCGGGCGTTTCAGGAAATGTGGCGGGGCCGGCCGCGTCCGGTGGCCATCGAGGTGCCACCGGACGTACTGGCCGGCCGGGCGGATATGACGCTGGTCGATCCGGATAAAGAGGTTCGGCGGGCGATGAGGACCCGGCCGGATCCCGCGCAGCTGAAGGCGGCGGCCCGCCTGGTCCGGAACGCCGCGCGGCCCCTCATTGTCGCCGGCTACGGCGTCCTCGCGAGCGGCGCGACGGCGGAGCTTGCGCAAGTGGCCGAGCGGCTGCAAGCGCCCGTGATCGTGACCGGGAACGGACTCGGCGCCCTCTCCAGCCGGCATCCGCTCTATCTGAATACGCTCGAAGGAGATCGGCTGCTGGCACACGCGGACGTGGTCCTGGCCGTGGGCACCCGCTTTATGACCTTTCAGGATCAGGCCATTAAGGCCGGGGGCGAGCTCATCATGATGAATGCCGATCCCGCCGACATGGGCGCTCCGCGGAGGCCGACCCTCGCCCTGGAGGCGGACGCTCTCCTGGGTCTGGAGGCGCTGGCGGCCGAGCTCGAGGATCTGCCCCGCCGGTCCGCCCCCTGGGCGGACTTGAACCCGATCCGGGCCGAGTGCGACGCGATCGTGCGCACTATCTCTCCGCAGGCCGACTACCTCCGGGCCCTGCGCGAGGCCATTCCCGACGACGGAGTGCTGGTGAGCGAAGTGACGCAGATGGGCTACGTGACGCGCGTCGGCTATCCGGTGTACGAACCCCGCACCTTCATCGGACCCGGCTACCAGGGTACCCTCGGCTACGGGTTCCCCACGGCCCTCGGCGTGAAGGCCGGCCTCCCCGATCGCGCCGTGGTGTCAATGAACGGGGACGGCGGCTTCGGCTATGGGCTCTCGGAGCTTGCGACCGCCAAGCGCTACAACCTGGGCCTCGTCACGGTCGTCTTCGACGATCACGCCTTCGGGAACGTGAAGCGCATCCAAAAGGAGCGCTTCGAGGGCCACCTCATCGGCACCGATCTCGTGAACCCCGACTATGTGAAGCTCGCAGACGCCTTCGGCATCCGCGGCGAGCGCGTGGACTCGCCCGCCGCCCTTACGGGCGCCGTCAAAAATGCCCTCGCCGCCAACGAGCCCTGCCTCATCGAGGTGCCGGTAGGGGAGATGGAGAGCCTCCGCACGCGACTTGCGGCCTCCACCCCGGTCGCTGCGCGGCCCTGACCCGGCTAGATAACCCGCGGGAGCCCGCCCTCAGCGAGACTTCCGCGGCCGGGACTGCGAGGCGCCCGGGGGTACCGCGGGCGCTCGCCCGTGTCGATGCCTGCGTGCGTGCGACACCGGGGCCTTACGCGCGGGATGGGCACCGCCCGCCACCGGCACCTTGCCCACAGCCCATCCGACGAAGGGGGATGACGGGACTCATGGGCGGACCGCCTACTCCACCGCCAGCCCGGCCCCCTCTTTCGATAGAACGCGCATACAGCGTGGATTCGCGGCCAAAGGTTTGATACCGTTCCGTTCATACATCCCATAAATCGCGTGCATGAGACGGGGGCCTGGGTGGTGACGGCGGCAGAACGTTGGGCCCCTTCGGCGCCACGGGCGGTGGCCCGACCCGGCTACCCGGCATGGGGATGGGCCGTGGCGGGCGGCGGCTTCATGCTGTTTGCGGTCCTCGCCATCGTCCGCTTTACGACCTGGCGGGCCCTGACGTTCGACCTCGGGTGGTACAGTCAGGCCCTCTGGATCATCGGTCACGGACATCTGACCGCTCGGGCCAGCCTCATCGGGGTCGTGCCGCTGGCCCAGGCAGAGAGTTACGTCCTCTACCCGCTGGCGCTCTTGTACCGGGTGGCCGGCGTCCCGGGCATTCTGACCCTGCAGGCGGCCTGCCTCGCATCCGGAGTCCTGCCGCTCTCCCGCTTTGTCGCCCGCCGGGGCGTCCCCTCGTATCTCGGGGTGTTTCTGGCCGTCGCCTACCTCGGTTATCCGGCGACGGCCGGCACGAACCTGTTTGACTTCCACCCGGACGTGCTGGTGGTGCCGATTTTCTTCTGGGCCCTGCAGGCCATCGAGGAGCAGCGCTGGGGGCTCTACATCGCCATGGCGGCGCTGGCGCCTTTAGTGAAGAACGACCTCGCGGCTGTCACCATCGTGATGGCGCTTCCGCTCTTGTACAAGCGGCAGTGGGGACTGGCGGCCCTCACGGCCGGCTGGGGCGGACTCATCCTGGTCCTGGATCTCCATGTGGTAGGCCCGCATTTCACCCGCACCATCACGGACTGGGGCGAGTACAGCTACCTTGGCGGCTCCCCGCATCAGGCCCTCTTGACGCTCTTCACGCATCCCCTCCTGATCTGGGCCAAGGTGACGCGTCCCCGGGGTCTTCAGTACCTGGCCGTACTCTTGATCCCGCTCTTGGTGTGGCCCGTGCTCCGCGGCCTCGGGTCGGGGGTGGTGTGGCCCGCCTTTTCCCTCATGGGATTGAATCTCCTGTCGGTCGATGCCTCCAGCCGTGTCGATCCCTACTTCTACTTCACGGTGGCGGCGGTGCCTTTCCTGTTCTGGGCCGTGGCGGAGTGGCTGCCCAAACGCGTCTCGCCGCGCCTGGCTACCGCCGTGTTCGTGCTGGTCACCGGCCTCTCGGTGACGACCGGCGTGACGGTGCGAAAAGCCTTCTACTGGCCGGCCCATCCGCCGGTGGCCGCCCTGAACCTCGCGGCCGCGAAGATTCCGCCCACGGCGGCCCTCTACGGGACCAACGTCACCCTGCCGCCGCTCGTGAACCGTACCCAGGCCTACGAAGTGAGCGCACCCCAGAATCTCGCGAAGCCCCTGCCTCATGCTTGGCTCCTTCTCACCACCTGGAACGCGCCGTGGCAGATAAACGAGGGAAGCCTGGTGCACTACGCGCTCACGGACCCCGTATGGACGGTGCGCTTTCACCAGGGGAATGTGTGGCTCTTCCAGGCGAAGGGCTGACGATCCGAAGACGCGAAACGATCCACCCCGCTTGTCTGCGTTTCGGAAGGTCTTCGCGGAATCGGTGTCGCATTGCTTTCCAAGCGCTCTTAGCGCTGCGACATCGAAGGAAAGGCATGCGAGGGAGGGAGATCCGATGCGCAAGATTGATGTCCATACCCATTTCTACCCACGTGGCTATCTCGACCGGCTCCAGAGCGTCGAGGACATGGAGATTCGCCTCGACCCCAGCGGCCGCCGCACCATCTACGAGCACGGAGCCCGGGTGGTGACCCTCACCCCGGCGATGGAGGACATCGGCCTCCGAATGGAGGAAATGGACCGGGTGGGGATGGACATGGCGCTTCTGTCCGTGTCGATTCCGAATGTCTACTTCGCGTCAGCGGAACAGGCGCCGGCGTTGTGCCGGGACGCGAATGAAGGCCTCCTCGAGGTCTGCGAGACGGCCCCGGACCGTCTGAAGGCCTTCGCGAGCGTCCCCCTGCAGAATCCGGACCAAGCCATTTCCGAACTCGACTGGGCGTATCAAAAAGGGATGCTGGGTATCGTGCTGGGCAGCAACATTCGCGGTCGCTCCCTCATCGATCCGGCCTGGAATCCCTTCTGGGCGTATTGCAACCAGCAGCACACCGTCATCTTCATGCACCCGATGTCGCCCATGAACGGAAGCCTCTACGAGCAGTACGCCTTGGCACCCCTGCTCGGTTTCATCAACGATACCAATGTGGCCGTCTCCAGCATGATCTTTGACGGCTTCTTTGACCGCTATCCCCAGATCCGCCTCATCGTGCCCCATCTCGGCGCGTCGTTGCCGTATCTCGCCGAGCGCCTCGACAACGGGTACCGGGCGTACCCGGAGTGCCGCGCGCACATCCCGGATCTGCCCAGCACCTACCTGAAGCGACTGTATTTCGACACCGTTTCCTTTCATGTGCCCGCCATCCAGTGCGCCCTCGACACCGTGGGCAGTAGCCGGATCGTGCTGGGAAGCGACTGGCCCCACGTCATCGGGGACATGGAGGGCGCCATCCGGAGCGTCCACGAGCTGCCGGTGGACGCGGCCACCAAAGACGCCATCTTCGGGGGCAACGTCGAGCACATGCTGGGCTGGGCCTGAGCGCGAAGACGCCTCCGATGGGATTCGCAAGAGATCCCCGCCCAGTCAGTAGGGGTCTTCGCGTTTTTGAAGAACACGATGGGGGAAGGGAGGAAGCGCCATGCCCCGAAAGCCGGATCGCGGTGCCGGAATGCTGGGCGGCTTCATCATCGACGCGCGGCCCATCATGGAAGAAATGGAGTGGACGCTCTACGAGCGTGTGGACCAGC
>JAKATP010000137.1 GCA_021818685.1 Bacillota bacterium | reverse complement strand
CCCCTCTTCCACCAACCCATCACTTTGGCCAGCAAAGCTTTCACGTCCCTCGCCTCCCCGCTCTCATTTTAGTTGAAGTCTTCGAGTGCGGAGCCAGCGACGTCCTGGCGCTGTGAGGCAAAGAGGGTATCTATACGATGGCCGGTCGCCACGATCATCGTAGGCTCGCAAACCAGTGCAGGCACTGATGCCTTGGAGCATGTAGCGCACCAGGTAGTGCTTCTAGTGGTAGCGTCGTGCGAACAACCCGGGCCGTTGTCCGGCCCGTTCGGGTGGGCGGGGCGCGCCCACGCTCGCATCACGCGTCAGATCGGGGACGCCGGCCATGCGTGGAGGCCATCTTCTCCTTATGGTGATGTGCATGCTGACCCTCGTGAGGTGTGGTGTGGTATCCGATACTCCAGGCCCTGAACGTGCACATCAACCGCCGCACCTCGACCGCGGCTCCATCGCTCCCGCCGGCTTCTCGCTCGAGTCATGGCGCCACACGATCGGCTCCCTCGCGGGCTCGCTCGTCGTCTTCCTTCTACCCATCTACCCATTGTGGGCCCAACACGATATCGCCGCGGCCGCCAGCGCCACGGCGGCACTGGGCACCATTATTGAGACCAGTACCAATGGCCCCGGCTGACGTCGGCTCCGCTGGCGATGTGTTTCGGGGCGTCGGCGGGGACACCGGCCACCGCCACCCGCCTCCTTCAGGGGTGGACCCTGTCGGGCCATACGGCAAGGAGTGCCGCGGGGATGTTGATGCTAATGGAGGCGGAAACGTCCCGGTCGCATTCGGGGCGGTGCGGACGATTCTCGTGGTCGCCTTTCGAGAGCCCACGCCCAGCCAAGCAGCCTTCCTGCAACAGAGTGGCCCACCACTCTCCGGGCCGATCACGTGGATCGCGGACGTCTGGAGTGCGGGCCCCCACGCATCTCTGTCCACCGCCGTCGCAGACCTCATCGCCGCCGTGAACAGCCAGGGGAGCCGGCGGGTACCCATTCGCCCTCGCCTCGGAGACGCCCCCGCCGTATCCAGCGGGATATCAGACGTACGCCGGCCCTCTTGACCCTACCGTCCCTCCGGGTCGGGTGCCCAGCGCCCCATCAGCACGGAGGTGGCGCTGAACCTTGTCCACGGACCATCGAGCCCGTGGTGGCCGCGCTGGTCATGGACGCAAACGGCATCCGTTTCCGGTTCGAACCCGGGTACGTAATCCTCCACAGTACCCATGCGGGTACGGATGTGGTGTCTTGGTTTCCGAACACGATTGTTCAGCCTCCTACGAGAAATCTCGCATCCCACTATCCCGGCATGGACCGTCTGGGTTCGGGAACGACGGTTCTCCGTCCAACGGCATATCCCCGAGCCAGGGCGCCGACGCGCTGGCGACATAACGCCTGGGGAACCTTTACCCACTGCCCATAATCAGCACGCGAACGGAATCGCGCGAGACCGCCTGAACGGCTGCCAATACATGGCCGGTCGGCAGAAGCCTGCCATGGCCCGCAGAGTGCCGCTCTTGCTCACCACGCTTACACATCCGATGCATCCCACCCAGCGGCGTTCCGCGCCACCCAACGCGAGAGGAGTTTAGCGACAGCGAACGAAAATGAACGGGGGCGAAGATCTTTGGCCGGTCCAGCTCGCCGATGGAGCTTTCAGGGCTGGCTCTGATGGTCATGGTCTGGGCTCGGATGGCCCAGCTCTCACACGGCCACACCTTAACTGAAGCCAGCCAGCGGGCCTGTCGGTAGCAGCTTGGGGATCTTGGTTGAGTGCGCTCCCAGGCTATAGAATCCCTGGGTGCGCTCGCCGCCGGGGCTGATTCCGGAAGCGACAACACCGCCCCGCTCAGCGTCGAACCGTCTTCTGCCAATGAAAGGTGTCATGGGCGATGATGCAGGCGGCCCCAACGCGTGGGTCTGGGTACCGTTCTTTGCTCCGCCAGCGTGCCTTTCTCCTCGTGTGGACGGGCGGTGCGGTCTCAAGTCTCGGGGACCACTTCTTTGAAATCGCCCTCATGTGGTACACCTTCACCGCCTCACGCTCGTCCCTCCAGGTCGCGGCCATCGCCGTGGTGTACCAAGGAACTCAGGTGGTCCTGGGCCCGATAGCGGGTGTCTTTGCCGATCGCTGGGATCGACGCCGCACCATGATCACCTGCGATTTGATCCGGACCGGTATCGTCGGCGCATTCGCCGCCCTGACCTGGCGGTTCGGATTTTCGCTTCCGGGGGCCCTCCTGACTCTGTTCCTGGAAGAAGCGGCGGGCGTGCCATTTGGGCCCTCGCGGCGGGCGTATGTACCCACGATCGTGGAACCAGACCGGTTGATGACGGCCAATGGTCTCTTAAGCGGGACCCGCCAGGCGACCGGCCTGGGTGGCCAGGCGGCCGCCGGGTTCGTCATCGCGTCCGTGGGTGCGCTGGCAGGCTTCGTCATCGATGCCGCGTCGTTCGGGCTATCGGCGCTGACGCTAAGCTTTGTGCGTCTTCGCACGGCTCTGCGCGTGGAGGTGGACGAGCCAGACGCATCACCGGACCCCACCAAGAAGGAACGAGCCTCCTTCTGGGCCGAGATGCAGGCGGGCTGGGCGATCTTGGCGCGCACGCCGGTCATCCTCACGCTGGCGCTGTTCGGCACCCTGGACAATGCTTTTTTCGCCATGATCAGTCCGGCGATGCCGGCCTATGTGCTCGACCAATTGCACACCGGCGCCTGGGCCTACGGGCTGGTAGGGTCGTTTCAGTTTGGGGGTGCCCTCGTGGGCGGATTCGTTGCCGGCGCGGTAGCCCAACGGTTGCGCGCAGGCTCTCTCATCATCGCGGTGGGGCTCGTCTCCGGGTCGGCGGTATTCCTCGTCGGCCTATTGCACACGGTGTCGATCGCGCTGATCCTATGGGGATTCTGGGGTTTCTCGCTGTCCGTCATGGGTGTGGTGGAACAATCCCTGGAACAGGCGCTCATCCCCCGGGAGTTCCTAGCGCGGGTCATGACGGTGATGTCGTCCGCCGCGATGGCTTTGATGCCGGTCGGATCGCTGGTCGGAGGGTATCTGGCAAACCGCCTCGGACCCGGTCTGCTCTATGTGCTGATTGGCTGCGCTCTCATCGCCATTGCCTTGGTGATGGTCTTCAACACGGCCATCCGTACCGCGACGGTTGGGGACGCCCAGGGGTAACGTCCCGAGGCACAATCCTGCTGGAACGGGCGTTGGCCGGTGGCGGCTCGTCCACCGCCTACAGCCAGCGAAGGCCTCGTTCCGCATCGATACGCCCACATCTCCGCCGGTACCCTTCGTCGAGCGGGACCAGATGCCCAGCGGTCAAGCTTGAACACCAGGGCCGCATCAGACCGGCGCTGAGCTACCTTGTCCAGTAGCCGTCTCCACGCGACCCGGGCTCGGAGATCTGACGCGCTAGCCCAAATCCTTCAGTAACGCGCCTGAACGGCCCGTAGGCGGCTCATGGGCGGGGAATGGAGACCCGTGACAACCGGGAGGGGCTCGGATCGGCCCGGCACGACCCCGAGGTGGACGATCGGGCCGAGGGCTCGGCGAGGTTAGACCTGGCGACGCGGGCATGGGCGCGTGGGGGGACCGCCTTTGAGGTCGGAGCGGAGTGCCACAAGGAGCGTCCTCGGGCGCGTCGGCGCGCTGCTGACTCTTGGGACGCCGCATTCCTCCTATCCGAGACCTTTACGCAACGTTAACGGGTCGATCCCACAAAATTAACCCCCTGAGTCGACAATCAGGCCGCGAGATGCCCGGCGCTCGGTGATCCCGGTTCCCGACGGACCGGGCGTCAGCGGGACCACGACACGAACAAGGAGGTCGCCCGCGCATGAATTCAGGACCACAGGACACGGTGCGTGACCGGATACTCCGGCCACTGGAAGAAGCCGGCTTGCAAGGGTTCCATTTTCGCACGTGGCTCACGGCCGGCATGGGCTTTTTCACGGACGCATACGACTTATTCATCATTGGGGTCGTCACGACCCTGCTGACCCCCATTTGGCATCTCACGACGCTCGATCTCATGCTGCTCAACAGCTCAGCATTGTTCGCCGCTGTCCTCGGTGCCTTGTTCTTCGGGCGCCTCATGGACCGGCTCGGGCGCAAGACCGTGTACGGCATCGAAGCGATGATGCTGGCCGCGGGCGCCTTGGCGTCGGCCTTTTCCGTCAGTTTCTGGATGCTGTTCGCGCTCCGCTTTGTGGTCGGGCTCGGCGTCGGCGGCGATTACCCCATGAGCGGGGTCATCATGAGTGAGTACTCCAATCGCCAGCGGCGCGGGTTCTTGGTGAACTCCGTCTTCGCCATGCAGGGCTTCGGGCTCTTGGTGGGGCCGTTGGTGGCGGTGCTGCTCCTGCACAGCGGCGTCGCGCCGACGCTGGCGTGGCGGATCATGTTGGGCCTCGGGGCGATTCCGGCCGGGGTCGTCATCTACCTACGCCGCCGCATCGCGGAGACGCCGCACTTCTCGCTCGGCGTCAAGGGCGACGTGCAGGGCACGGCCCAGACGGTGGAACACCTCACCGGGGCGCCGGTCGCGAGCACGGGGACCGTCCCGGCCTTGGACAACCGGGTCTCGATCCTCTTTCGGAATCGCACCTTCCTCCTGACCCTCATCGGGACGGCGTTCTCCTGGATGTTCCTCGACATGGCGTTTTACGGCAACAGCGTCTCATCGGGCTTGGTGATGAAGGCGTTGCAACCGAACGGGACGTTGATCTCGCACACCCTGACCTCATTCTGGATCTTCTTGATCGCGGCCGCCCCCGGATATTGGGTCTCGGCGTTCCTCGTGGATCGCCTGGGCCGTCGCTTCATTCAGGTGATGGGGTTTGGGGTGATGGCCCTGGCCTACGGGGTACTGTGGCTCGTGCCAGGCATCACCGCGGTCCCCCTCGACTTCCTCCTGGTCTACGCGGTCAGCTACTTCTTCATCGAATTCGGACCCAACAGCACGACGTTTGTCTATCCGTCGGAGGTCTTCCCGGTCACGGTGCGGGGAATGGGGTTCGGCATCTCGGCTTCCGCCGGCAAATTCGGCGCGGCCGTTGCGGCCTTCCTGTTTCCGCTGCTCTTGGTGCAGTTGCACCTCCCCGGCACCATGGGACTGTTGGCGGGCATCTCCGTCTTAGGAGTTCTGCTCACGTTGATCGTCTTGCATGAGCCGAAAGGACTGACCCTCCGTGAGGCCTCGCAGGAGCGGCTCGTGGAACCGGAGGCCGCCGCAGGTCGACGTGGCGTAGCCCAAGCGGGTCTTGAGGATAGATTCGTCGCGGCGGAGCCGTCTGACGTGTGAGCCCCGTTCCCAACAGGAGGTGCCCCAGTGGGCGACCGCGCACCGTGTTCGCAGACACCGGGCCCTCGCGTCATCCCCTTCCCGCGCAGGCGTCGGGCACCCGACCCATGGCGGGTACGGCTCGCTGCGGGAACCGGCCTTGTGCTGGCCGTGGTTCCCGGGGTCTTCTTGGTGACGGCCGCCCACAACCGGGTCCAGCAGACTGTCCTCGCTTTTGGCTGGCTGGCATTGGTGAGCCTGGCGGGGTGGACCTGGTGGCTCTGGGCCTCCTGGCGGATCCGAGAGCATCACACGGCGGCGCCCAGCCACCAGGGGCAGACACGCAAGCGGCCCGCGTTCCGGGCGTCGCGACCCGTATTGCCCCAACGGCCGGCACGTCGCCGAGCGCATCGCAGCTCCTGCGGCCCGCCGCCGCCTCCCTGAAATCCGTTCCTGCCGTTGGGGCTGCCCTTCCATCGTCCAGCGAAACGGTTCCCGGCACGCATTGAAGACCGCACGCCGAAAGCCTCGGCCGCCGTCGGGGTCACCCCCCGAGACTTGACGGTGGGGAGGCGAGCCGGGGCAGTATATCGGACCGTCGGCCTCATCCAAAGCCGGTAGGCGTTGGTCCCTGCACACCGGCACAGAGGCGCCCCCGGTCCATATGCCCGTCGAAAGAGGGCCAAACGGCCTTGGTATCTTGCAGGCGGGTCCAGCCCAATGGACACAGCAGAGGTTGAGTACGTGGCGTCCGAGTCGTACCAGGGGTCGACCGTCATCACAACGACGCGAGGGGCGGGCAACATGGCCATCGAAGTGCATGTACGCGGTCGCATCGAATCGGGTCGACTGGCGGACTTTCACGACGCGGTGAAACGCTACCAGGAATACGCTGACGCCAATGGGTACGCGGTGGCCCGCGTCCTCCTAGGGTTGGCCGGGCCGATGAATAGTGTCCGGCTCGTCTACCACTATCCCGATCTCAATGCGTATGCGGCCCATGAAGTCCGCACCTTGACCGACCGTGAATACGCCGAGATTGCTCAGCAGATGGGTTTCGTCGATGGATCGCTACACTACGAGATCTTCCACGTGGTGTAAGACGGGGAGTGGATCAGGTCCCTGGGAGGTTTAGGCGAACGCTTCGTGGAGGCGGGTACGGACGCGCGCCTCGTCGGCAGCTCCGAGCCGCCCTAAGCGACACCGGGCGAGAGATGGGTCCGAGCCAAAAAACCTTGGGATACCGGACGACCGAGGGAAACCGCAAACCGGTATCCTGCTACGCAAGGATGGGCACATCCCGCGCATTTCGGGTCGCATGAGACGTGACCATGGCCGCACTGGAGATCCCCGTGTCCCTCATGACGTGATCCACCGACACCAATACGACCGGGTGCTTCTTCTCGCCGGGTCAGTCCGCATACGGAAACGGCGTCAGCACGATGTCGCCCGCCTTAGAGAGCGTTGTAGGCGTCATCCTGCGGGTTGTCCCTTTCCTGCTGCAGCCGGCGGATCATCGCCCGATACTAGCCCTCCTCTTCTAGGCGTTCGAGAAACTCGCGCTTCTCGTCGTCGGAGAGCCACCGGAAGTCCGCCCGCAACCGTTCCATTGGTTCACGCATGATGGTGCTCCTCACATGCACCGTCCGGGTGCACCTGGATTGCACCGCAGGCGCCCTGTACTGCCTGGACAGATGGCCGTCGCGATTCGCGTGCCCTTGGACGCAACGGAACCCCAAGGGGGTACGGCCTGCCGCATCCCCTTCGTGCGGCACGGCGAGACCTTGTGTCGGCGGGTTGATGCATCCCACCGGATCACCTGAGTCTCCCCACGGATAAATCCGGGGGGTTCCGGTCTCCTGTTGGCTCTCCCAGGCTCTCGGGTTCCCCCTACACCATCCTGGGCCTCACACAACATTCGTCGGCATCGAATGCCTACCATCCCG
>JAKATP010000011.1 GCA_021818685.1 Bacillota bacterium | reverse complement strand
CCGTTCCTCTCTTCATGGCATTTTGTGCCCGACCGCGAATGCGGCCAGTTTCCTGCTCAGAGATTCCTGCTTCACAGCAGCCGGTTTCACCGGGCCGTTCTCCCGGCCAGCGCCTTCTGCTCCACAGGCGTTTTGCGTCTCCGGGGACCTCCCGGCGACGAGCGCCGCGAGGTTGCGCGCCGCATTCAGATCTCGGTTGATCTCCGCTCCACACATCGCACACCGGAAGACACGCTCAGACAGCGGCATGTCATTTTTGACATGGCCGCAGACCGAGCAGGTCTTGGTGGATGGGTAGAGGCGGGGGGCAACGACCAGCCGGGACCCGTACCACTGGGTCTTGTCCTCCAGCATCCGCCTGAACTCCGACCACCCGGCGTCCGTGATGGACCGCGAGAGGTGCCGGTTGCGGATCATGCCGCGTACGGAGAGGTCTTCGACCACGATGACCGACTTGGTTGTCGTCAGTTCCGTGGTCGTCTTGTGCAGGAAGTCGTGCCGGCGGCAGCGGATGCGGCGGTGTAGCCGGGTCAGGGCGACGTACCAACGGCTAGCCTCCCGGCTGACGGTCGCCGACAGAATGCGGCCGCCAAACTTGTCCGTGCGTTCCTTGGTCCGCACAGACCCGATACGGGGCAGCGTTACGGCGTGCGGATGGACACGGATGCGACCGGTCAGCCGGAACAAATCCCGCCGCCCGTGCTTGCGACGGAAGCGGGTGAAGCCGGCCCGACGGCCCTCCTTTCTCCCGCGCCAGAAGTTGCCGAAGGCGCGGTCCAGATCCCGTAGGTCCTCCTGCCCACCGCACTTGGAGACGCCGTACACCCACGACCGGCGCGGCTTCTCGGCATTCCACAGACGGTGCCGTTCGGCGGCGTGCGGTACGGGCTGGTTGGCCTTCAGACGGGCCTGGCAGAGATCCAGACCCCAGTTGTAGGCGTAACGGGCCGTGCTGCCCGCTGCCCGTGACAGACGGGCGCGACGCTGCGTGCCGGGGTCCAGTTCGTACCGGAATGCCTGTGTGACGGTCATGCCTCCGCCGCCTTCAACGCCTTCTCGGCCCGGTGCCGTGCCGACCGGCGAACGTTAACCGCGCGCACATGCTGGTCAGCACGTCCATCATGTCCTGCACCAGGTCGTCCTTCACCTCTTCCGGGTCCACGACGACCAATCTCCTACCCGGCGCGGCTAAGGCCGCCTCGATGTACTCCGATCCGAATCGCGTCAGGCAGTCCCTATGCTCGACCACGATCACGCCGCATTCCGGTGAACGCAACACGGCCGATAGGCCCTTCCGGTGCCCATTCAGACCGCTGCCGACTTCTGCGACCACTTTGGCGACGCATAGCCCTCGCTCTGAACACCGATTCTTAGCAACGAGAAAACCCCGCAATCCTTGCGGGGCTTCAAAAATTATGGAGCTGACGGGGAGACTTGAACTCCCGACCTGTCGATTACGAATCGACCGCTCTACCAACTGAGCTACGCCAGCGCGCCCATTAGTATATCAACTGCGTAAAGCCGACCGCAATGCCGTCTCGTCTCTTCATGCCTTGGGCGTCACCCCGCGTGCTTCGTCTACCAGGCTGCGCGTGGCGCCACGAAGCGTCGTGGAGATTGCAAGGAAGACGCCATGACCTACGTCCCAGGGCTTCTCGTGCCCGGCGCGGCTTCGCGCCCCTCGGGCAGTCATTCGGCCCCTCGCCCGGGTACGTGGTCAAAGATGCGCGCACCCCTGACGCCCACACCACCTGGAGCCTTGATTAGATTCCTCGTCGGCGACGCGCCGTTACGCGGCCCGTACAGAAAGATACGCTCCTCAGGGGCGGGGACACGGACCGGTCTTTGCGCAGATGTCATCAAGCCTGGACAGTTGGTGTACCCGCGCTCCGAATCGGGCTCGGGTACGGGCTTTCGGCCAGCGTCTTACACTGCCGGGCGTAACAAGAAAAGGCAGCCCCGCAGGGCCGCCAACGCGAAAAACTGGAGCGGAAGACGGGACTCGAACCCGCGACTTTCGGCTTGGGAAGCCGACGTTCTACCAACTGAACTACTTCCGCGTGTGCCTCAGTATAATGAGCCGCCGTCGCCTCGTCAAACCCGCCTGCGGTTGTTAAAAAAGCGAGCCGGTAACAATCGTTCGCGCACGCTCCGCACCAACCGACACCATCACCACTGGTACACCGGTAATTTCGCCAATACGATCCAGATAATGCCGGGCGGCCGCCGGCAGATCTTCCAGGCGCCGAGCTCCGGTCGTCGGCGCATCCCACCCCGGCGTTATCGCATATTCAGGTTCCGCCTGGGCGAGCGTGGACAGATCCTCGGGCAGATCGGTGCTGACGCTCCCGTCCGGGAATCGGTAACGGGTCGCAATCTGCAGCGTTGGCAGCCCGTCTAGGACGTCCAGTCGGGTGACGGCAACCCCGGTCATGCCATTGACGCGTGCGGACTGCCGGAGCGCGACTCCGTCGAGCCACCCCACGCGGCGGGGCCTACCGGTGGTGGTGCCATACTCCTGCCCGCGCTCGCGGATCTCGTGCGCGAGATTGCCTGAAAGTTCCGTCGGGAAGGGCCCGTCACCGACTCGGGAGGTATAGGCCTTCAACACGCCGTACACCTGGTCTATACGTGTGGGCCCGACTCCCGCGCCGATGCAGGCACCGCCCGCTACCGGGTGTGACGACGTCACATAGGGATACGTGCCATGGTCGATGTCGAGGAGTGAGCCCTGCGCCCCTTCAAAGAGCACATTTTGTTCGTGGTCGAGCGCATCGTTGATAAGGGCCGGCGTGTTGACCAGATAGGGCAGGAGTCGCTCCCCAAGGCTTAAATACTGGTCTACCATAGCGTCGGGGTCATCCGGCTCTTCCCCGGCCTCGACAAACAGCCGGTTCTTCTCCCGAACTTGCTGATGAACGAGCTCCCGGAACTCGGCAGGCGATTTGAGCTGTCCCACCCGAATGCCGGTACGGCCCGCCTTATCCATGTATGCCGGCCCGATTCCCCGCAGGGTGGTGCCGATGCGGGCGTCGCCCCGCCGTCCCTCTTGCAGCGCGTCAAGCCGCTTATGATACGGCATTACGAGATGGGCCTGGGTGGAGACGCGAAGTCCGTCGAGCGTGATGCCTTCGGAGAGAAGGTAGTCCATCTCTTTCACCAGATCTTCGGGGTCCACCACAACCCCGTTGGCAATGACCGAAATCTTTTTGGGGTAGAGAATGCCCGAGGGAATGAGATGGAGCTTGAACGTGCGGTCCTCCACCACTACCGTGTGGCCGGCGTTGGCGCCCCCTTGGTGCCGGACGACCATGTCCGCCTTGGCGGCCAGGAAATTCGTGACCTTGCCTTTACCCTCGTCGCCGAACTGTGCCCCGACGATGACTACTGCGGACAAGACAGGCGCCTCCTAAAAACGGCCACATCAGATCCTGCCGGCGAGGGCAGGTCCAGCGTCAGCGCTCGGCCGCGATGCTGAGAAATTTTCCCGTATCCTTCCGGAACATGAGGTGAACGACGCCCGTCGGTCCGTTCCGCTGCTTGGCGATGATGACCTCGGCCTGTCCCTGGGACTCGCTGTCCTTCACATAGTAGTCGTCGCGATAGATGAACGCCACCAGGTCCGCGTCCTGCTCGATGGCGCCCGACTCACGGAGATCCGACAGCATAGGCCGTTTATCGGTGCGGCTCTCCACGGCCCGTGAAAGCTGGGAAAGCGTGAGCACCGGCACATCAAGCTCCCGCGCCAGGCCTTTCAGACTCCGCGAAATTTCCGAGATCTCCTGCTGGCGGTTCTCCGTGCGCTGCCGACCCGACATGAGCTGCAGATAGTCGATGATGATAAGGCCAAGCGGGACCCGGCGATGCAGCGCCCGGGCCTTGGCGGCAAGCTCCAGTGGGGAGAGACCAGCCGCGTCATCGATGTAGATAGGCGCATCGCCCAGTCGTCCCAGCGCCTGCGTAAGACGCTGCCACTGTTCCTCGCCCAGGTCTCCGTTCCGGAGCCGCTGACCGTCGATGTCGGCTTCCGCCGCCATGAGGCGCATCGCAAGCTGCTCCCGCGACATCTCAAGGCTGAAGATGGCCACCGTGGCCCGCTCTCGCAGCGCCACGTGGCGGGCGATGTTCAGACAAAAGTTGGTCTTCCCCATGGACGGGCGGGCTGCCACAACCAGGAAGTCAGCGGGCTGCAGACCCGACGTCAGCCGGTCCAGATCCCCAAACCCGGTCGATAGGCCCGCCAAGCCCTTTTGTCCGGCCAGCTTTTCCACGCGCTCGAGCGCCTGGACCAGCACGCGGTGAAGCCGTTCGGGCTCGCGTCGACCTTTTTGAGCCAGTTCCGACAACGTATGCTGGGCCTGCTCTAGAATCTCGGCGGGCGACGTGTCCGCCTGAAAGGCCATGCCCACAATCCGGCTCCCGGCTTCGATGAGCCGGCGGAGCACGGCCCGCTCGTGCACAATCTCGGCGTAGTAGATCGCATGCGCGGCCGTGGGCACCACCTGCGCCAGCTCCATCAAAAAGGCCAGGCCGCCTACGTTGTCGAGCGTGCCCCGGCGGCGGAGTGCCTCAGACACGGTGATGACGTCAATCTGGTGGCCGCCGTTCTGGTTCAAGAGCTCGACCACGGCCTCGAACACCTCACGGTGCGCGTCGCGGTAGAAGTCTTCGGCACTCAGAATTTGGGCGACATCGTCGACGGAACTGGGGTCGATGAGGATGGCGCCCAGTACGGCAAGTTCAGCCTCCAGGTTCTGGGGAGGGAGGCGGTCGATGTCGTTCGTCACGGCGTGAGCGCCTTCACCAGCTCCGCCGCCGTGCGCACCGGCTTCACCTCGATGCCCGGGTTGGCCGGCACGTCGTCGCGGTTGGCCTCGGGCACCACCACCACCTTCATGTCCGCCTGACGCGCTCCAAAGACTTTCTCCGACACGCCGCCGATGGCCCGGAGCTCGCCTGACAGTGACAGTTCGCCGGTTACGGCGACGTCTTGGCGGAGGGGGATACCGGTAATGGCGCTGTAGAGCGCAAGGAAGATGGCAGCCCCCGCCGACGGGCCGTCCACCTGAGCCCCGCCCACGACGTTCACATGAAAGTCATATGCCTGAGGGTCCTTGCCCGTCAGGGCCCGCAGGACCGTGGCGGCATTGAACACCGAGTCTTTGGTCATCGTGCCGGCGGTCTCGTTGAAGCGAACCTGTCCCCGACCTTCTTCCCGGGCCGGAAAGCACGCGGCCTCAACCTCCAGTACAGTCCCCTGGAATCCCGCTACCGCCAACCCGTACACGCGCCCGATCTGGGGCGGCTCGTCCTTGTGCGACAGGGCCACCCGCGGGAGCCGCGCCGACTGCACGGCATCCACCACATGACGCACCGTCACCACACCCGGATTTTCCTGACCCAGAAGCGCCAGGCTCACCGCGTCGGCTAGGAGCGTCACCACCCGTCGACCCTCCAGCGTGTAGCGCGAGAGCATCCGGGAGGCCTCCGGCTCCAGCTCCACTCCGATGCGCAGGGCCGCCTCGGCGGCGATCTCCTCCACCTGGGAAGGTTCCAGGGGGTCGAAGAATACCTCCGCCGAGCGAGAACGCAGTGCGGGAGAGATCTCCTCCGGACTCCGGGTGGTAGCGCCGATGAGAACAAAGTCGGCCGGTGCGCCTTCACTGAACATCTTCTTCACGTATTGGGGGACGGCCGGATCGTCCGGATCATAATAAGCCGAGTCGAACTTGACTCGCTTGTCCTCGAGGACTTTCAGGAGCTTATTCTGGAGGACGGGGTCCATCTCACCAATCTCATCTATAAAGAGCACACCGCCGTGGGCTTCGGTCACTAGACCCGGCTTAGGCTCGGGGATGCCCCCTTCGGCTAAATCCCGGCGCGCGCCCTGATAGATAGGGTCGTGCACGGAGCCGAGAAGCGGGTTTGTCACCTCGCGTGGATCCCAGCGCAGCGTCGCCCCGTCCACCTCAACAAACGGCGCGTCGTCGCCGAAGACGCTTCCGGGCCTTTGCCGCGCGGCCTCCAGTGCAAGCCGCGCCACCGTGGTCTTACCCACGCCTGGCGGCCCGTAGAGCAGAAGATGCTGCGGGTAAGGCGATGACAGCTTGGCCAATAGAGCCCGGATCGCGGCATCCTGGCCCACTACTTCCTCCAACGAGGAGGGGCGCATGATGTCGAGCGCGGACTGTTCGAGATGCCGCGTCTCAAGATCCTCGAGGCGCTTTAGCTTGCGCTGCGTCTCCGGAGTCTCCGGCCCACTCTCTTCTTTAATAAGCTGCAGGCGGATATCGCGCACGTACTCCTCATGCCGCTCTTGCATGCGCTCGGCGATGCGCTTTTCGAGATCTTCTTCAAGCGTCCTCCGCGCCAGGAGGTCCGCCAGTTCCTCTTCGAGGAGATCAAGCTCCCGCGAAAGCTCGTGAGCCGTGGGAACCTCCGCGAGCGATGGATCTTCCATCACGATCTTCTTCAAGCCCAGAAGCTTCCGCCCGGGATCCTCTGCCCTTAGATCGCGGAGCGCCTGCAGCTTGCCGGCCTTTAATACCAGCCGCTCAGGTCCGTAAACCTGCACCAAAAGATCGTAGAGCGCCTGAATCCGCCGCTCCAGCACCTGAAGCCGCGGACGGCTCGTTCGAACGGTACGGCCGTTGCGGCCGGTCCGATCAGTCGTACTCATGCCGGCACCACCCGCACCGTGAGCGTGACCGTGACGCCTTCGTGAAGATGCACCGGCACCTCGTGGTCGCCGAGTGTTTTGAGGGCATCCATGCGCAGACTTTTTCGGTCCACGCTAAAGCCCATTTCGCCGAGCGCGTTCGCCACATCCTGGCTCGTCACGGCCCCGAACAACCGTCCGGAGTCGCCGACCCGCGCTTTGATGTCCACCCGCACGGTCCGCAGGGACTCCGCCATCTGCCGAGCCTGATCCATGAGACGAGTCCGCTTGCGTTCCTGAGCCTGATGCTGCGCCTGCAGGGACTTCAGGCGGCCCTCGGTAGCAGGTTCGGCCAGCTTGCGGGGCAGGAGGTAGTTGCGGGCGTAACCGTCCTTAACCTCCTTCACATCCCCGCGCCGGGCCACGCCCGACACGTCTTGCAGAAAGATGACCTGCATGGCGTCGTGTCCTTTCCATCGCTCCGCGCTACTCGACCGTAAACGGCAGCAGCGCCATGACCCGGGCCTGCTTGATGGCAACCGTCAACTGCCGCTGATGCTTGGCACAATTGCCCGAAACGCGCCGGGGCAGCATCTTACCACGCTCACTTACGTAGCGCCGCAAGCGGTTGGCTTCCTTGAAGTCCACCCGGGTGACCTTGTCTACACAAAACGAGCACACCTTTTTCTTGGGACGTCTTCCACGCTCTCTACGCACTGTCATCCTCCTCTCCCATCGGTTCTGCTCGGCTGGCTAAAGGGAGACCCGCGCCCCAAAACCGCGATTTCGGTGTGGTTTTCAGAACGGAAGGTCCTCCGGCATCTGCACATCCTCTTCGCTGCTCCGGGCCCCTTCCCGGTCGGTGTCACGCGGTCGATCCAGGAAGCGGACGTCATCGGCCACCACCTCGGCCACGCGCCGCCGCTGGCCATCCTGGGTCTCGTAGTTGCGGATCTGCAGACGACCCTCGACCGCGATGAGACGGCCCTTGCGCATGTGCTCGGCCACGGTCTCGGCGAGCCGCCTCCACGCCACGCAGTCGATGAAGTCGGTCTCCCGCTGCCCGCTCTGGCTCTGGTAAGGACGGTCGACCGCTATACTGAAGGAGGCCATAGGAACCCCGGACTGACTGGTCACACGCAGTTCCGGATCGCGGGTCAGACGCCCGATCAGGATCACTCGGTTCAGCATATTGCCCTCCTTGTATAGCTGCCGCCGAAACGCCAGGGATGTGGGCTGCCACGGCCTGCATGGTTCTAGTCGGGGTCGGTCCGCACGACGATGGAGCGCATGACTGCCTCGGTGAGATTGAGTACGCGCATGATCTCGTTGCTAATGGGGCCCTTGCCGTTGAAGGACACCACGACATAGTATCCGTCGGGGTGGCCCTCAATCGGATAGGACAGATGGCGCTTGCCCCACTTGTCCACCTGTTCGATGGTGCCGCCGGACTGCGTCACGATGTTTGTGAGGGATTCCACTGCAGACTCGACGTGTTCGTCGTCCAAGTCGGGGCGAATGATGCTCATCAGCTCATATTGAGCCAAACCTGTTCACCTCCTCCCACGGGCACCCTTGCGGGCGGCCCCAGCACACGTCCGGGGCGGGATAGATAGCCGGATCGATTGACCCGAGTGCGCGTCATTATACCGTACCCGTCGGTGGCCCGCCAGGAGACGGCCCCCCTTGGGAGCCCGCCTCCACGATCACCCGTTTTACGGCCCGCTCAAACTTCTCCCGCGCGAGCATGACCCGGTGGCCGCACCCTAGGCATCGCAATCCGAAATCGAGCCCGGTCCGAGTGATCTCCCAGCGGTCGGTGCCGCACGGATGTCCCTTTTTGAGCTGCACCACCATCCCGAGCTCGTAGCGCTTACGCTCCATCTGCTCCACCCTCCAGCGCTGGACCTCGAAGCATGCCGGCCCGTCCCAGTTCGTAAAGTCCCTGTTCTCGAAGCTTTTCGGCGATGTCGTGGTCCTGCGGGGGCACGGTGGCGGTAAGAGTCCAAAGCTGGACGCCCCCCGTGGCATCCGTCATCCCCGCTACGCCGGCGCGGCTATCGACCGCCGCCGCCACCCGTTCGAGCGTCCGCCGCACATCCCGGGGGTCGGCGTCGAGACGAGCCGGCAGGATCACCGACACGGTATCCTCCCGGGCCACACTACGGGTAAAATTGGTGACTTCCGTGATGAAGCGGTTCGGCACCGTGATAAGCTCGCCTCCAACCGCCCTCAAGCGAGTCGTGCGGAGTCCCACCTCCACCACGGTGCCGGTAAGATTGAGTCCCGGCAGTCCAATTTGCTCCCCGACTTGGAATTGATCCTCATACAGCAAAAACGCCCCAGTGACGAAGTCCTGCACGACGCTCTGAGCACCAAAGCTCACCGCTAATCCCACAACGCCGGCGCCCGCCAGAATCGAGGCGGTATTGATGCCGACTTTGTCGAGCGCGATGACGAGCGCGAGAAAGTCGATAAGATAACGCACGATGTCTCGAAGAAGCGGGAAGATGGTGGTATGCCGGCCCTGCGCACCCGTGCGCGCGTGGCGCTCCTCCATCCGTCTCAGCACCAGCGCCGCCACCCGTGCCGTAGCGGCTGCCACGACAATGATGACCGCAATCGCGAGGGCGCGCTGCGCGATCAGGGACGGCATATCAGGCCACCCACCTCTCGGCGCGCCAGTTTGCGAAATGATTCACAAAGTGGGCCAAAGCGAGTGCGAGGGCATTATGCACAATGACATGGTGGATGGGTGTGCCGTCAAAGATCGGCAAGGACAACAGGAGACCAAAGATGAGGCCGCCGATGACAGCGTTTTCCGCCAGTCCCCCGGCCAGCCCTCCCACCCGATTGGCCGCACCGAGCAGGCCCCGCCTCGCTACGACCCGCGTGATGGCGACGCCCACCGCGCGCGCCACCGCCTCTGCCAGGCCTACCATGATGAGAAAGACCAGGAGACCCAAGATCGTGTGAAAGAGGTTCACGCCCTGGTGATACGAGAAGGCGCTTCCCTGTGCGGTGGGCACAAATCGGATGACCAGGCGGCGCACCGGCAGGACCGCCATAAGGGAGCTCGTCACCGCGTGCTGATAGCGGGCCGCCGCAATGAGTCCTCCTACGTAGCCGGCCAGACTGAAGACGACCAAGAGGAGCCCGCGCCGGAATCCTCCGAGAGCCCCTAGGGCGAGGAAGACCAGGACGGCGATCGTGAGCCAGTTCAGGACCATCGTCTGCGCGCCTCCGAGGGCCAGATCAAGAGCAGGTATGTTCCCACAAGTGCCATGAGCGCTGGATCCACCCGGCCGCCGCCCGCATACCGTCCAACCGCCCAGGAGACCACGGCCATGGCGGCTCCAATTAGGACATCACGGATCCAGAAAATCGGAATAACTTGCCAGTCTGCGACGGCCATGCCAATGTGCCCCAGCGTCACGGCCATTAAAAACCCCACGAAAAATGTCGAAAGGCCGTCTCCCGGCGCCAATCGCATGGCCATCAGCGCCCCCAACGCAGGCAGGACGATGGCCAGCACCACTCCATACCAACGGGGACCACCACGGCGTCTCACCGGTGCAACACCTGCAGCAATATGAACACCCCGATGATGATGAACATCAAAATGAGACCGAAGTTCGGCCGCCCGCGCGGCGTTCGTCGTATCCCCCGCGTCGGGTCGGGGATCCGGGGATCGTTCGGCGGCGGCCTGAATCCGAAGCTGCTGAGGTTCCCCATAACATTGGTGCCGGATCGCTTCAACTGCCGCACGGCCTCAAAGTAGCGTCCCTGCCGGCGGAGGGCCACGGCCATATTACGGTGGGCTGGCACGTAGTTGGGGTCTTGATTGATGGCCATCTGATAATACACGACGGCCTCGTCCACCTTGCCGTCCTCCAGAAGCAGGTTGCCCAGGTTCGTCAAGGAAGGGGCGTATGTCTTGTCCTTCGACAAAGCCGTCTGAAACCAGTACCGCGCTTCACCCAGATCGCGGCGGTCGGCAAACACCACCCCGACTTTGTTGTAGCCTTCGGGACGATGTGGAAACTTCTCGACAACCTGGCGGTACAGCTTCTCAGCCTCGTCAAAGTGACCATAATGCCACTCCGTATCGCCCTGCGATAGGAGCGGGAGGGCCACTTCTTGAAAGTCTGGACGCCCGGTGTCTTCTTCGGTCGCCATCGGAAACCTGCCTTTCCCTGTCCTATCCCTGTCTGACGATGCGCCGCCTCCGAAGGACCGGCCACCAGATAATCACTGAGAGGACACCCATCAACGGATAAAAGTCACGAACCAGGGTCTGAAAGCCGATCCAGGTCGCCGGCCACAAGGCGAAAACCCACCACACCCGCCGGGCTCCGAAACGCTCACCGAAGGAGAACGTCTGGGCCACGCCGGTTGTTACGAGGGCACACCCGAGGGCCACCGCATAAGCCCCCGCCCACACTGGCCCCATGCCTCGTGCCAGGTCCAGAATTGGGATCGAACCGACGATCCCACCTGCGCCCAGGAGCGCCCGATGGAGCGCGAGCGCCAGCAGTACCAAGAGCAACGCTCCAGCGGCGGCAGCCGCGCGGCGCTCAGCCCGTGCCGGGAGCAAGCGTCCTAACCCGAGCAGAGCCAGCAAGCCTGTGAACAGATTGTACGACACGTAGAGGAGGGATGACACCCACCACCGCGGAGAGCCCGGACCGCGAAACCTGCCGCCAGCATGCAGGGCCACCATGAGGGCCACCACCGTCAACACCGGGACAAGCAGTCCGTTGGCTGCCAGCACCCCGCTGGCCCCCCGCACCGAGATAAACGCGGCGACGACCAACAGGACGAGCGAGCCGACGGGCGCCGGCACTCCGCAGAGCGTGTGCACCACCGCCCCGGCTCCGGCTGCAACCACTACCATCCCACCCGCCAGAAATAGCATCGCCAGAGCATCGATGTATGGGACCGCACGGCTCGGATAAACGAGCCGCAATAAGGTGCGATAGTCGTGAACACCTTGCGCTCCTAAATCGAGCGCCCTTGAACCCAGCAGGAAGAAGGCAGTGCCGGCCAGCAGGATACCCCATCCGCCCTCAGTACCATGACGGCTGAAAAACACATAAATTTCCTGCCCGCTCGCGAACCCGGCCCCAACCACCGCACCGGCGTACGCAAGCGCCACCAGAGCCCAGCGCAATGACAAACCCCCCGTCATGTGTATGACCGGGGGGCGGGGAAGCGCCAGCCTCTATTCGCGATGCTTCTGCGTACGGGCTAGCTCTACAGCCTGGCGCTCTTCCTGGGAGAGTGCATAGCGGCTGTCACCGCTCTGAATCTCTTTCGCGTACACCCTCACTTCTTCACGGCCCCAAAGTCCCGTGAAGACAACCCCTGACGCCCGATGATTTAAGAGAGCCACCGCAAAAGACAGGTCCGAACCGGTGTCGGAAAACGGATTGAACCGAACAACGCCAACCTGGGTAAGCGCCGTTTCCAACCCGCGTTCCAACTCCTCGACACGTCCTTGCAACGCCTGTGCCACAGCCTGCGCCTCCTGACTGGCGGCCTGGGCGGCAGCGAGGCTGTCTTCGAGGTTTTCATGGCTACCACGCAAGACCCTCCGCAGACGACGGCGCACCCGCGATGCCGCCGACAAACCCCACAATCCAAAGACAATACCGATAAGAGCCAGAGCCAGGGCCCCATAGACCAAATCCAGCATCGGCAAACTCACGATTCGATTCCTCCCGATCCAGAGCACCACGCCACGATGGGCGCCTCTCAGAATGCCTGCTTATCGCCACTCCCACAATCGTCCCGCCCGATTCTGAGCAATGTTCCTCGGGGAACAAGACCCGGATTGTTCCTCGAGGAACATCACACGGCAAAATCCCCCGGCGGCTCCCCGTCGGGTTCCCGTCCTAACAGCTCCAACAATCGCTCCAGGTCTTCCAGTGATCGATAGGGGATTTCGATGCGGCCGTGCTGCGGAGAGCCCTTAAGCCGGACGCGCGCCCCCAAACGTTTGCGCAAATCCGCCTCGGCTGCCTTCAGATGGGCGTCGGGCACCGCGCGAGTCACCGCTGAGTTAGGCCGGGCGGCTGCCATCGTAAGCTGTCGGACCGTCCACCCCTCGCTCGCAGCGCGTTCCGCGAGGAGGCGGCGCCGCTCTCCTGTAAGGGAAAGCAGAACCTTGCCATGCGCTGCCGTGAGGCGGCCGTCGTCCAACAGGGCTTGAATTTCCTGCTCCAGCTGGAGCAGGCGCAGGAGATTAGCCACATGCGGACGCGACTTGCCAATGCGCTCCGCCGCCTTCTCCTGCGTCCAACCCTGCTGCTCCATCAGTTGCTGAATCCCGTGGGCCTCTTCCATGGGTGTCAGGTCCTCGCGCTGCAGATTTTCAACCAGCGCGGCCTCCATGGCGCTCCGATCATCCCATTGCCGGACCAGGGCAGGAATCGCGTCACGGCCGGCCAATCGGCTCGCACGAACCCGCCTTTCTCCCAAGATCAACTGGTACCGTGGCCCCGCGGCGCGAACCACCACCGGCTCCAAGACCCCATGCTCGCGAATGGAGGCCGCCAATTCTGCGAGAGCCTCCTCCGCGAACCGACGCCGCGGCTGGAATGGGCTCGGATCCACCAGGTCCAGCCGGATCTCGCGCACACCTTCGTCCCGAGAAGGCCCCTGGGCTGACGCCTGCTCGGACAGCAGGGCCGACAGGCCCTTTCCGAGACCACGCTGTCTAGGCATGTTCCAACACCTCCTTCGCCAGTTCGGCATAAACGATCGCACCTTTAGAGCGCGGGTCGTAGCGCGAAATGGGCTGACCGTAACTCGGCGCCTCCGACAGCCGCACCGTCCGCGGAATCACCGCGTGAAACACCTGGGAGCCAAAGTGATGCCGCACCTCCTCCGCTACCTGCTGGGCAAGATTCGTGCGGCCGTCAAACATGGTCAGGAGAACGCCGTCCAGAACCAGTCGGGGATTTACCTCACGCCGCACCAGGTCGATCGTGGAAAGAAGCTGCGACAAGCCTTCCAACGCGAAGAATTCGCACTGAATCGGGATGATGACGGCATCTGCCGCCGTTAGTGCATTCAAGGTAAGGAGCCCCAGGGACGGCGGACAATCGATAAAGGCAAAATCATAGCGGTCTACGATAGGGGCGAGGACCCGTGACAATTGTCGTTCGCGCTCAGGAACCTGGGTCAGCTCAATCTCCGCCCCCGCAAGATCCATCGTAGCCGGCAACACATGGAGACTCGGAACTTGGGTCGCCTGCACGGCCGCCATGACCGGTGCCTCATCGAGGAGCACATCATAAATCGACGTTTCACAGCTTGCCTTGTCAATACCGAGTCCCGTCGTGGTGTTCCCCTGCGGGTCGATGTCCACAGCCAGTACGCGTCTTCCTGAATCGGCCAGGTACGCGCTCAAATTGATTACGGTCGTGGTCTTGCCCACGCCGCCCTTCTGATTGGCCATGGCGATTACTCTCCCCATGCGCCTGCTTCACCTTCTTGCTGGAGATCCCATCCAAGCCTTCGCGGCCCGAGCCGCCCCTTCCTCTCAAAAGCGTCCGAGGGTAGCTCCGATTCGCGGAAATCGAAAAGGCGTATCCACGACCTTCTCCAATTGAACCAGGGTCCTCGCTCCCTGTCCCTCCGGTAAGGCGAATTGACGCGCGCCCAATACCCGCAGCCCCAGCACCTCCAGGGCCGCCCTGGCCTGTTGTGCCTCATCGGCACCAGCCGGTCCTCTCATGGCTACCACCCGGCCACCCACCACTAGCAGCGGAGCCGCCAGCTCGGCCACGAGGGGAAGGGGGCCGATGGCCCGCGCCGTCGCCCAGGAAAAGCGCGGCCCCGTCTTGCGCGCCCACTCCTCCGCCCGCTGTGACACCACACTGGCGTTGGGCACGGCGAGCTCATCGACCATCCGTTCTATAAAAGCTGCCTTCTTCTTGGTCGCCTCCACCAGCGTCCACGACTGGCTGGGGTGGAGGAGGGCCAGCGGAAGGCCGGGATAACCCGCGCCGCTTCCGAGATCCACGGCCGGGCCGCCGGCATCCACCACCAACGCGGCGGACATCGCGTCGATGGACAACCGGATGAAGCCCACGGACGCGGGCTCGTGTCGCAAGCCCATTAGATTCACACGCCGGTTTTCTTCCCGCACGCGCAGAAAGTGCCTCACGATCCCCTGTACAGCCGCAGGAGAAGCGGACAGGCCCCAGGCCGCGAGACTGTCCGCTGCTAGTTCCTGGAGCGTGTCTTCGGCGACACCGTCCACCGGTTCGTTCAGGTCGTCACTTTCTTGGTGGAAGCCGCGGGGGGTTGGGGACTCCTTAGGAGCACCATGGTCTGGGCGAGCTGGAACAGGTTCGAGGTGACGTAGTACACCGACAAACCGGCCGAGAGTCGCGATGCGATGTAGCCGAACATGATGGGCATCAGCCACAGCATCATCTTCTGACTCTGCTCCATGCCTGGCTGCGGCGGTGTCATCTGCATCGACTGTCGCTGCATAAAGAAGGTGCTGATAGCCACCAGGACCGGCAAAATGTAGTAGGGGTCCGGCTTGGCCAGATTTTGCCAGATCCAAAGCCCGTTATGCGCGGAGTAATGGAAGATGCGCAACGCGTCGAACAGTGCGTACATGACCGGCAGCTGCAGCAGGAGCGGAAGGCAGCCCGCTGCCGGATTCACGCCCTCTTCCTTGTAGAGCGCTGACAGTTCCTCCTGCATCTTCTGAGGGTTACCTTTGTGCTTGGCCTGCAGCTCCCGCTGCCGGGGGGCCAGTCGCGCCATCTTTTGAAACGAACGCACCTGCGTGACACCCAACGGCAGCAGCACCAGCCGCACCACTATGGTGAGCAGCACCACGCCCAGCACATAGTCGCCCGTAATGTGAGTGAAAAACAGGAACAGCGTCGTCAGGATGTATACGAACCCATGCCAGATGGCTAACATCTCTGCCTCCCCGCGTTATGGAACCGGATCATATCCGCCCGCATGAAACGGGTGGCAGCGCAACACCCGCAGCACCGCCATGACCCCTCCCCGGAACACCCCATAGCGACGAAACGCCGTGATGGCATACTCCGAACAGGTGGGCTGATAGCGACACGTGGGCAGATGCCACGGTGAGACAAAGCGTTGATAGCCCCGAATCACCGCCACAGCAACGTTCGTCAGCATCGATCTCCCTCAAGGCACTTACCACGGTCCAAAAGGGCAGTCAGCCCATCCACCAGGTCCTGCCAGCTTGCGTCCAGCACCGGCGCCCGGCCAAGAACAACAATGCGTCGGCCTGGACAGAACGGACGGTGCAAGCCCGCCACCGCTGCCCGAAGCCGACGGCGAATCCGGTTTCTCTTCACGGCCGTGCCCGCGGAACGGGCCGCCGCGAACCCCACTCGGGTTGGTTCCCCAGGGGCCTTGCTCACAAATAGAACCAGCCAACGGTTGGTGTAGCGGGTCCCGCTGGAAACTGTACGTCCAAAGTCCCGCGGCCGCTTCAGCCGCTCTACCCGCATGCTAAACCGCTAAACGTTTCCGGCCCTTGGCGCGGCGGCGCCGAAGCACGGCCCGTCCAGCCCTGGTCGACATCCGCTTGCGAAACCCATGCACCTTGTGCCGGTGACGGCGGTTCGGCTGGTACGTTCGCTTCATGGCAGTCTTCACCTCCCGCCGCGCAAATCGTCTACATTATAGTCACCGGCCCAGTAGGGGTCAAGCCGAGGCCGGGCCCTAAAACCCTCGTCCCATAGCGGAAATCCGGTCTTTATGCCGGCGCCCTGATGAACGTGGAGGGCCCATCTTCCGGTCACGCGGTCCATGGCACTGTAGCCGGCGCGGGGTCATAGACTCCCCTCTGCAACGCCAGACCCTCACGTCCGACTCTAAGATCCTGCTCTGGAAGGTAAATTAGCTGGTCGTCCCCGTGCTGGTCCCCTAAACTTGCGGGAGACCGCCAAATGAATCCTACTATGGGGCCCGTTCGTTTCGACTTTGTTACAGCATCAGGACCGCAACAGGAGTTGACGCCATGCGTGCGCCGGAGGGCGCCGGATCTCGGCCCCGACCGACCAACCGAGTTCACCAGCGAACCGTACTCATCAATACTACCATCGGAACCATCATGGGCTCGCTCGACGGCAGTATTCTGACCGTCAGCCTGCCAACTATCGCACGTGAGCTGCACACCGGTGTCGGCCTCATGCTCTGGATTATGATGGGCTACACCGTTGTCATCACCGCCCTCTTACTGCCATTTGGCCGTCTCGCCGACATCCACGGGCGGGTCCGCATGTACGGGCTCGGCTACGTCGTGTTTACGTTGTCGTCTGCGCTGTGCGGCTTTGCGCCGAGTGCCCGCCTGCTCCTGGTCGGCCGTCTTATCCAAGGCGTGGGGGCCGCGCTTTTGTGGTCTAATTCGACCGCTATCTTAACGGACGCCTATCCCGGGGAGGGGAGAGGGTATGCCCTGGGCATCAATCAGGTCGCGGCCCTCACGGGGGCGCTTGGCGGTCTCCTGCTGGGCGGCGTGATCACGGTCACCTTGGGATGGCGCTGGATCTTCTTTGTTAACCTGCCTATCGGGGCTTTGGGGGCTGTGTGGACGTTTACGTCCCTGCGGGAAATTGCCACCACCGACGCCGGGGAGCGCTTTGATCTGACCGGCATGGCGCTATTCGTTGCCGCCATCGTCCTTATCCTGCTGGGGCTCACTTCGGTGATTGAAGGATCGTCCCCGCTTTTCATCTGGACGCTCCTCGGCGTGGGGGCTGCCACCCTCGCGCTGTTCGTGCGCGTGGAGCTGGCCACCGCGGCCCCGCTCATCGACTTTAGCCTTCTCCGGAATCGGGTGTTCTTTCTGGGCAACTCGGCGCTGTTACTCAACTCGCTCGCGCGAGGGGCCCTCATGTTTCTATTGACCTTTGCGTTTCAGGGCCTCGACGGGAACTCTCCTCTGGTAGCAGGACTGAAGATGCTGCCGCTCACGATATCGATCATGATCGTGGGACCCATCGCCGGACGGCTGTCGGACCGGGGCGGTTTCCGGTGGCTGGCGGCGGCCGGGCTCTGGGTCACGGCCGTGTCCCTCGCCATGCTGGCGCGAACGCCGCTCGATGGGGGATATCTCCTGATGGGCCTGGGTCTGTTTCTATCGGGCGTCGGAAACGGCCTCTTCAATGCTCCCAACACGAGCTCCGTCATGGGAGCCGTGCCTCCGGATCGCCGGGGGGTGGTGGCCAGTACACGCTCGCTCTTGTTCAACACGGGGCAGCTGTTTTCCCTCGCGCTGTCATTCACCATCTTGGCAGCCGTGATGGGACAGGTGAATCTATCCCGCTTTGTGGCCGGGCTCGATGTGAGCACCTCCGCCGCAGGCCATCGAGCATTCCAGACGGGGCTTGGAGAAGCGTTCATAATCTCAGCCCTGCTGTCGGCGGCAGGGGCGGTCCTCGCCGGGCTGCCGGATCGTGCCCCTCGTCCTCGACGCGTGTTAGAAGGCTAGAAAGAACCCCAAGACGCCGATCTCAGATGAATTGGCCCGAAAGCCCCCTTCGAAGCGCGCTCACATACTCGCAGCGCACGCGCCGGCTCACCTCAGCATCGGGCACGGCGTGTTCGAAGGCGTGAAAGCCCCCCGGCACCACATGCCATTCCACCGGTACGCCCGCCTGGCTCAACCGACTCATGTAGTCGATAGTTTCGTCTCGGAATAGGTCGACCGTCCCCACCATTGTGTAGGCGGGCGGCAGCCCTGCGAGATCCCGCGCCCGCGCGGGCGCGGCAAAAGGAGAGACCGAGTCTCCACCCGGCTCATGGCCGAGGTAGTGTCTCCAGGCCGTCAGGTTTTTGTCCCGGCTCCACGTCCGGCTGTCTGTGATTTCGTGGCTCGCGGGGGTGACATTGCGGTCATCCAGCATGGGGTACAGGGGCATCTGAAAGGCGATGGCGGGACCACCCCGATCCCGCGCTAAAAGAGCGAGGCCGGCGGCAAGGCCCCCGCCCGCGCTCACGCCGCCCACCCCGATGCGGGCGCGGTCGACGCCAAGCCGTGTGCTTTCGGCCGCGAGCCACGTCAGCACCGCATAGCAGTCCTCCAGACCGCAGGGAAACGGGTGCTCCGGCGCCAGACGATAGTCCACCGACACCACCAAAGCGCCTGTCTCCCGAGCCAAGAGCTGGGCCATCCCGTCGTTGTCCTCGGCGCCTCCGAACAAAAACCCGCCCCCATGCATCCACACTACTGCCGCAATGGGGGTATCCGGGCGAGTCGCCGGGACAAACGTCCGAACGCGAACAGCAGGCGCTCCAGATAGACCCGGCACCATGGCGCTGTCCCAGCTGATGGCCGGGTCGCGCGGGGTGGAGATCGTCGTGGCGTCCAGCTCGTTCCGCACCGCCACCACATCATCAATCCTCATAGGACTCATCGTGTCCCACACGGACCGAAGTTCACGGTGCACCTTGTCATCGATTCCCACGCCGGCCTCGCCCCCAAACAATTTGATAACGTCGCGATCCCTTTCCGTACCGATCCTGCCATCCCTCCCGACTCAGCGTGTGATCGCCGGCATTTGCGAAACGCGGATGGGAGCCAGTGGCCATCTGCCGATGATATGCCCGCAGTCCGGTAGGGCGGCGACCACCTGATGGTCCTCGGATCGGCGAGCGGGAACCGACTCCGCCGCCATTGTGTAGGGCCCGCGCTTTCTGAATCCTTTTTAATGTGCATGGCGGCTTGGAACTGGGCGAGCGATCCTGCTATGATAGCCCTACCCTTCCGGAGCACTGCCGGCGGGGCTCGTTCTTTCTTAGGCAGATATCAACAGACTGTGGATAACTCTGTGGACACGACTGTTGATTTCCCGGAAACCGGGTGCCATCGTCCGCGGCGGGACGTACGACGTCAAAGTTCGGAGCGAATCATGGAGGCTCGATACGATGCTTGACGCAGGAATTGACACCCTATGGGGGAGGGTCCTCGACAAGCTTGGCCAGGACGTGAAGACCCCGGCTTTTGAAAGCTTTGTCAAGGACATCTACCCCGAGTCCTTCAACGACAACGTTCTGACCCTGCAGGTGCCGAGCGAGTTCGCGCGCGAATGGCTGCAAACGCACTATGGCGGCCTCATCCGCTCCTCCCTGGAGGAACTGACGGGCGATCCGGTGCACATTCGCCTGGTGGCGTCTTCTGATTCCGATGACGAGGCTTCCTCATCGTTCGGTGGCAGTACGGTCGCCACCGTCTACGTCGAAAGTCATGCTAAAGACGAGTACCGCGGCCGGCTTAATCCCCGGTATCTCTTCAGCAGCTTCGTGGTGGGCAACTCTAACCGGTTTGCACAGGCGGCCTGTCAGGCGGTCGCGGAGATGCCAAGCCGCGCCTACAATCCTCTGTTTGTATACGGGGGCGTGGGTCTAGGCAAAACGCATCTCATGCACGCCATCGGACATCGGGTGTTGAGTGGTCGGGTCGATGCGCGAGTGCTTTATGTTTCCTCCGAGACCTTTACCAATGAAATGATCAACGCCATCCGCAGCGACCGGATGGTGTCATTTCGCCAGCGCTACCGCAACATCGACGTGCTCCTCATAGACGATATCCAGTTCGTCGCTGGCAAGGAGGGGACGCAGGAGGAATTCTTTCACACCTTTGAGGCTCTGCACGGCGCCGGCAAACAGCTCGTCATATCGTCAGACCGTCCTCCGCGAGACATCCCGACCCTCGAAGAGCGACTCCGTTCCCGATTTGAGTGGGGTCTCATCACCGACATCCAGCCGCCGGATCTGGAGACCCGGGTCGCCATTCTGGCCAAAAAGGCCCAGCTCGAGCATCTCGAGGTGCCGGGCGACATCTTGCAGTTCATTGCCGCCCGGGTCGACACGAACATCCGTGAGCTCGAGGGAGCGCTCATCCGCGTGATTGCCTATGCGTCGGTGATCCGGACCGCCCTCACTCTGGATGTCGCCCATGAGGCCCTAAAGGACGTGGTGATGTCGAGCCGCCCGCGCCCGCTTACCATCCGTGCCATTCAGGACGAAGTCGCGCAGCACTACAATCTTCGGAGTGACGACTTCCAGTCCAAACGGCGCACGCGCGCTGTTGCGTTTCCGCGACAGGTCGCCATGTACCTCGCACGCGAACTCACCGACTCCAGTCTGCCCCGGATCGGGGAGGCGTTTGGAGGGCGCGATCATACGACGGTGATGCACGCCTACGACAAGATCCAGCTAGAGCGGCGGCGGGATCCCACATTTAACCATGTTTTGGAGGATTTGGCCCGGCGTCTTCGCAACCGATGACGGTGGACAACCTGGGGATGGACGGCGGCGGATCTGTGAACAAGTACGCTGTTATCCTCAGAGGCGACGCCAGGTTTCCTATATTAGGAAGGGGAGTGAGGATAAGTTTCTGCTTGTCCCCGGATTATCCCGACGAGCGGAGAACCGCAGAATCAGAACCGGCAACCGTTCGACAAGTTATCCCCGTTATCCCCAGTGCCTACTACGACGACTAGGTTTAAGATCTAGATCAGTAAAGGAGAACGCCCTGTGCGATTCGTTGCCGAGCAGCCCGTTCTGGCCCGGGCGATCCAGATTCCATCTCGGATTGTGAGCCCCCAGAATACGCTGCCTGCCTTGGCCGGCGTGCTGGTAGAAGCGCGTGAGGGCGAGGTGCGGATCTCCGCCACGGATCTTACGTCCCTTATTGAAACCCGCCTTCCGGCCAACGTCGAGGCGGAAGGCAGTGTCATCATTCCGGCCCAGACCTTTTCCGACTTGATTCAGCGCATCCCGACGGCCGAGGTGCGCATCGACTCCGACGACCAGCGCGGACAGGTGGCCGTGCACTACGGGCGCAATCGTGCCACTTTGCAGGGCATGGCGGCACGAGACATGCCCACGTTTCCGGCCCCAGGGTCGACGCAGGGCGACTTCACTCTGGAACCGGGAGTCCTGCCGCGGCTTGCCCGTCAAACCCTCTTTGCCTGTGCTCGTGACGAGAGCCGCCCCATCCTAAAAGGGGTCCATATGGCGCTTGGCGAGGGCAAGATTGTCATGGTGAGTACGGACGGCACCCGCCTGTCCCAGGCGTGGGCGCCAGTCCCGGACCTCCGGGGCGAGCCGGTGAACTTCGTGGTGGCGGCCAAGGGCCTCCAGGAAGCTGCCCGCCTGTCTGGCAGCGAAGGTGTCGTGGTTACCGTGGGGCCCAAGCAGATCCGGTTTTCCACCGAAGCAGGGTCTATCACGACACTCTTGCTGGAAGGACGCTTCCCCGACTATCAACGGGTTCTGCCCGACGGATTCGTGGCAGAACTGACGGTGGACACGGGCAAGTTTCGCGGCGCTATCGAACGCGTGAACCTCATCATCCATCGGGATCACGCGGCTGCCATCCGTGTAAAGCACCAGCCAGGAACCATGGAATTGTCGAGTGAAGCCATGGATGTCGGACAGGCGTACGAGATGCTGGACGTGATGAGCACCGGAGACGAGCTGGAACTCTCGTTCAATCCGGCCCTCCTTCTCGATGGAGTGAAGTCCATGGAGAGCGACGAAACGGTGTTCGAGTTCTCGGGCCTGCAGTCGCCGGCCCGGCTTCGCGAGAAGGGAACGAGCCACTATTTTCACATCGTGCTGCCGCTTCGCCAGCTCGTGTAGTGGCACTCCTCTCAGTGACCGTCCGGCACTTCCGCAACTTGGCTACGGGTGAGGTTCCGCTCTCTTCCGCCGTCACACTACTGGTCGGGCAGAATGCCCAGGGGAAGACGAATTTCCTGGAGGCCCTCTTGCTGCTTCTGGCCGGCATCTCGCTCCGCGGGCAGTCCGATCGTGATCTGGTGGCCTGGGGTCACGACGGATACCGCCTCCACGGCCCCTGGATGGGCGAAGGCGTGAACCCTGTCGAGAAAGAGCGCGTTGTAACGGTGAATCCCCTGCGCCGGCGAGAGTCAGGCCCGCGCATCCCTGCCGTCGCTTTCTCACCCGACGATCTCATGCTGGTGAAGGGGAGTCCCGAGCTGCGACGGCGCTTTCTCGACGAGGTGGCTGGCCAGATCCGCCCTCGTTATCTACCCGAACTGCGCCGCTATCAACGGGCAGTGTCCCAACGCAATCGGGCCCTCAAGGGGGACGCGGCGCAGACCGTTCTTGACAGCTTTGATCCCTTGCTGGCGGAGGCGGGATCGTACGTCTGGAGCGTGCGGGAGGAGGTGGTGGCGTCCTTGCAAGCCCGGGTCCCTGACGTACTGGGCGCCCTGGCTCCGATTGACCACATGGTAATCGCACTCGAACGGGGAGGTCATGCCGTCACGTCTACGAAAGCCGCTTTCTTGGCCGAGCTTGAGCGACGGCGGCAGGAGGAGAGGATCCGCGGCGCCACGCTTACCGGCCCTCACCGGGACGATCTATGCATTACCGTCAACGGAAGGTCGGCGGATCTGTTCGCCTCTCAGGGTCAGCAGCGGAGTCTCGCGCTGGCCTTAAAGCTCGCTAGCCGCGACATCCTCGAGGAAGTGTCGGGGCGCCAGCCGGTGGTGCTTCTGGATGACGTGTTTTCGGAACTGGACGGAGTCCGGCGGCAGGCGCTCCTCCGGCTGATGAGCCGCTCGCGCCAGCAGACCGTGGTGACAGACACGGACCGGGAGGACATCGGCGAGATGGCGGACCTGCGTTATGCCGTAGAGGCGGGGGTACTGCGTCCGGTCCAGACGGGGGGATAAGATGGAGCCCATTTCCTCCATCCTAAAGGCGGTGGCGACACGTTACCGCTGGCAGCCGGCGGAGGCCCTCCAGCAAATCTCGATCGTCTGGTCCGACGTGGTGGGAGAGCCCCTTTCGCAGGTCACTCGTCCGCTCTCGCTCTATAACGGACAGCTGACGGTGGCGGTGCCGAGTCCGGTGTGGACACAGGAGCTCAACTACGTCGAATCCGATCTCGTGACGGCGCTGAACGAGGCTCTTCAGAATGCTTCGGTCACCCGTATACGTTTTGTGGTGCGGGCATTCGGCTCCTCAGGGACGAATGCCGACGGGATCGGGAACGCGGGGTGGGCGCATCGGTTAAAGGCGCTTCGAGCTGTCTTAGACGCCGCGGAAGCAGCGGAAGCGGACGGACCCGAAGACCAGTCGGGGGACCCGCCGCCGGGGTGAACGGGTGATTCTCCATGTGGGCGGGGACCGGAGTCTTTACGGACGCGATCTGATTCTCATTCTTGATCCGGAGCTCGGAACGCGCTCGGGGACGGTCAAGCAGTGGTTCGCGGCCTTGCGCGCGCAGGGTCGGGTCGTCGAGACATCCGATGAGCCGGTGCGAGCCTGGGTACTGACCGATAGGGGGGTATGGTGCGCGCCTGTAAGCCCCCCGACCCTGGCCGCGCGCGCACGACGGCCCTGGTCCTGACCCTGGCAGGGTGGAATCGGCGCGGCTTGCTATATAATGTAGGAAACCGCTCGCTCGCAGGCTTCTTCGCAAATGTCGGAAGGCCGGGGCGCGGATATTTATTTGGAGGCGCCAGTGCGAGACGACGAGAACACCCCGGTGTATGACGAAGCCCAGATTCAGGTCTTAGAGGGCCTGGAGGCGGTTCGGAAGCGTCCCGGCATGTACATCGGCTCGACGGGCTCCCGGGGGCTCCATCACCTGGTCACCGAGTTGGTTGACAATGCCGTGGACGAAGCGTTAGCGGGGCGCTGCGACCGTATCAAAGTGGAGATTATGGCCGACGGCCAGGTGAGCGTGTGGGACAACGGGCACGGAATTCCGGTTGGTCCGCACCCCACCGAGAAGATTTCGACCCTGCAGGTAGCCCTCACCAAGCTTCATGCCGGCGGAAAGTTTGGCGGCACCGCCTACAAGGTGTCGGGCGGGCTTCACGGGGTGGGACTTTCCGTCGTGAACGCCCTCGCCTCCGAACTCTATGCCATCTCCCGGCGTGATGGCCATCGATTCGTGCAGGAGTACCGCCGCGGAAAGCCGCTGGGTTCCGTCCGGGATGCCGGACCGGCCCGCGACCACGGATTCGAGGTGGTGTTCCGACCCGACGCCGAGATTTTCGAGACGACCGAATTTGACTTTGACATCCTGGCTAACCGCCTGCGAGAGATGGCGTTCTTGAATGCCGGCCTCGAGCTGTCGCTGGTGGAAGTCGCGACGGGCCATGAGGTTAAGTTCCTCTACGAGGGAGGGGTTGTCTCCTTTGTCCAGTATCTGAACCTCAACCGGGAGGTGCTGCACCCAAAGCCGATCGCGTTTTCCATTGTGCGCGACGAGGTCATGGTCGATGTGGCACTCCAGTACAACGACAGCTACGTCGAGACGTTGTTCTCGTTTGCCAACACCATCCGCACCCTGGAGGGCGGGACCCATGAGGCCGGGTTCAAGGCTGCTCTGACCCGGGTCTGCAACGACGTTGCCCGGAAGTTGAACCTCTTGAAGCCCGATGACCCGAACCTCTCCGGCGATGACGTCCGTGAGGGCCTCACGGCCATTATTTCGGTTAAACTGATGGACCCCCAGTTCGAAGGCCAGACCAAAACCAAGCTCGGCAACTCCGATATTCGCGGCATCACGGAAAGCATCGTGGCGGAAGGGCTCGCCACATACTTCGAGGAAAATCCACCGGTCGCGCGCAAGGTGCTGGAGAAGGCGCTTTCGGCCCAGCGAGCGCGGGAAGCGGCACGGAAGGCGCGCGAGCTGACTCGGCGCAAGTCGGCGCTCGAGACCGCTCAGCTCCCGGGCAAGCTGTCTGACTGCGCGAGCCGCGATCCTGCTGAATCGGAACTATTTCTGGTGGAGGGCGACTCGGCCGGCGGGTCGGCCAAGAAGGGGCGGGATCCCCGCATCCAGGCCATCCTGCCGCTTCGTGGCAAGATCCTGAACGTCGAGCGGGCACGTCTTGACCGGATCTTGGCCAACGAAGAGATCAGGGCCATGATTACCGCCATCGGTTCCAATGTGGGTCCTGATTTTGACGTGACCCGGGCCCGGTATCACCGCGTTGTCATCATGACGGACGCCGACGTGGACGGCTCTCACATCCGCACTTTGCTTTTGACGTTCTTCTATCGGCATATGCCGCAGCTGATAGACGCCGGCTACGTGTACATCGCGCAGCCACCCTTGTACCTGGTGAAGAAGGGCAAGAGTTCGGTCTACTGCTATGACGACCAGGCGCTGGAACAGGCACTGCAGCGCCTGGGGCGAGAGGGCGTCGGCATTCAGCGATTCAAGGGCCTCGGGGAAATGAACGCCGAGGAGCTCTGGGATACCACGATGAACCCGGAGTCGCGCACCCTCCTGCAGGTGACGCTGGAGGATGCGGTCGCCGCCGACTGGATTTTCTCGGTCCTCATGGGGGAGAAGGTGGAGTCCCGGCGCGACTTCATCGAGGAGAACGCACATCTGGTGCGGAACCTCGACACGGTGGGGTAGGGCTTTTCTGTCCCAAGGTTCCGCCGTGGGGCGAGGGGTGTTGGCGGGCCGGACGCATGAAGCCGCGGGACGCCGGGCGTCGACCACAAACGGTCAAACGCCGGAAGATACAGGGGAGCGTGTACGGCGAGGGATTCGCGCGCAGATCGTCGGGCAAGCGGCGTCGCGCCGCGGGTCCGCGCTAAGGACACCCGGCTCCCTCGTGGTCAGGCCGGCTCCCAGGATCCGGATGTCAAGACCGCGCTCAAGGGTACCGACTCCATAGCGTCCACCCATACGGAAGCGCCATAACCTGCATAGGCTCCGGCCACCCCACGTAGAGGCCAGTGCACGGTCCGAGTCCCGCCGCGACGACGACGGGGCCCGAGCCAGGGCGAGATGGGACACCCATACGCGATCGACACCACAAAGCCAAACACACGCCTCGATGCGATGGGGCCGGGTTGCAGAACCTCCCTGTGCCCCCAGGATGATGGCGAAAGGCCGGTTCGCGACAAGTCGGACCCGACTTCCCGCACGCGTCGCCGCGCTGCGGCCAGAGCTTCCACCGATGGCCAGCACGCCGCTCGGCGATGATCCGGGAGCGGTCCGTGATGGACGGAAGACACTGCGGCTCAGGATGCGGGACGGTAGTGGGCGGTTCGGACTTTCTCGACGAAATATCGGTGAACACGATTGTCCCCTGTAAGTTCCGGATGGAACGCACTGACAAGCAGCGGCCCTTGCTCCGCCATTACGGGCTCTTTGTCCAAGAATGCGAGCGGAACCACTCCGGGTCCCATGCGCGCAATCCGGGGCGCCCGGATGAAGACGGCCACGAACGGGGTTTCACCGACCGCCGGGATGTCGAGGGCCGCCTCAAACGAGGCCAGCTGACGCCCGTAAGCGTTTCGGTTGGCCGTGATGTCCATGGCTCCCACCCGGGGCGGGGGAGGGCCCTCGATGTCGCGAGCCAGAAGAATGAGGCCGGCACAGGTTCCATAGACGGGAAAGCCTCGGGCGATCCGTGCCCGGAGCTCGTCCAACAGGCCTTCCTCCTGCATGAGGAGGCCGATGGCCGTGCTCTCGCCCCCGGGCATGACGAGTCCTTCGACTCCGTCTAGATCCGCGACTCGCCGCACCAAGGGCACCTCACACCCCAACGCCGTGAGGTGCCGCTGGTGTTCGCGCACGTCGCCCTGGATGGCCAGGACGCCAATCTTCACTTACCAGCCCCGCTCCTGCATCCGCTCGGAAGGGGCCAGGGTGGAGATTTCGACGCCCGGCATGGCCTCTCCGATGTCACCCGACACCTCGGCGATGACGGCGGGATCCTGGTAGTGGAGAGTGGCCCGCACCACCGCGCGGGCGCGTGCTTCAGGATTGGCCGATTTAAAGATGCCTGACCCGACGAAGATGCCGTCTGCACCGAGCTGCATCATGAGAGCCGCGTCGGCCGGTGTCGCGATGCCGCCCGCCACGAAGTGGACGACCGGCAGGCGGCCCGCCTCCTTCACGCGACGCACCAGCTCCAAGGGGGCGCCGAGATTCTTGGCGATGGTGCCCAACTCATCCTCCGGCGCGGCGACGACGCGCCGGATCTCGGCATTGACCGTGCGCAGATGGCGTACGGCCTCCACGACGTTGCCGGTGCCGGGCTCGCCCTTGGTGCGGATCATCGCGGCGCCTTCGGCGATGCGGCGGAGCGCTTCACCGAGGTTTCGCGCGCCACAGACGAACGGCACATCAAATTGCCACTTGTCAATGTGGTACTCCTCGTCGGCGGGGGTGAGCACCTCGCTTTCGTCAACGTAGTCCACTTCAAGCGACTGCAATACCTGAGCTTCGACAAAGTGACCGATACGGGCCTTGGCCATGACGGGGATACTGACCGCCTGCATGATCTCCCGGATGATGCGGGGGTCGGCCATGCGAGCCACGCCTCCAGCGGCGCGGATGTCTGCTGGCACCCGTTCCAGCGCCATGACGGCAACCGCTCCCGCACGCTCGGCAATCAAGGCCTGCTCGGTATTGGTCACGTCCATGATGACCCCGCCTTTTAGCATCTCGGCGAGGCCGGTCTTGACACCGAACGTACCCTTCAAGCCGTTAGGATTCTGATCCACGGTGTCCTCCTGTTTCTGAGGCCTTCCGGCCTCCCCCCACGAATATGGGAAAACTCACTCGGCGGGCTCGATGGGCTCGTCGCGCACCACGGCAACCGCCCCGACCTGATGGTCGTCGGCCAGTCGCATGACGGTCACGCCCTGCGATTGGCGACCCTGGACGGATATGCCGGATACCGGCATGCGTATCATGGTCCCCTCCGCCGATATCAGCATGATCTCCTCGTCACCCGCCACGGGAGTGATGTTGACAAGGGGCCCGGTCCGTTCGGTCCGCCGCAAGCCTATGATACCTTGCCCTCCCCGGCGCGTGCGCCGGAACTGTCGGATGGGGCTACGTTTTCCGAAGCCGTTGGCAGAGACCAGCAGCAGATCGCCCTGCCCGTCAGTCGCGGCCAGGCTCACGACCCGGTCCTTTTTACGAAGCCGCACGCCGGCAACGCCTCGTGCCTGCCGACCCATCGCTCGGACCTCCGTCACCGGGAATCGGATAACCTGGCCCTCGGAGGTAGCCAGCAGGAGGTCATCCGTCGTCCGGCAGGGCACCACGGCAATAAGTTCGTCGTCGTCGGTGAGGGAAATGGCCTGCAGGCCCGTCCCCCGCCAACTTTGAAAGACACTGACGGCCGTCCGCTTGACCACGCCGCGCATGGTGGCGAATATCCAGTACTGATCCGGGTTGCGCGGGGTGAGTGTCTGCACGGCTGTCACCCGCTCGTCGGCGTCCAGGGACAGGAGGTTCACCACAGCGGTGCCCTTGGCCTGACGCGACGCCTCTGGCAGCTCATGCACCTTGAGCCGGTACACCCGGCCGCGGTTCGTGAAGAAGCAGAGATAGTCGTGCGTGGAGGCGGTGAAGAGCTGCTCGACAAAGTCATCCTCGCGGAGCGAGCTGCCCGTAATGCCGCGGCCCCCGCGCCGCTGAGCGCGGTAGAGGGCGAGGGGCTGGCGCTTGACGTAGCCGCGATGGGTGATCGTGACGACGGTAGACTCCTCGGGAATCAGGTCATCGTCCTGAAGTTCTGCCGCGGCCCCCATAATCTGCGTGCGGCGACGGTCGCCGTACCGCTTCTTCACATCTGCCAGGTCGTCCTTGATGAGGGCGAGGACCAGCTTCTCATCGTCCAGAATGGCCTTCAGGCGGGCGATCTCAGCCATAAGTTCCTGGTATTCCGCCTCGATCTTGTCGCGCTCCAGGGCCGTAAGGCGCTGCAGACGCATGTCGAGAATGGCTTGCGCTTGCTTCTCGGAAAGACCGAATTGACTCATGAGACCGTTGCGCGCGGACTCGACATCGGCCGAACCGCGAATCAACGCAATGACGGCGTCGAGATGGTTGAGGGCAATGCGCAGGCCTTCCAGAATGTGAGCCCGGGCCTCCGCTCGACTGAGCTCGTAGCGCGTGCGGCGGACGATGACCTCTTTGCGGTGGTCAATGTAATACTGCAGCGCCTCACCGAGCGACAGCACCATCGGTCGTCCGCCGACGAGAGCCAGCATGATAATGCCGAACGTCTGCTGAAGGGCGGTGTACTTGTACAGCTGGTTCAGAATCACCTTCGGTTTAGCGTCGCGCCGGAGGTCCAGCACCACACGGATGCCGTGGCGGTCCGACTCATCACGCAGGTCCGCGACCCCTTCGATGCGGTGTTCGTGCACCAATTCCGCGATGCGCTCGACCATGCGAGCCTTGTTGACCTGATAAGGCACGTCGGTAATAACGATGCGAAGACGGCCCGCCGGCGTCTCTTCCGCCTCGGCCACGCCCCGGAGCGTGATGATGCCGCGACCGCTGGTATAAGCCTGGCGAATCCCTTCTTGACCCATCACGAATCCGCCGGTGGGAAAGTCCGGGCCCGGCACCTTGCGCATCAACTCATCCACGCTCGCGCCCGGGTGGTCAACCAAATAGATGACGGCGTCGGCCACTTCGTTCAGGTTATGCGGGGGGATGTTGGTGGCCATGGCCACCGCGATCCCCGCTGCGCCGTTTACGAGGAGGTTGGGGATGCGGGCCGGCAGGATTTCGGGTTCGGTCGTGTCCTCGTCAAAATTGGGATTGAATTGTACGGTGTCTTTCTCAATGTCCGCCACCATCTCCATCGCTACGTGCGACAGGCGCACCTCGGTGTAGCGCATGGCGGCCGGCGGGTCCCCGTCTTGGGATCCGAAGTTGCCGTGGCCGTCCACGAGCGGGTAGCGGAGCGAGAAGTCCTGCGCCATCCGCACCATCGAGTCATAGACGGCGGTCTCGCCGTGGGGGTGGTAGCGGCCGAGCACCTCGCCGACCACCCGCGCCGACTTCTTGTACGGCTGCGAGGGGGTGTTGTTGAGATCGTGCATCGCATAGAGGATCCGGCGGTGAACAGGTTTCAGACCGTCACGCACATCGGGCAGGGCCCTGGTGACGATGACGCTCATGGCGTAGTCGATGTACGACCGCCGCATCTCTAGCTCAATATCGACCGGCAGGACGCGCCCGATGTCGGCCATGGAGGCTCCTCTCGGAGAAACAGAGTGCGAACACCTCATTATACCGCGAGGGCCCCCAAAGCCGGGCGGACAGCCCCGCGTGGATGCCGTAGACTGGGGCCATCGAGGTGGTATCCGTGCGCGTCCGCCTGTTTGTCACCTGCCTCATCGATATTTTCCAGCCCGAGACGGCGAAAGCCGCCGTTCGCATCCTGGAGCGTCGCGGGGCGCAAGTGAGCGTGCCTGAAGCGCAGACATGCTGCGGCCAGTTTGCGTACAATGCCGGTTATCGCGACGAGGCCACGGCCCTTGCGCGCCACTTTGTGGAGGCCTTCGCCAAGGACGAAGCCGACGCGCCTATCGTGGCCCTGTCGGGTTCTTGTGCGGCGATGGTGAAAGAGATATACCCCGAGCTGGTGGGGGACGATCCCCGCTTTCCCGCCCTCCATGACGCCGTGTCGGACCTGTCGGAATGGCTCCTGGAGAATCCGGGGCCGGCGGCAGCCGGCGGCGAGCAGATTCCGGTCGCGTTTCACACCGGCTGCCACATGCGGCGCCTGCTCGGGTTGAGCGACGAACCCAAGGACGTCCTGCGAGCGGCCGGAGCGGAGCCCCGCACGCTGCGCGATGCGGATCAGTGCTGTGGGTTCGGTGGCACCTACTCGATGTCCGAGCCGGAGGTGTCGACGGCCATGGCCGAGGCTAAGCTCCAGCGATTCCAGGAGGCCCAGCTCGAGGGCGCGGCCGCACTGGTGGGCTCGGATTGGGGTTGTCTGCTCCATATGGCCGGACGGCTTTCACGCACCGGGCGGGACGCGCCCGTGCTGCATCTGGCCGATGTCGTCGACCTCGCCGATACAGGGCCGCTCACGGCCGGGCGGTTAAGAGAGGCAGGCACGTTTGGCCGACGAGGGGAGAGATAGCGATGGCCGCGGTTCCGGGAGGACCTGGCGTGCGCGAAGCGTGGCCGATACGACGGTATCGGGCCCTCCAGGACGGGGAGCTTCGCCGGACCCTGGCGCGGGTGCTGCCACGGATGGCGGAGGGACGCGTGCGGGCCTACGAGGACGATCCGGAGGCGGAAGTGCGCCGGGTGCGCGCGCGGGACCGCCGGCGCGAAGCCGTGCGGAATCCCGGGTTGGTGGAGCGCGCCATGGCGGCTATCGAGGCACGGGGCGGCAGGGCGGCGCAGGTGCGCGATGGGGAGGAGGCTGCCGCCTATCTCATCGAGATTGCCCGCCGTCGGGGAGCGACCCGGGTCGTCAAATCGAAGTCCATGGTGACCGAGGAGCTTGAACTGAACCAGCGACTGGCCGCTGCCGGGATTGAGGTGCGGGAGACCGATCTGGGTGAGTACATCATCCAGCTGGCCGGGGAACGACCGTCGCACATTCTGGCGCCCGCCATTCACCGAAACCGCTCACAGGTGAAAGATGTTTTCGTAGACGCCGCTACCGGATTTGGCGTCGAGGCTCCGGCGAGCGACGACTTGGACGTGCTGACGGCCTTTGCCCGTCGCCAACTGCGCGCCGACTTTCTCTCGGCCGACATCGGAGTGACCGGCGGGAACTTTCTCGTGGCCGAGACCGGCACCCTTATTCTGATTACGAATGAGGGTAACGCCGATATGGTCACGACGCTGCCGGAGGTGCACGTGGCGCTGGTCGGCATGGAAAAGGTGGTCGAGTCGTTCGAGGACCTGACCGACCTCCTGCCTGTTCCGGCCATGAATGGTGTGGGGCGGCGGCTGTCGTCGTACACGACCATGATCTCGGGACCGCGACAACCGGGACAGCTTGAGGGACCCGAGGAGTTTCACGTGCTGTTCGTGGACAATGGCCGTTCCCAGATCCGCGGCACCCCATTCGAAGAAGTGCTGACCTGTGTCCGCTGCGGCGCCTGCTACAACGTGTGCCCGGTCTTTCGGCAGGTGGGAGGGCATGCCTACGGGTCGGTCTATGGAGGACCGATCGGTTCGGCGCTCACGCCGCTTCTCTCGTCTCTCAGGTATGCGCACGATCTTCCGGAATCCCTTTGCACGCTCTGCCACGCGTGCGTGGAGGCGTGTCCGATGGACATCGACCTGCCCCATCACTTCGTGGCGCTTCGGGAGCAGGCGGTGCGCGAAGGGTTAAAACCGAAAGGCGTCTCTCTCACGTATCGGACCTGGTCGCACTGGTGGGAAAGCCCCCGGGGATACCGGAGGTCCATCCGGCTGGCACGTCTCGCTCAGCGACTCTATGAACGACGGGGCCGCCTGCAGGGAGGCCCGGGACTTCTGGGTGGCTGGACCAGGACTCGCGACATGCCGCCCGTAGCTCGTGAAACGTTCGGCGAGTGGTGGGAACGCCAAGAGGAGCGGCGACATGGTTGAGAGCAGACCCATCGAGGAGTTCACCGCGCGTTGGAGAAGCCTCACCGGAATCTTTCACGACGCCCGCGGGCAAGACCCCCGCACGGCCTTGGGGAAAGTGTTGACAGACCTGGTGCCGGAGGCGGGTCCTGCGCTCGTGTTCGAGGACCCTGGGTTTCCCGTCCCCGACATGGCCGAGTGGCTCATGGGCTTCGGATACGAGCCAATCGTGGTGCGCGCAAGCGCGGCGGGCCCTGTCGATGTCGACGGCCTCCCTTGGGAGCGTAAGAATTTAAAGGAAGCGGCCGCACGCGCTGCCCTGGGTATTTCGACGGGTGCCTGGGCCGTGGCCCACACCGGGAGCGTGGCCGTCTACGGTGACCGCGACCACGGGACGTGGCCGAGCCTCCTGCCCCCGGCACACCTCATCCTCCTCCGCGCGGACAGTATCTACGCGACGCTCGGGGACGGACTGCGGCGGCTTCATTTCGAGCCTGGAGGCCTTCCGCCGGAAGTGAAACTTATTACCGGGCCCAGCAGCACGGGCGACATCGAGGGCCAGCCTGTCATTGGTGTACATGGGCCGGCCCGTGTCGGGGTGTTGCTGGTGGACGCTCATTAACTCGGATCGCGGAGCGAGCGCAGCGTCAGCCCACGAGGCCGTGCGTGCGTTCGGACCTTGTGCGTTCTTCACGTGAGGCGGCGATGCTCGTTCCCGCGCCGCCGTCGTGCGTGGTAAGTTCACCGGACACTATTGGCCGTGGGCCTGGACAGTACAGGCCCACGGGGCGGTCAGGTTCATTACGGTAGGGGGGCGGAACGCGACGAGCTCCACGGCCGTCAGTTCCGTGTCGACCGATGGGGCCCCCGGACAGACCGCTGGTCCTGAAACAAACCTAGGTTCTTTCGTAGGTCACCGCCGGCTCGCGGGCCAGCTCGTCCGCGGTGACGCCGTGAACGCCGCGGCGCGGCCGTCGAGCACCCGGCGAGCCGTGTCCAGCCTGCGGGTGTTACGAGGAGGTCCTCACGTGAGTTCCAGGTACGTCCCGTCCCACGGTTCGACCGTTCCCATGACCTCCATGGCCTCCCACAGGTCGCGGATGGCGGGATGATCGTGGGCGGTTCGCACGGCCTCCTCCGACTTCCATTCGAATAATTCCAGGAACACCGCCGGTGCCGAATCCACCTGCAGCACGATCGCCGGACGGTCAGTGGTCAGATGTTCACGATGTAAGGTCGTCCAGTGACGCCGGACCATGTCTTTTAACTCCTCGTCATGTCCGGGACGAGACGTGGAACGGACGACCACGGGGATCACCATCATGCACCTCCAGATTCACCCAGCGCGTTCAGTGTAGCATCATGGAGCCCTTGACTTTCGGAGCCCGATTTTCTAGGATTGCCGCTAATATCACGCGAAGAAGGGGCCAGTTCCGACACCCGCGTCAAGAGAGCCGGCGGTCGGTGCAAGCCGGAGCGGGTCGGATACCTGTCCACCCCGGAGCGTCCAGGCGAGGAGTCTGACGGGCCCGCCCGATATAGCGGATGTGAGTGTGCGACAGGGTGGCACCACGGGTAATATGCCCGTCCCTTCGGGGGCGGATTTTTTTGTGCGGGAGATGTGCGCGATGTTGGATATACGGTGGCTCCGGGAGCACGCGGACGAAGCGCGGGAGGGTTTTCGGCAAAAACACGTCAACCCGCCCCTCGATGAGGTGCTGGCGCAGGACGTGGAGCGGCGGCGCCTCCTGCAGGAGGTGGAGGCTCTCCGAGCGGAGCGGAATCGGGCCTCCGAGGAAGTCGCACGGCTCAAAAAGCAGGGGAAGGATGCGTCGGCCGTCATTGCGTCGACAGCGGCCGCGGGCCGGCGTCTCGCCGACCGGGAGCGTGCCCTCGCGGCGGTGGAGCAAGACCTATCGTCGCTCCTGCTGGAGATACCGAACGTGCCGGCCGAGGATGTTCCCGAAGGGGATGAGGAGGCCGACAACCTGCTCATGGCGGAAGTGGGCGAGCCACGGGGAGATTCCGCCCAGGTCGTTCCACACTGGGAGTTTGGTCCGTCGCTCGGACTCGTGGATTTTGAGCGGGCGCATAAGCTTTCGGGTACCCGCTTTTCCATGCTGACAGGCTTTGGCGCAACCCTCTCGCGCGGTCTCATCAATCTGATGCTGCACGAAGCCGGCAAGGCAGGCTACCAGGAGATGGCGCCGCCCTATTTGGTGCGCACCGAAGCGATGGTGGGAACGGGCCAGTTTCCGAAGTTCGTGGAAGACGTGTTCCGCGTGGAGCCGGGCCCCCTGTATCTCATCCCCACGGCAGAGGTGCCGCTCACCAACTTTCGTGCGGGGGAGATCTTAGACGCCGCCGAGCTTCCGCTCCACTACTGCGCCTACACGGCTTGCTTTCGATCCGAAGCAGGGGCCGCGGGTCGTGACACCCGCGGCCTTATCCGCCAGCACCAGTTCGACAAGGTCGAACTGGTGTCCCTCACACGGCCGGAGGACGCACGGGCGGAGCTTCAGCGGATGACGGAGAGAGCGGCTCACATTCTCAATCTGTTAGAGCTGCCGTACCGGATCATGGAGCATTGCGCGGGAGACCTCGGATTCTCGCATCGCAAGGGCTACGACCTCGAGGTGTGGATGCCGAGCTACGGACGCTATGTGGAGATAAGCTCGGTGAGTTGGTTTGGAGACTTTCAGGCTCGTCGGGCCGGTATTCGCTTTCGCCGCGAGCCGCGCGGCGCGACCGAACATGTCCACACATTAAATGGAAGCGCACTGGCGGTTGGAAGGACGCTGGCGGCTCTGTGGGAGAATCACCAGCTCACCCCGCATCGCTTCCGGATTCCCGAGGCGCTCCGAGCTTACGTTGGGAGTGCAGGAGAGTTCCCGAAACAAGATTAAAGCCAGCGCCCTAAAGGCTCGAGTGCAAGAGCCAGGGATCGCGGCGCGGGATGCCGAGTGGGCCCAAAGGTATGGGCCGAGAGGTTCGGGCGTGACGGTTCAGTGCTCGGCGGCCTCGGGCTGATTCTTCGGGCGGCGCAAGAAGAGGCCGCCGACCAGGGCCGCCAGCAGGCCGACGATGGCAAACTCAAGGGCCGTGTTGGCAATGTACGCAAGCGCACTCGGATGGACGATGGAGCCGACCACGGCGCGGTGGCGGGCCGGTGTGGCAAGATACCCGCGGCCCAGGAGGGCCTTCCAAACGCCGGTGGCGAGACGGACTTTGGCGGGAGACAGGGCAGCCACGGCGTAAAGCGAGGCGCCTGCGGCCAGGCCATATGCGATACCGGCCCACAGACCGGTGCTGGCCGACCCATAGCCGCGTCGCCGCGCAAGACCGCCTATCAGCGCCAGAAAGACCAGGGGCAGCAGGTTCTGGACCCAGTAAAGCCAGTAGCTCGGTCCATCCGCTACGCTGTGAATCCGCACCGTGACGATAAACGTCGGAAGCGCCAACAGGATTCCGAGGGGAGCCAGATATAGTCCGAGCCGGATCCCGAGGCGCATGTTAGCGGTCATAGGCGCCCTCCCGCCTTTGAATCGTGGCGCATCGGCTCAGGCCATCCTCTGGCGCTCATGTAGCGACGACCCACTGCGAAGCGGGAGGTGGAGGGAGCGCATAATACCCGTGGAGGTTCCACCGACTACGGCCAGGATGAGCCACGAAAGGGCCGGGAACCCGACGGCGCTTCCCACGGAAAAGAGAAATCCGCCAACCGCATTCCCGAGCGAGCCTCCGATGCCCATCGACACATTCCGAAACCCGTAGTAGAGCCCAAACTCGTTGGGATCCGCAAGCTCTGACGTGGCCGCAAAGGTGGCAGGGGTGATGAGCATCGAGCCCGCGGCCAAAAAGAGGACACCGGGAAACAGCGCCAGGACATTCCAGGACGAAAAGGCGTTAGCCACCATGCCGAGGCTGGCCGCCGCGAATCCCCACACCATCTGGGTCTGAAACGAGACGTGGCGTACCCACCGCGTGACCGTCGTCTGCAGGAGAATGGCCACCCCGGAGTAGAGGGCGAACAACCACCCAATCATGGACGTGGAGGCATGAGCGGCCACCACCACGAGTGGCATTACGATATTCAGTTGACTGCTGAGGAGGTAGTACCCGGACAGCGTGGCTACCAGTGATACAAACGGCCGATTCTCCAGCACGCGGCGGAACTTGCCCGGCTCGGCACTGCTCTTGCGGGGCGCCACGGCCTCTGTGGGGTAGTAGATGGCGGTGAAGATGCCGGCCAGGAAGAACATGAGCCCTGCGGCCACGGACACGACGCCAAATCCTACCGCCAGGAGGTATGCGCCGGCGACCGGGCCGAGAATCATTCCGCCGTTGCCAAACATAACCCGCTGACTGAAGATCCGGGCCCTGTCCTCCTTAGGCACCGCGACTGCCAGCGCCGCGGCGTCGGCGGGTCCGAACAGCGCACCGCCCAGACCCGACAGCAGGGCAGCGACGATAATCAAGATGCCGGAATGAGCGAATCCAAACAAAATAAAACCGGCGGCACGCACTTCCATGCCCAGTACGACAGCGGCCCGATACCCGAGACGGTCGCCCCATGCACCACCCCACGGTGCCAAGCCCTGCTGCGCGAATTGGCGGACGGCGAGGAGTAGCCCAGCTGCCCAGGCGGACCAGCCCAGGTCCCGGGTCAGATAAACAGCCAGCACGGGCATTAGTAGGAAAAAGCCGAAATTACTGGCAAAAGAGTCGATCAACAGCGCCCACACGCCGGTTGACCAGGGCGTATTGATGCGTGGAATGAGCCGCATGACAACGCCTCCTCCACCGCACATTAGCATAGGGAGCTCACTTTACGCCCTCGGACACGGCTGGTAAACTGGACTGCACAGTTTCGCGGAGGGGTAGCGTAACTGGTAACGCAGTGGTCTTGAAAACCACCGCCCGTGAGGGCATGCAGGTTCGAGTCCTGTCCCCTCCGCCAAAGTTTGCGGTAAGGTTGCGGCGACATCCGCCTTGAGAGACGGCCACCTAGCGTGCTACAATGACCGACGCTGTTGATGGAGGGGTACTCAAGAGGTTAAGAGGGCGGTTTGCTAAACCGTTAGAGGGCGAAAGCCTGGCGTGGGTTCGAATCCCACCCCCTCCGCCATTCATCGCGTGACGTGCGCCCGTAGCTCAGGGGATAGAGCGTCTGACTACGAATCAGAAGGCCGTAGGTTCAAATCCTACCGGGCGCACCATCAATTTTTGAGACAGGGACTTGGTTTCCGGGATCGCCCCGAGCGTGTATGCCGGGGCGATTTCGCTCATTTGGGGCCATGGTGGTAGGCCAAGCGGTACCCGTGGCGAGGGGGCCAAGGCGACTGCTGCCACTTCTGTGGCTTCTCGCCCTCACGTCTTTCCGCCTCAATCTCTGCCGTGAAACGGACATACAGATCGAACATCGTAAGCCAAGGAACCCCCGTCCAAGCCGGGATCTGGATCTCGTAGCCCCCGCCTGGTCGCTCGCTTAGCGAGTATCCTTCGCGCCCATCGTACTCAAGCGTGCTAACTGCAAAGGAGTCAAAGTCAGGGTCCTTGGTGAATTGTTCACTGAGGCGTGCGAACACGGGAATGTTTATGTAAGGAGAATTGGCGCCTCGCGCGTACAACCATGCTTGCTCGAACGCGTACCACGAGATGCCCAAATCTGTCGCGAGCTCCTCTGTAAGGCGGCCCATGAGAAACAAGAGCTGGTCTACGGGCGCCGCCACAGCTTTACAGAGCAACCATAGGCAAGCCCCGGCTAACTCCGACAGAGGAACTTCGGTTCTCGCGGAGTTGCCGACTACGCGGCCAGGTACTACACCGCGCTCTTCGACGCGACTCCACTCGCTAACGGAGACATGGACTCCGAACTCTTGCAGCGCCGTCAGCGTTGCCTGACGAGATCGCTTGAATCGGTCCCGGTGATATTGGAGAAATGCCGCGCCGATAGCGCTGAGCCAGTCTCCCTCGGGGGCGGTGGCCGACTACGAGGTACTGAACGGCATCTACGCAAAGGCCCGAGACCAGGCGATCGCGGAACGGATCGAGTGGCAACGCAAGGCGGCGGCCGCCGTACGGCCTGCGCCCAGCGGACGCACCTACCCACCCCGCACGCCCGAGTCGTTCTACGCCGAAAAGCTGAATCACTCCGACGCCGACATGAGCTTTGCTGTCTATGCCCGCGACCGCATGGGGCTCTCGGAGCCAGCCGTCGCTGCCGAGATCATCCGGGCCCGCACGGCTATCGGCGAAGTTGGCCGGAAGGGCGCCCGCACCGCTTCCGACCTCCGCCGGTAGGCCCGGTTTACCGCGCGCAAGGCCTTTGGGGACGCCCGCTACCAGCGGCGCAGCGACGAGTACGAGCGGTAGACCGGC
>JAKATP010000136.1 GCA_021818685.1 Bacillota bacterium | reverse complement strand
AGACGCCCGATTCCGCTACCAGCTGGCGGGCGCGACCGAGCTCCTCCCGCACCTGTTCCAGCGCCTCGTCGGCAGCGCGCTCCTGACCGGGCGCCTCCTCCAGGCGGGTCTCGATATTGCCAGCCAGAATAACTTCCAAACGGTCCAGAAATGTCACCAGCACGGGTGCTTCCACAGGCCCATAGCGGCCTGCGACGGCCCGCTCCACAAATCCCACCACAGCCGGCCCCTCGAGCGCAGCTTCCTCGTAATAGAGCTCCAAAAGCCGTTCGGCTGGGTCGTCGCCCATTGCCCCTTGCCCCCTCCCTGCCCAATTATATGACGCACTCCGTGGCGGCCTACGAACAGCGTCCCCACGGGAGAACGTTTCCGGGGGGCGGGTAGGGTCGTGCGACGCGGGGCCGCGATATGGCACGCTAGGACGGTAAGCTATGTGAGGGGGGAGCATATGGACGGTACGACTTGGGAGGAGACCCTTCGACTTCCCGAAGGGTTGTCGGGCGGGCTCGAGCGCTTTATCCGCGATCCGTCGACCCGCGAGGCCGACGTGTTTTTCGAGCAAACATTCGACGTGGGGGACGGGCGGAGCTTCACCGTTACTGTGAAGCATGACCTCTACGAGGGCGTCGTGATGAACCTGACGTTGCTAGACGAGGAGGCATACCAGTTTCTTGCCGGCCACGAGGCCCACCTGGGCGGGGCCGGCGATCTTCCGGGTGAGTACGAGGTGCGCTACGGGCAAGCGCGGTACCGTCTCCGGCTGGAATTTTCCTGACGACTTCGGCATTGGACGGCAGGACCGGGAGGGTTCTTCGGGCCTGCGTGCGAAGACAGGTGGGAACGATCTTTCGTCGCGACGTTCAGATGCGCGGTCAAGACGCTTTTAGCTCGGGCGGCGAGCGCTAGGGGAGGCGAGTGCATGGTGAGTGTGTCCGTAGCGGCCACCCGTCCCAAGGCGGATGCGCTAGTCGTAGGGGTATACGAAGGGGAAGAGCTGGCGGCCGGCGATTTCCCGGGCTTCGTACATGCTTTGGCCCAGGGATACCGTGGTCGAGTGGGAGAGGCTCTCGTTCTTTACGGTGAGGAGCCCCGACGGATTGTCGTGACGGGTCTTGGTCCCCGGACCAAGGCTGACAGCCGGGCGGCGCGCCGGGCAACGGCCATCGGTGTTCGTCGGGCCACCGCCAAGGGGATAGCCTCGATGGCGGTGGAAATGCCGGACCAGGCGGAATGGCGTACTGCCGTCGTGCAGGGCGTCGGCGATGGCCTTTATCACTTCAGCTATCGCAAGGAAACGGAAGCCGACCGGGAGGCGTCGCCGGTCGTGACTGTCGTGATGAGCGACAGCGAACCGCTCGCCATCGAGCTGGTGCAGTCGGCGGAGTTCGTGCGCAATTGGGTCAACATGGGCTCGAACGACAAGCCTCCCGAGCGCCTGGCCGGCTATATGACCGACGCGTTAGCTGACACGGGTGTCGAGATCGAGCTCTTGCGGCACGACCGTCTGAGAGAAATGGGGGCGGGCGCCATCCTGGCAGTGGGTCAGGGGAGTGAATCGCCGCCTGCCATACTGCTGGCGACCTACCGCGGGGCTCCGGGCGATGCGCGCATGCTGGCGCTGGTCGGTAAGGGCATCACCTTTGATAGCGGAGGGCTGTCCCTGAAGAGCGGTGAGGGCATGATGACGATGAAGACCGACATGGCAGGGGCTGCGGCGGTCATGGGAGCCGTGCGGGCGCTGGCCCGTTCCGGGGCGGCCGTGAATGTCATGGGTATTGCCTGCATCGCGGAGAATATGCCAGGCGGTCGGGCACAGCGGCCGGGCGACGTTATCAAGAGCCTCAATGGCACCCATATCGAGGTTCTGAATACCGACGCCGAGGGGCGCCTGGTGCTGGCGGACGGGGTGGCCCTGGCGCATGAGCGCAAGGTCAACGCCATTGTCGATATTGCCACGCTCACGGGCGCCAACGCGATGGCGCTCGGCGGCGCGTACGCTGGCATTCTCACGGAGCACGACGATCTGAAACGGTGTCTGCAGGATGCGGCGAGGAAAAGTGCGGAGCCCGTCTGGCAGCTTCCGATTGACGACCAGTATCGGGACATGATCAAGAGTCCCATCGCCGACATCAAAAACGTGGGCGGACGTGGAGGCGGAATGCAGGTGGGTGGCCTTTTCATCGGCGCCTTTGCCGGGGACACCCCCTGGGCCCACGTCGACATTGCCGGGATGGCGTACCAGCGGGAGGCGGGGGACGGGCGTGCGCAGGGCGCCACGGCGTTTGGGTGCGCACTGCTGGCGGGTGTGGCCTTGGAGTACTTCGGGCAGGCGTGAGCATGGCGCATGAGGAGGGGTGGTTGGCCGGCATCCGGGTGCTCGATCTTTCCCGGGTGCTGGCCGGCCCTCTTTGCACGATGCTGCTTTCAGACCTCGGTGCTGACGTCCTGAAGGTCGAGCGTCCCGGCGAGGGAGATGACACCCGGGCCTGGGGGCCCCCGTTTGCCGGCGGCGAATCGGCTTACTACCTGTCCATCAACCGCGGCAAGCGCGGCATCACCGTAAACTGGCAGCATCCGGAGGGACTCCGGATCCTCCGCCGGCTCATCCTGGAATGGGCCGACATGGTGGTGGATAACGCCCGACCGGGGGCGCTCGAGCGCTACGGTCTCGACCCGAAGGCCCTGCGGGAAGAGAAGCCCGACCTTATCTGGGGGCGGATTCGGGGCTATCCCCCGGGCGATGACCGCCCGGGCTATGACTTTCTTATTCAGGCGGGCGCGGGCCTCATGTCGCTGACGGGTCCGGCCGACGGAGAGCCGTACAAAGTGGGCGTGGCGCTCTGCGACGTTATCACCGGACTCTTTCTCGCCAACGGTCTGCTGGCCGCGCTCCATGATCGGCAGGCGGGCGGGGTGGGAGCGCTCGTGACTGTGTCGCTGTGGGATGCTCAGGTAGCAGCCCTCATCAACGTGGCTCAAAGCTACCTCCTGACTGGAGTCCCGCCTGGGCGCTATGGGAACGCCCATGCCCAGCTGTCGCCGTACGAAACGTTCGCGGCCAACGACGGGGCGATTGCGGTGGGGGTAGGAAACAATCGCCAGTTTCAGGCCCTCGTGACCGTGCTCGGGATTCCCGAGACGGCCGCCGATCCGCGCTTTGCCGACAATCGTGACCGGGTGGCCCATCGTGACGAGCTCCATCGCATGCTTGACGGCGCGTTTCAAACGCGGTCACGGGAGGCGTGGGTGTCGGCCCTCAACGTCGCCGGTGTTCCCGCGTCCGCCATCGGTACCGTTCCGGAGGCCATCGCGAAGAGTGCCGCCAATGGCGGCGTGCTGACGGTCAAGCACCCTACTGCAGGATCGCTTTTGATGCTGGCGCCGCCATTGTACGATGGCGATCGGCGACTTGGGTGCGTGAGCGCCCCCCCGCTCTTGGGTCAGCATACGGATGAGGTGCTGGAGGCGCTCGGCTACACGGCGGCTGATATCGCGAAGTTGCGCGCGGGGGGCGCTGTCGGCTGAAGTGAAGGAGGAGCGGTGGAGCAGATGAGCGACGCGTTGGATTTTTATGGCATGGACGCGACCCTGACCCCGGATGAACAGCAGGTGCGTGACGTGGTGCGGCGTTTTGTCCGCGACCGCATCCTGCCACGCGCGGGCGCTCTTTGGCAGGCAGGCGAGTTCCCTCGTGAAGTGATTGCGGAGATGGCGGAGCTCGGGCTTTACGGACCGTCCCTGCCTGAGAAGTACGGGGGGGCAGGGCTTTCCGGGACGGCGTACGGCCTTATGATGCGCGAGCTCGAATACGGCGATTCCGGTCTCCGATCGTTCGCATCCGTCCAGAGTGGTCTTGCCATGTATGCCATCTACCGATGGGGTTCCGAAGAACAACGACTCCAGTATTTGCCAAGAATGGCGGCCGGGGAGGTCATCGGCTGTTTCGGACTGACAGAACCTGATGCGGGGTCCGATCCCGCCTCCATGCAGACACGGGCGCGCCGGAGCGGGGATGGCTACGTTCTGTCGGGTGTCAAGCGTTGGATCACCAACGGTTCGCTGGCCCAGATCGCCATCGTCTGGGCTAAAGACGACGAGGGGGTCATTCGCGGCTTTATCGTCCCCACGGACCGTCCCGGCTTTTTGGCTCGCGACATCAAGACCAAGGCCTCGATGCGGATGTCCGTGACCTCGGAGCTCTTTTTGGACGGAGTCGAGGTGAGCGAGGGGGAGCGTCTGCCGGAGGCGCGGGGACTTTCGGGCCCCTTGTCCTGTCTGACACAGGCCCGCTACGGAATCGCCTGGGGGACGGTTGGGGCGGCGATGGCCTGCCTCGAGGAGGCCATCGCCTACAGCGGCTCGCGGGTGGCGTTTGGTCGGCCCATCGCGGCCACGCAGATGGTTCAGGAGCGCCTGGTCGACATGACGAGCGAAGTCGCCCGCATGCAGCTTGCGGCCTTTCGGCTCGGGCAACTGTACCAGGCGGCAACCCTCCGGCACCAGCAGGTGTCCCTGGCCAAGCGTGACAACGCACGCGGCGCGCTCAAGGTGGCGCGGATGGCGCGCGAGCTCTTAGGCGGGAATGGCATCACGACCGACTACAGCCCCATGCGGCATGCGGCCAACCTAGAAACGGTCGACACCTATGAGGGAACGTACGAGGTGCATACTCTCATCGTCGGGCGCGAAATTACGGGGCAGAACGCATTCTAGGGCTACCGGTGTTTTGGCTCGCTCTCACGGGAGATGTCGTCGGCGTCCGGGAGAGGCTCCCTCTTTCCATCCGTGAGGGAGGCGGCGGCCCGGTTCTTCGGTAGTCGTGGTCGAGGGTCGCCCGGACGGGGACGGAAACGCCATCCGGCGCCCGGAGACGTCGTCGGCTTTGGCCGGCTAGGGTGGCTCCTTCGGCGCAGTCGAGGCGGGCCTCGGAGTGTCTCGCACACGGCCCGGCACGGCGAATGCGGCCCCTGTCGACCACCCGCGAGATTCCATGCGGTGCCGGCTGGACGCGTTTGCGGACCCCCAAGCGTCTCCCCCCCACGCTTGGGCGCTAATCCGCGAAGGGAGATTCGGGGTGGCGGGGATCGAACCGGGGGATGGCCGGGCGCGTCTCTCCGGAGCTTAGTAGGGAAGCCCCGGGCTATCAAGAATGGCTGTCGCGAGGGCTTTTTCACGGGGCGGGAGGGAGACTTCGAGTTCGGTGACTCCCCCAAGCGCGCTCGGGTAGATGACGCCGTTGACGATGTTCGGCCCGGCCGGGGTGGAAAAGGCGATGGTACGGTCCGAGAGCCAGGCGATGTGCGCGCCTCGGCCGGTCGGCAGTCCCATACCGGCCGCCCGGCCGGCACCTTCTAATGTTCCGGTCAGGGTCAGATTGACGTCGGTGCGGATGGCCACCCACTCGCCCGGATGCCGCGGGTTTACGAGCGCCACGCTGGTGACGGTGCCGGAGTTGTGGGGCGGTACCACCACCCATCCGGGCGGCGCGCGGAACGGGAGCGTCCAAGTTCCCACCGCATAAGGCACCAGCTGACCGTCGGCGGATCCCGGTGCGGCCGGGAGGCCGGGCAGGGATACTTCAGGTGCCAAGAAGCCCTGCACCAGACTCTGCATCAGATTGGAACGCTCTTCTTCCGGAAAGGTCCTGACAATGGGGGAGGGTTCCTCGGGAGTCGGTAGGGTGAACACCTCGACGTAAGACCCGTTGTCCACCAGCACCATGCCGCTTCCCACAGTTTCCGCTCCGAGTGCCGAGGCGGGCAGCGTTGTGAGCGGGATCACCCGGCCACCGCTCAGGTTTACGGCATCGACCGATACCTTGTTGCCGGGTCCGACCGCGTTTGCCACCACCCACGGCCCGCTCGCCCCCGCCAGGGTGATGCGCGGAGAGGCGGTCCCGGGTGTCCCGAGACGCGCTAGCCGTACAGGCGCCGCCGTAGGATGCCACTGGCCCGCCCGTAACGGCCTTAGCCACAACGACGCACTGTCGTGTTGCGGCAGCGTCGCGGCGGGTGCCCGGGTAAAGACGGTTCCGTAAGGCGTGGCCAGGCACTGCCCCGACAATCCTCCCGGGGGGCAGAGCATAGAGGGGCTCGTCGCCCCGCCGCCCACCCACCCTGATACCAGGGGAGGGATGGCACTCTCTGCTGCAGGGGGGGACAGGACCGGAGCTGGTGTCGGCGCAAACAGAAAATAGCCCGTGGCGCCTACCGCCAAAGCCGTAATACTGGCGCGCACCCAGGCGGGCCAGCCTCGTCGACCAGGAATCGGAGGAGCCAGCGCGATCTGTCTCATTGCACGCTAGAACGCCAGCCGGCGAGATCTGGTTTCACGGCCGAAGAGGCTTCTGGGCGACGGCCAGGAGCCGGTATTTCACAAACGTGCCATCCGGGGACAGCATACTGCGGGCCGGTTCCTCGAACCGACGGATCGTCAGGAGTGCCTGGGCGCCCTCGGGCTCGACGGGCGAGACCGGCGCGAGCCACTCTTCTGGCGTCATGGGCTCCACCAGCACTTCCAGCACCTGCAAGCGGAGACCCGCGCCGAGGAGCAGGCCCAGCCACTCGTCGGCCGTCCGCGCCTGCACGTGTGACGGATCTCGGATTTGTTCAACGCGGTTCAAATCCGACATGGCTTCGCGCGGCGCTGTCATGTCGGAGATCCCCAGGACCGCTCCGGGCTTCAACACCCGGGCCGTTTCCGACAGTGCCTGAGCCAGGTCCGAGAAGTGGTGGGCGGCGCGCCGGCAGACGGCCACGTCAAACGTGCCATCCGCGAAGGGAAGGCTCTCTGCGACCGATTGAACGAAGTCGACCTCCGCTCCGCGTTCCCGGGCAAAATCCCGCGCCTCGTTCAGCATGGCTGAGGTCGGGTCGAGCGCGGTGACCTGAAGGCCGAGTCCGGCCAGCCGCACGGCTACGTGGCCGGCCCCGGTGGCGAGGTCCAGTGCCCGGCCGCCCTCTTTGGGATCAAGGTGTGCGAGCAGACGGTCGAGATCCTGGCCGCGCGCGTGCCGGGCACTGAGACGGTAGCTATGGGCGCGCTGCCCGAAAAACTGTTCGCGGGCATCGGTCGATTCTGCCATTTCACGCCTCCTCTGCTCTGCATTATAGGCGAACGGACCTCGTCGACCCGGTATAGCACTGGCTCGGGTTGGCGGATCCTCTAGAAAGGGGCGGACGACGCAGACGAAAGCGGACGAAAGAGGACCACGGAGGGCACGCATGCGGCGGCGATGGGTATGGATGGTTATCATGGCGGTGCTGTTT
>JAKATP010000010.1 GCA_021818685.1 Bacillota bacterium | reverse complement strand
GATCAAACTCTCCAGGCTTGCCGGCCCGCCTTCCGGCGGTCCGGCTCTGATTTCCGTTGGTGTGTGGTACACGCTGACCAGTTGTCAAGGACCGGGCGTCGCACTCGCGACAGCATCAGCTATCTTAGCACAATCATCGGTCCGATCAAACGGTCGGACACGATTTCATCACGACCCTGCGGCAAACCTCGCGTCAGAGTACGACGGCTCGCTCGTGACCGGGCCACGGCCACGTTTCCGACCGCGGCGAAGGAGCCCTTTCCGCGCACGTGCGTCACGTCCGCATCGAGGGAAGGGACGGGTGGCATTGATCCGGTCACCGACGACGCCGTACAATGGGATGCACAGCGATTGAGGAGGGAGCACCGTGGTCCGAGAACTCGGTTAGGCCCAGTAAAGGGTGAAGTCTGCCCTTTTGGTGCCAGCCGGGTCTCGGGAAGGCGACTCCCGCCTTCCCTCCGCATCAAGCAGGAGGGTTTTTTCATGTCTTGGATTCGTGTCAATGATCTTACTATCGCCGTCGCCGATCGCGTTCTACTGGCCCATGCCACCTTCCGCATCGACCCCGGCGATCGCATCGGAGTCTTGGGCCCCAACGGGATGGGAAAAACCTCCCTCTTCCGTGTGCTCACTGGTGATCTCTTGCCGCACGACGGTTTCGTGGAGCGGGCGGCCAACCTGAGGCTCGCCACGCTCGACCAGCTCGCAAGCCAGGACGACGACGGCACCGTGTGGGACACGGCCTATGGGGCGAATCCCAAGATTCCGGAGCTTGAACGCTCCCTGCGCGCACTAGAACACACGATGGCCGATCCTAACGCCGGAGACCTCGAGACTGTTCTCGCGCAGTATGCAAACTGCCAGGAGCTGTATCAAGAGCTCGGGGGATACGAATGGGACGCCCGGGTGAATCAAGTGCTGCAGGGACTCGGGTTTCCCGCATCCCGGTTCCAGGACTCCGTCAGGATCCTATCCGGTGGTGAACGCCACCGGCTGGCTCTCGGCCGGCTTGTCCTTTCTGGAGCGCAGATCTGGATTATGGACGAACCGACCAACCACCTGGACGTGGCGGCGATGGAGTGGCTCGAGCGCACCTTGAACCAGTTCTCGGGCGGCGTCATCATGGCGTCCCACGACCGACGTTTCCTGGAGCGCGCTGCCACGCGCATCATCAGCTGGGAAGACGGATACTTCTTCACCGTTTCCGGAGGCTATCGTCACTACCAGACAGTCCGCAGAGAACGTCTCCAGCGGCTTCAAGAGCAGTGGAAGCGGTATCAGGAGGAGCGTCAACGCCTCATGGCGTTTGTGGACCGCTTCCGCGCCGGCACCCGCTCCACGCAGGCGAAAAGCCGTTTGCACGCCGTCGAGCGTCTCGACCGGGATGCCTTGCCACTGCCGGTCAAGGCCCGCACCGCTGTCCGGACGCTTCGCCACGCCGGAACCGTTCTGCCGGGAACGATAGCCCTCGCCGTCGACGGACTGGTCCTGGAAGTCGGTACCCGCGTCTGGGAACCGATCTCCTTTCGTCTACCCACCGTGGCGCGTTTGGGGGTCGTGGGGCCGAACGGGTCGGGCAAGACGACCCTTCTGTCCGCACTGGCGCAGGGACTTGCCGGCGTGCGCTGGAACCCCGACGCGGTTCTCACATGGTATGACCAGCACGCGGCTGATCGTCTGCCCACGGACCAGACCGGCATGGAACTGGCACACGCGGAGGGGATGGATCGTGAAACATGCTATGCCCTCGGAGCGCGCTTCGGACTATCTCCCGATCTCTTGAATACGCTGACCGGATTCTGGTCCGGGGGCGAGCGGGCCCGCCTTGCCCTTTTGTTCGCCCTGATGGCGCGCGGCAATGTCTTGATGCTTGACGAGCCGACCAACCACCTCGACCTGCCCATGCGTGAGGAGCTGGAAGCACTGCTGGCCGGGTATCCGGGACTCGTGATTCTCGTCAGTCACGACCGCGAGCTGCTCGATAACCTCTCCACTCATACCCTTTGGTGGAAGGACGGGGCGTTCGTATTTACGCCCCGCCCATATTCCGAAGCCGTGGGAACCTAAAGCTGCTCAGCCACGGCCTTCATCTGCATGAACAGGAGGAGGTAGTCAGGCGAGCCGGTCTTAGAATCGGTACCCGACATGTTGAATCCCCCGAATGGGTGTGCGCCGACGACCGCGCCGGTGCACTTCCTATTTATATACAGATTGCCCACTTCGAACTCTCGTCGGGCCTGTTCGATCCGATCGCGGCGGTTCGTGTACACGGAACCCGTCAGGCCGTAATCGGTGTCGTTCGCAATCTCGAGCGCGTGATCGAAATCTCGTGCGCGGATCAGGGCCAGCACCGGCCCGAAAATTTCCTCCTGCTCGATCCGAGATCCTGGCTCGACATCACCGAATACCGTCGGAGCGATGAAGTAGCCCGGATCCCCGGCTCGCTCTCCACCCGTCAGAAGGTGGGAATTTGCCTTGCCCCAATCGATATAGTCCATGATCTTTCGAAATGCCCGCTCTTCGATGACCGGCCCCACATTGCATGACGGGTCGTCGGCTGGCCCGATCTTCAGGGCTTTCGTCAGCGCGACCACCCGGGCGGCCACCTGTTCATAGACGGCCTCGACAACGATGGCCCGAGAACAAGCCGAGCACTTTTGACCCTGGTAACCGAAGGCAGACACGACTATACCTTGTGCTGCCGCCTCCAGGTCGGCCGTCTCGTCCACGACGATGGCGTCCTTACCTCCCATTTCCGCCACCACCCGCTTGATCCAGCGCCCTTCCGGCCTGGTGTCGGCGGCCAGGCGGTTGATGTGCAGCCCGACTTCGCGCGAGCCCGTAAAAGACACGAAGCGCGTCAGATGGTGGCTGACCAGGTGGTCACCAATCTCACCGCCGTCACCGGGGACAAAGTTGATCACACCGGGAGGAATGCCTGCCGCCTCCATGACCTCCATGAACTTGGCAGCAATGACGGGCGTCGGGCTCGCGGGCTTCAGGACGACGGTGTTGCCTGCCACCACTGCCCCGACGGTCATTCCGCTCAGGATCGCCAAAGGAAAATTCCAGGGCGGGATAATGGCTCCGACTCCCAGGGGGATGTAAAACGCGTGGTCGTCCTCGCCCGGCAGAGGAACCACCTCGATCGGCTTGGCCAAGCGCTCGGCCTGGCGCGCGTAGTATTCGAGGAAGTCAATCGCCTCAGCCACGTCAGCATCGGCTTCCGGCCAGGTCTTCCCGGCTTCTATCACTTCCCAGGCCGCTAGCTCCAACTTCCTACGGCGCATAATGGCTGCCCCGCGATAGAGATACCGTGCGCGCTCTTCGGCCGTGAGCCGCCGGAAGGCACGAAAGGCGCGGTCGGCGGCTTCGAGCGCCCTATCCACTTCGGCTCTCCCCGCCTTGGAGACCCGGCCTACCACTTCGTCGGGTTGGCCCGGGTTCCAGGACACGAGCGTGCTGGCCGTCGTCACACGTTCACCATCGATGATGAGCGGGTAGCTCTTGCCAAGCTCTTGTCGTACACCGGCCAGCGCCGCCTCCATGGCTGCTCGATTGCCGGGATCCGAAAACGCCGTCAAGGGCTCCGGCCGATAAGCATCAACCATTGCGAAAGACCTCCCTAATATGCCGACGCCGATGGAACTGCCGTCCTGGCCTCCTCCACCGCCCGATCCAGATCCGCCGCCACCCGCGCGAGGTTGATGGCGCGTCCACCCTGCACAAACACGTGCTCTGTAAAGCCTTGCACCGTTACGGCACCCCGATGTCGCACCGTGTATCGGAAACGAAGGCGGGCCCCCCAACGCCCGTCAACCCACACAATGAGCGACAGATCGTCTCCCGGCCGCATGGCCCGTTCGAATGTCGCGTGCGCCTCCCGCACTAAGAGTTCGAGGCCCCGCGCTCGCCAATCGTCATAATAGGCATGTCCGATCCCACGGAGCCACGCGACGCGCCCCTCGGAAAACCAGTCAAAAACGCGGGCATGGTAAAGAATGCCGGCCGCGTCACATTCGGCCCAGCGTACCGTGACGGGCAGAATGGCCTGATGCCCGCTCGGACCCGTGTGTGGTTCTCGCGCCATGGCGCCACCTCCCGCCGAGCTCCCACGTCCGCGCTTTCACTATAGATCAACCCGGATCTGCCGGCAGGGCGTCGGAGTGGTCTCCCCCGGGGCCGGGCTCCATAGCATGTCCCATGAGCGGGAAAAAGCTATGGAGCGGGCCCTCGCTGGGGTTCTTGCGGCTGCCCATGCTCGCTATGGCATTGACAGCGCCCGCCACCTCCGTGTATCTGACCTTTGGTACCACTTACCAGATCGCCGGGCCGGGTGTCATCGGCTCCTTTGCTCTCGGCGCCGGTCTTGCCCTTCTGGTCATGCTTTCATACGCCGAGCTCGGAAGCCTGGTTCCGGGCGCCGGAGGCGACTACGCCCTGGCGTCCCAGACCGTCGGAGTTGGGGCAGGCCGCGTAGTTGGCGGTGTGTTTCTGCTGAAGGGCGCACTTCTGCCGGCTGTTCTGGTCACAACCGCGGCCGCGTACCTGCACGATGGTTGTCCGGGGATCCCGGTCGTGGCGAGTGCGGCAGGCATGCTGTTGGTCATCGTGGGCCTCACGCTGGTCGATCTGGATCGCGTGAGCCGGCTCGTGTCAGCCCTGGTCGCGATTGAGCTGGCGGGTTTTGGATGGTTCGTGTTGAGGAGTCTGCAGCTCATCGAGCGTAAGGCCCCTCATGCCTTCGCCGGGCTCGGCATTCCGCGTCACCCGGTGGCGATTTTGGCCGCTGCTGTCCCCATTCTATACAGCCTCAACGGGCCGCAAGGGGTCCTCTACTACCGCGAAGAGATCCGGGATCGCCCCCAAACATACGGCCGCGCCGTCGTCACCGTTGCCCTCGTAACCATCTGCGTCGAGCTGGTCGGATTCGTGCTGGGGGTCCTGGCGGTCTCCGCCACCGGAGGCTCAGCGCCCGGGCTGTTGCCCTTATTGGCGGTGATAAGTGGCGAGGGGTCCGGGCCACCGTCTGGGAGCCTCCTCCTGGCATCCGTGATCGTCGGCCTGTTTAACGCGGCGTTGGCGACAGTGATGAGTTACGGACGGGTGTACTTCGCCATGGCTCGAAACGAGCTCCGCCGTTCTGGCCTTCGACGCCTTCTCACCTGCACGGACCGGCGTGGCGCGCCGGCCGCCTCCCTGGCCATCGTCGGGGTGCTAAATCTCGTGAGCCTGCTCCTCTTCCCGGTGCAGAGGCTCATCGTACTGTTGGGATCCCTGGTCATGGTGGTGTTCGGCATTATTTCGCTCGGAGCCTTACTCATGCGGCGGAAGTTTTCGCGCCCCCCGTACCGTATGCCGGGCTGGCCGTGGCCTCCGATACTGGCCCTCGTCGGGCTCATGGCCCTCCTGCCGTTTATCCCTGTTTCGGAACTTGTGGTTATGGCCGGAGTCATTGCGCTCAGTCTCTTATGGCCGCGTTGAAGTTGGTTCGGGCGGGTCCGGATAATGCACGTCCAGAAGCAGATACCGGGTCGTCCGATCCCAACCCAGATCCCAGGGCTCGCGAAAACGATCTGCCGAGTGGCTGTCCACCACCGGATAGCCATCCGGATCATAGCCCACGACGACGGCCAGGTGCACGACCCGTCCGCGCTCCACGTACGCGATGATATCGCCCGGACGAAGTCTCGCGAGGAGCGGAATTCCGCCGGCGGCAGCCTTGAGCAACACCGGCATCGGACCCTGTGCGATGAGCGAGACGCGATGCGTCATCTCCAGATAGCCAACCAGGTGGGGCGCGTTCACCCAAGCACTCGTACCCTCGTCGCGAGCCTGATCCCAATGCCAGCGCGCCGTCTCCGGAAATCCTCCCGCACGCAGGATCTGCGAAATGAAATTGGTGCAGTCGCCGCCGGACCACACATAGTTTGCATAGGCGGGGTTATATCGGTTGTCATGGCCACAGCCCGGTGCGGCGCCGCAGTATTGCCCGGCATAGCGGAGTGCCCGAGCGGCTGCCGCGTTGTCGGGTCCTTGCCGCCTTTCGCGGTCCGGAACACGGACGCGAGCGGGATGCGCCGCCCCACCAAGCCGCGTGTCTTGGTTCAAGGGGTCGATGAAATGGTCCTGGGCGAGGTACCACCGACCGCCGGATTTATGGATTGCATAGCGGTGATAGACACCGAGCCCGAACCACGCCGGCTTCGTGTCGCCGACCTCGTGACGATATTCGTACCGGGCTGAGTCCGCGGCGATGATGGAAACGCGGGATGGGCTTCGCACGGTCAGAGCGTCCGCTCGTACATGGACGACCACCCGCTCGAAGCGAATAGCGCGGGCTTTCGCCCAGTCCTTTATGTAGAGGAGACGGTCGGTCGCGTTCTGGAGAGCGGTCCGCCCGCCGTCTTCCTCGGTCCAATAGAGACCCGGCAGCGCCTTGACGTCCCCGCGCATGGTGGCCGTGTCCTGTCGCTGCACCAGGCTTTGAAGGATCTGGACGTATTCTTCACGCCGACCCTCGTGTGCGCCGGACGGACGAACCACGACGAGGCCGCCGAGCACCATGGCGATGCAGGTCATCAGCACGAGAAGCCGTACACGCATGGAGGTTGTCTCCCTTCCCGCCTAGCGTGTCTTCGGCCCTGAGACTCACCCTCTCAAAACCCTGGTAAGGCCAAAGGCCGCCGGGCAGGCGCAAAGAAGCTTGCGCCTCCCAGGCCTTCGGCGCAGGATGACAAGCAAGACGCCAGGACTGTTTGAGGGATGGAGATGGCCGCACTTATTAGTGAGCCGGTTGCGGTCGAGGCGTCGGCCAACGGCGTCCCGACGCTATTTCAGTGGCGTGGCCGCCCCTACCGGGTCGCCGAGGTGCTCTCCGACGTCCGCCAGGTAGATTATCAGCGCGATTGGAAGCTCCGCCGACATCGACGGCGGGTCACTATCCGGACCACCGAGGGTCGCTTCTTCGACCTTTACCTAGAGCGCCGCGGCGAGTGGATTCTCTACCGAGAGCTCGACGACCCGTTTCGTTGATCCGGAGTTATCATGCCATCGGTACACAACGCAAGGTCGCCCGGCCACAAGCCGGGCGACTAAAATTGGCAGCCCTAAGCGGATTCGAACCGCTGTTTCCGGAATGAGGGTCCGGCGTCCTGGGCCTCTAGACGATAGGGCCGTATTTGGCTGGGGGACCAGGATTCGAACCTGGGCGAGGTGATCCAGAGTCACCTATGCTACCGCTACATCATCCCCCAAGAGTGCTCCTGCATTATAGACGCGGACCGTCCTCAGCACAAGCCAGGCGGGTATGGTGAGAAGACTGCCTTCCCGCCGCACCGGAATGGCCATGGCGGACGCTTCCGAGCCATGCTATCCTCATAGCTTTTTTCAGGGAAGGGGGCTTTTGATGCATGCCCAAAACTGGCTCAACACCGCCAATTGATGCGGCCGCAGAGCGAGCGTACACTAAAGCCGCCAGATGGGCAGACGGATCTTCACCGTTGCAGGGAGGGATGATAATGGCCAAGCCGCGTTGGTATGGACGCGATGCGGGACTCACGTTCCGGATGGGCCTCGTGATGTTTCTTCTGGCCGCTCTCTATCTGGCGTTTGTCGCTGTTCTTCTGGCCCTGCGCGTCCCTATGACGTTTCTCGTTCTCATTATCGGCGGCATGCTGGTCGCCCAATTTTTCTTCGCGGACAGGATGGTGCTCGCGGCGACCGGTGCCCGCGTGGTAACCCGCCAAGAGGCCCCCGAGCTTCATCAGATAGTCGACCGACTCTGCCAGATGTCGGACATCCCGCGGCCCCAGGTGGCCATTATGGACACCGATGTGCCGAATGCCTTTGCCACCGGGCGTGATCCCCGTCATGCAGTGGTTACGGTGACCCGGGGCCTCATGCGTCGATTGGACCCGGACGAGGTGGAAGCAGTCTTAGGTCATGAGTTGAGCCATGTAAAGAATCGCGACGTGGCCGTGATGACGATCGCGAGTTTCTTTGCCACCGTGGCTTCGGTTCTCGTGCAGCAGTTTTTGTGGTTTGGCTTGTGGGGCGGCGGCATGGGGGGACGACGCCGCGGCAACGGCGGCAACGCCGCTGTGCTTGTCTGGCTCGTCGCGATCGTCGTGTGGGCACTCAGCTATCTTCTCATCCGCGCTCTGTCCCGCTACCGCGAGCTAGCGGCGGACCGTGGTTCCGCCATCATTACGGGGCAGCCGTCCAAGCTCGCTTCCGCCCTGGTTAAAATTTCTCAGCAAGTGAGCCGGACTGCAGACCGAGATCTGCGCCAGACGGATGCGGCCGCCGCCTTCTTCATCGTGCCGGCACTGCGGCGGGACTCGCTCGCCGCCCTCATCGCCACCCACCCCCCGTTGAACGTGCGTCTGGCACAGCTGGAACGGCTCAGCCGAGAGATGGAGCGGTAAAACTATGGGGTTTCTGGATACACTGTTCGGTCGCACGCGCACCCGGTCTGCGCGCGTCGACGCCCTCTTCCGACTTTCCACGGCAGAACCGGATCTGGAGGACAAGCTGCAAGTCCGCTATGGCGGGCGTCTTGCCGTGGTCCTGCGGGACATGGAGGCCTCACGGTTTGCGAAAGTGCTGCAAGAGGCGCGGGACATCCTCGGCCGCTCATCCAACGACCTTCCCGTCACGGTCGCCGAGGCCACGGACAACTTGCACTTCCACTGGCTCATCGTGAAGGGGAAAGACTTGACGGCAGCTCTCACGGGCGCACATCTCGTGGAACAGTTGGCCGAAGAAGGCGGATTCAGCGACGCCCTCCTCGCCGCGATCGCGGACTTCGATCAATTCTGCCTGGTCTACAGCTACCGGCACGGACACTTCTACCCGTTTTGCCAAACTGGCCCGAATCGCCGCGACCAGAGCCGCGAGATCCGGGTCAGCGCCGTGCTGAATCCCCTCTTGCCCATGGAACCAGACCCTGGCCAATGGTATCCCCTGTGGGATCCTCCGTGGGATGCACCGGCCTGACGGTCGACTGCTACTCGGGGTGTTCCTCAAGGAGTCGCCGGGCGTCCCGCAAGGTCATGTCGGCGCCTGGCAGGACCAGGTCCGAATTGACGAGTTCGTGTGCCGGCACCGAAGCTCCCTGCCGCACAAGGTTCAATGCTTCTCGCAGATGCCTGTGATAGGCGTCCTCATCCCCACGATGGACCGCCTCCAGGAGGTGTTGGTCCATCGCCTCGAGCTGAGAAACCAGCCCGCCATCAACGCGGTACTGGCCCTCACTCATCACCCTGACAATCATGAGGCGGTCTGGCCCGACTCTGCCTTGAGCCGCGCCAACTCATCGTCCACCGTCTTGCCGGTCTTCATCTTGTTGAGCTCGTCCCGGAGCGCGTCCCCCGACGATACGGTGGGGTCATTCAACGCGCCGCTGTTCACCAGCTCGTCGATGGCCTGGGCCCGTGCCTGCATGGACTCCGTCTTGTCCTGGGCCCGCTGCATAGCGAGTCCGATGTCCGCCATCTCCTCAGACAGTCCGCTCGCGGCCTCTCCAATATGCACGGTCGCTTCCGCCGCTGAGTACTTGGCCTTAATCACTTCTTTTTGGGTGCGAAAGGCATCAACCTTGGCCGACAGCTTGTGCTCCAGGTCTACCAGCTTGGCCTCTTCCTTCTCCAGGTCGGCGAGCTGCGTGTGGAGTCCCTCCAGCTGGTCGTTCGCGGCCTGCTTGCGCGACAGTGCCTCACGGGCCAGGTCATCACGATTCTGGGCGACGGCAGCCTTCGCGTCGTCTTCCCACTGATGGATCTGCTCGTCTAACTTGGCCGCCTGCAGCTCGATACGCTTCTTGGAGGTCACCACGTCCGCCACGCCACGTCGCACCTGCTGCAGCTGCTCGAGCTGCCGCTGATACGAGTAGTCGAGGGTTTCGCGGGGGTCTTCCATGCTGTCCAACGACTTCGAGACCTTCGCCTTGAAGATTGTGGACATGCGGCTCATCAATCCCATTGGATCCCTCCGTTCAGGCCCAGTATACATCCGTGGGTACAGCCTTCCCATTTGGGGAAGTCTGTTCTCAGCGATCTCACAGAGGATATTCGGAGAAGGAGACGCGATTTCGTGACAATTATCTGTCACGCCACGGGCTGCCGCTTCAACACCCGCCATGAGTGTTCCCTGATGCACATCCAGGTCGGCCCGAGTCCGGTGCCGGTGCCACCGCCCGTACTTGGTGCCACCGCGTCTGCCTATGACGGGCAGTTGCGGGCCGGCTACGTGGCCGAATTTGAAGCGTACACCGAATACGCCGGTCAGCAGACCGAGACGTTCGAAGAAGGAGCCCGGTGTCTTAGCTACTCCGCTCTGACGCCGTAAGCCGGGGACTCCCCTCTTCGCGATATATCGACGAGGCCCCAATAAAGCTCGCAAACAGCGGGTGCGGGCGGTTCGGGCGTGACTGGAACTCGGGATGGAACTGGGTCCCGAGAAACCACGGGTGGTCAGGGAGCTCCATCATCTCCACCAGGCGTTCGTCGGGTGAGACACCGGAGGCGGCCAGGCCCATTTCCTGAAGTCGGGTTCTGAATTGGTTGTTGACCTCAAAGCGATGACGGTGCCGCTCAAAGATAAGGTCCTGGCCGTAAACTTGATGGGCCAGCGTGCCGGGCACCAGCACACAGGGGTAACTGCCGAGTCGCATGGTGCCGCCCAGATCCTCCACCGTCTGCTGCTCGGGCATGAGGTCAATCACCGGATATGGGGTCTTGGCATCAAACTCGGTAGAGTTGGCCGCCTCCATGCCGGCCACGTTGCGCGCAAACTCAATGACCGCCGCCTGCATGCCGAGGCAGATGCCAAAGAAGGGAATTCCCCGCTCTCGAGCGTAACGGGCGGCCAGCACTTTCCCCTCGATGCCGCGAGCCCCAAATCCTCCCGGTACCAGGATTCCGTGCACATTTTGCAGGACTCCCGGCCCATCCTGTTCCAGCGTCTCGGAGTCTATCCACTGGATGTGGACCCGGGTCCGGTGCGCGATGCCACCGTGGGCCAGCGCTTCGACCACGCTCAGGTAGGCGTCGTGCAGCGCGACATATTTGCCGACCATCGCGATGGTGACGGACGCGGTCGGCATGGTGGCCCGGTCCTGCAGTTCCTCCCACTCCGAAAGACGGATCTCCGAAGCATCTAGATGCAACCGCTCCACGACGATATCGTCCAAGCCTTCCCGCCGGAGCATCAAGGGAAGTCGATAAATGCTGTCCGTGTCGACATTCTGGATGACCGCCCGCCGTTCCACATCGCACAGGAGCGCAATTTTATCACGCATGTCGCGAGACAGCGGCTCCTCCGTGCGACACACAATAATGTCGGGCTGGATGCCGATCGACCGCAGCTCTTTCACTGAGTGCTGCGTCGGCTTGGTCTTGGCCTCACCTGGCACTTCGAGATAGGGCACCAGAGTGACATGAATGTAGAGCACGTCTTCCCGGCCGACGTCCGAGCGCATCTGGCGAATCGCCTCGAGGAAGGGAAGGCTCTCGATGTCGCCAACCGTCCCCCCGATTTCCACCAGCACCACATCGGCACCGCTCGACTCCCCCACGCGGTGGATGCGGGACTTGATTTCGTTGGTGATGTGCGGAATGACCTGGACCGTTCCCCCAAGAAACTCCCCCCGGCGCTCCTTCGTGATGGTGGACCAGTAAATGCGGCCGGTCGTGACGTTGTTGGCCTGGCCGAGGTTCACGTCCATGAACCGCTCGTAGTGGCCAAGATCCAGATCAGTCTCGGCGCCGTCTTCGGTGACGAACACCTCTCCGTGCTGGAGGGGGCTCATGGTTCCGGGGTCGACATTGATGTACGGATCAAGCTTCATCGCGGTGACCTTGAGACCCCGACTCTTCAAAAGGCGCCCTAGCGACGCCGCCGTGAGCCCCTTGCCCAGCGAAGACACCACACCGCCCGTGATGAACACGTACTTCCCCATCAGCGCCCCTCCAGCCGATCGCCGCGCCTGTGCATGACCGTCCCCCACGTACGTCAATTCGTGATCACGTTACGATGGTGCCTCCGGTTCGGCGTGTGCAGACCCAGGTCCTTTTTGTAGCCTGCCCCGTCCCGTCCCGAACGGAGAAGGAGGAGGACCAGCTTTACCAGCCGTCCTCCTCCTCCAACTCCTCCCCTTCGTCATCGGCCTTATGCCGTTCCCGAGAGGACCCGCTGCCTTTCGTCGGCGTCTTCGGATTCCAGTCTCTTATCGCCCATAGCCCATTGCCCTTGTAGACAAACCGGACGTCTAGATTCATGTCCGAGTAGATTTGCGCCATCCGCCGCGGGTCCGGCTCCAGTTTGAGCACCTCTAAGACCTTGTCCATCAAGTCGTGAACGAGGAGGGGCTGCCCCGATTCCTTCAACACTTCGTAGGCAGCATCGACCGGTCTCATGCGTCACCTCGGTCCGTCCGAATTCTCACGTATTATAGCATCGACCGCCGACCCGAGCCCCATCCCCTACCCGCCGGGAGATACGTCCTTCCGACAGGTTCGCGGATCCTTGCCTATTTCCTTCACAATTCCTTGACAGCTGCTTACATGGATTATTAGGCTTGTTTACATTCCAGACGCCGAATCTCCGCTGTCGGAGTACGGGGGACATTTTTTGTCGGTGAATCCGGCTTCCAGCCGGAAGAGGGCACCTTCTCCCTCTAACCGCAGGCCAACGTGGCCTCAACTAACCCCGGAGGCAAGAAAAGAAGGAAGGATGAACCAGTCTGAGCAATCGAATCCGGCTCCGTTGGGGTACGACGCTGACTGCCGGGTTGGTGGCGGTGGCGGTGCCCGCACTGAGTCAGGTCACTCAAGCGGCCAGTCCGACGGTTTATCCGGGCTCAACCGGCAGCGCCGTCCGTCAGGTAGAAACGTCTCTGGCATCTCTCGGCTACTATCACGGAGCGATCGACGGTATCTACGGGCCCCTGCTCGGGAATGCGGTGCGCTCCTTTCAAAAGGTCCATGGCCTCGCCGTCGACGGCATCGTCGGCCCGATAACCTGGGGCGTTCTCGACAAGGTCACGACCCCGATCCATACCGTCACCGAATCCGCACCGAGCTCCTCGGGCGGTTATTTGCGTGAGGGCAGTACGGGCCCGGCTGTGGCGCATCTCCAGCATCTGTTGGACTTGCACGGGTTCCATCTGGCGACGGACGGTGATTTCGGTCCTCTGACCCTCCAGGCCGTCTTGCAGTTCCAACGGGAAGCCAGGATCCAGGTAGACGGCATCGTGGGCCCGCAGACGCTCGGAGCACTGAACCGCCCCGCCACGCTCGATGCAGCCACCGCCCCGTCTCCGGCCTCGCACTACCTGCAGATGGGTTCGCGCGGCGCCGCCGTGCTGACCCTGCAGCGCCAGCTCACGTCTCTGGGCTTCAACACATACGGCGAAGACGGTATCTTCGGGCCTGACACCCGGGCCGCTGTCATCGCGTTCCAACATCACTCAGGCGTACTGGCCGACGGCATCGTGGGTCCGGTAACCGAAAGTGCGCTGCAGCGAGCGCTGTCGAGCGCCGACCGCGGCACATCAACGCCGTCGTCCTCGACGAGTGGGGCGACGCAGAACACGAGTCTCGGCTATGCCATCAGCGGATTCGCCCGATCCTTGGTGGGAAGCCCTTACTCATATGGAGGCACGTCGCCGTCCACGGGGTTCGACTGTTCGGGGTTGGCGCTCTACGTGTTCGCCCACTTCGGCATCGGGTTGCCGCGGACGTCCTTCGCGCAGTTCGACGTCGGGACGCGCATCAGCTACAACGAGCTGGCTCCGGGCGATCTGGTGTTTTTCACGACCACCGGTCCGGGCGCCAGTCATGTCGGCATCTACATAGGGGGCGGAGAGTTCGTAGCCGCGGATACGTACGCGACCGGGGTGACGATCGACTCCTTCTCCTCGTATTGGCTGTCTCACTTTGTCGGGGCCACCATACCCCCGGGTCTCTAAGCATGAGGTCTCTGCACCCCATGTGCTCTCCGTGAAGGGAGGGTGAGGATGCCGACTTCGGCACCCACACCTGACAGGGGAACTGAACCGAAGACGCCGCCCCTCGCGGTCACCCCGAAAGGGACCGCAGGGGCGGCGTCTCTTCGTGTGACGGACAATGACGCGGATCGGCGGCGTGGTGACTTTTGGAGGCATAGCATGCGAAAGCCCATGATCCGGTTACTGGCGGTCGGCCTAATCCTGGCGACCAGCATAGCGTCAGGCGTATGGTTCTGGGTTGGTGTGGTCGTCGCGGCACTGGTGATGGCCGGGATGGCCGGAGCATCAAACCGCCCGGCCCTGCCCTGGCTTGGGGCCATGACGCTCCTGATGTGGATCCTGATTCATCTGGGTGCCGTCAACGACGGCATCGGATGGACCATCCTGGGGATGACGGGTGCCGGATTCATCCTCTTGTGGATGCAGGGCCCTGGACGGATTCGCGTGCACCTGAAGCGCCACGGGCGCGCAGAATCCGTTCGCCGCCGGGTCGCCGGCTAGGGCGGTCACAGCCGACCAGCCCCGGGGGAGCTCTGATAAGGCTCCCCGGGCATGGGTTCTCTCTCACCGTCCAGTTAGACTTCCTCCAAACGAAGTCAGGGCCCTAATACCGGGGCCGCCGCCGTTCTATGAATGCGGTCATCCCCTCGGCCGCATCGGGTCCCAGGAGCAGTTCCGATAACGCCTGCCGCTCACGGTCAGCCGCATCCGCCTGAAAGCTCTGGCGGACGAGGGCTTTGGCGCGTCCGACAGCCTCTCCGGACTGGGCCATGACCTCGCGGAGCAGATTGGCTGCTGTGTCCCATACCTCCGAGGCCCGGGCGAGCCTGTTGACGAGGCCCATCTCATACGCCCGCCGACCGTCTATCGGTGAGCCGGTCAGGATAATTTCTGCTGCCCACGACTGTCCGATCAGGCGTGGAAGGCGCACCGTGCCGTTCCATCCTGGAATAATGCCCAGGTGGACTTCGGGTTGTCCAAACCGCGCGTCCTCCCCCGCCACCCGAAGATCGGCCGCCAGTGCCAACTCCAGTCCCCCTCCCAGGCAATGGCCGAGAATACCGGCCACGGTCGGCTTCGGCAGGGCCTCCAGGGCGGAGAACACGTCCACACCACGCCGACTCGCCTGCTCCGGCGTAAGACCCCCGGCGAGAAAACTTGGGATGTCGGCGCCGGCGGCAAAGATCTGCTCACTGCCGATGAGGAGGACCCCGCGCACACCTGTATCCTGCCGCGCCTCGTCCAACGCCGCCTCAAGCCCATCCAGCACCGCACGTGAAATGGCATTCACCGGAGGGTTGTCGATCGCGATGGTCATCATCCCGCCATCCCGCCGAACCTTGACGCCACTCATAATCCGGTCCTCCCATAGACATTCCTATAGACATGGTACCCGCGGCCGGCCGTGCGACCGAGCGAGCCCGAATGGACAAGGCGTTCGAGCGACGCGGGCACCGCAAACCGATCCCCATACCGGCTCCGCAGAGCCTCCAGTTCTGCCATCACCTGATCCAGTCCTTCCGCGTCGGCCCACGCGAGGGGCCCGAGCGGAAGGCCCGCGCCGGCCCGGAGGGCCAGGTCGATATCGTGCGGGCTCGCGATCTCGTCGTCTACCAGCCGCGCCGCTTCCGTAAACGCGGCCAGCTGCTGAAGACGAACCAGTTCGCGCGCGCGGTCCACGTCCGTCGGATCGGGGTCGGGTGTCGCTCCGTCGTAAAAGCCGGCGCCGGTTTTCTGCCCGAGGTGTTTCGCCTTCACCCGGTCTGTGATGAGCGCTCCCAGATGGAATCGCTCGCCATAGGAGTGCTCCAAGGTCTGGCTCACGTCGAGCGCCACGTCAAGCCCGAGGGCGTCGCACAGCTGAAACGGGCCCATTGGGGCAGCATGAGCCTCGACGACGGCACGGTCGATCGCCGCCGGCGCCACGCCAGTCGCTTCTTGAAAGCGAAAGACTTCCGACAACGATCGCATCAGCACCCGGTTGACGACGAATCCCGGGCACTCCCGGACCCGTACCGGCAGCTTATGAATCTCCTCGGCAACGCGTACGAGCGTCAGCACCGTGTCCCGGTCGGTATCCTCGCCGCACACGATTTCGATGAGCCGCATTACGGTCGCCGGAAAGAAGAAGTGAAAGCCGGCCACACGTTCCGGACGATTGGTCGCCCGCCCCATTGCAGTGATGGAGAGAGCAGAGGTATTCGAGGCGAGGAGTGACAGGGGAGGGAGCACCCGGTCGAGCTCAGACAGCACCGCACGTTTGACGGACATATTCTCTGGGACCGCCTCGATGGCCAGGTCCACGTCAGCAAACGGTTCCCAGCCGGTGGTGAGCCGAAGCGCACCCAGGCGGCGCTCGCCTTCTTGGGGAGTGAGGCGCCCCCGACTCACGCGCTCCCTGAATCGTCCCTCAACGTGCCGGCGCACTTTCTCAATCTGGACGGCATTGACGTCACGCACCACCGTCGGGATGCCGGCGAGGAGGAATACGGTGGCGATGTCTCCGCCCATCGTGCCACCGCCCACCACACCCACCGATTCCACGTACAAGTCACCACCTCCACCCTCAGCATGGCGCCAATATTTGCGGCCTGCAACTACCGAGGTGCAAATAAACTCTGCTACACTGCACGCCAAAGGGGCGACCGAGTGGCTGACCCGGGGACCGATGCGTTCATCCAGCGGCTGCAAAAGTTGTTTCCACGCATCATGCGCCATCTCGAGCGAGCGCAGGCTCAAGAGCTGATTGGGCTGGAAGTGCGGCCGGCGCAGATGACGGCTCTCATTGCCCTCTTTGAGGGCTCTCCGAGAACTATGGGCGTTCTCGCCGGCGAGCTGGACCTGACCGAGAGTGCGACAACCCGACTCGTGGACCGCCTGGTGAATATGAATCTCGTGCGCCGTGAGCGAGACCGCCAGGACCGGCGCATCGTGCGGGTGCGGCTGTCGGCGTACGGTCGTCAACTCGTCGAGCTGGTGCTCAAGCGCCGTACGGAAAACTTCACGCGAATGGCCGACCGTATGGCCCGTGCGGATCGTACGGCCCTCTTATCCGGTTTGGAAGCCTTGAATGCCGTCTTTGAGGACGTCGAGCGGGACAGCACGGAGCGCAGTGAAGCTCCGGTCGACGACCACGACGACCCCGCGTGATATGATGAGACCAATCGTGACCCGAAGGTGACGGCAAGGGAGGTGATGGCGTCGTGATAAGCCTGACCGACGCCGCTGTCGGCAAGGTGAAGGAGTTTATCGAGCAGCACGAGGGGCTCTCGCTCCGTATTTACGTATCCAAGGGGGGCTGCTCTGGCTTCTCGTACGGCATGGCGCTGGACGAGGCGCACGAGGAGGACCAGGTCTTCAGCCAGGAAGGCGTGGCGGTCATCGTGGACCCCGACAGCCTGCCGTACCTGGATGGCAGCCAGGTCGACTACGTCGACTCGCTCATGGGCGCCGGGTTCTCCCTGGAGAATCCGAATGCGGTCTCCGCCTGCGGCTGCGGGCATTCGTTCCGCACCAAGGACAGTAAGGGCGCGCCCAACAGCTGCAGCCATTAAGTTTGGACAGCGCGGCCCGGGGCTATCGCATGCCCCGGGCCGCTTCGTGTTGGTCGTGGGTTTCGCGGGAGCTTCGGCGCGCAGATACGGCCAGGGCCCCTATAAACCAGAGGACGCCCCCGCGAATGGCCAGATCGGCGAGATTGAACGTGTAGGGATACCAGGATACATGCCAGTAGTCCACCACATGGCCCGTCATTAGACGCATCGTCAGGTTGGACAACCCGCCCGCCACCACCACCGCGGCTGCGGTGCGTCCTGGGGGCACGAGCACGGCCAGAACGACCACCACCATGAGGCCTCCGACTTCAAGGCCCAGTGCAAGTCCGGGCGACCCCCGCAAGAGCCCAAACCCGATGCCGGGATTCAGCACCACCCCCGGCCAGTGGCGTCGGAGTGCCGTGTACGCAAGCCCGTCGGCCACGGCCGTAAGCAGCACAGCGAGCGCCGCCGCCCAGGCCGTCTGCCGGGCCGGTGCGGGTGCGCGGTCCTGACGCGCGGCATCCACGGAGACTCTCATCGCGGTTCACCACTCCGTCCGCTTGCGGTGTCTCGTTAACCGAATCTTAACCTCAGAGACACGGACCGTTAACGCGGGAGCAATAGGCTCGTGTGAAAGGAGCTTAGGTAGGGAGGCGCGTCGTGTCAAACTGGTCCTCTCTCGACGATTCCATGCGCCACGAGCGGCAGGGACGGATGATACTGACGGCCGGCCTCGGGTTCTTCACCGACGCGTACGACCTCTTTATCATCGGAACCGTTACCGCCCTGCTGACCCCGCTGTGGTCGCTCACCACCGTGGAGCTCATGTGGCTCAACAGCACATCGCTGTTGGCCGCCGTCGTGGGCTCGCTGACCTTTGGCCGTCTGGCTGACCGGATCGGCCGGCGCAAGATGGCCATCGTCGAGTCGGTGGTCCTGATGGCCGCGGCCATAGGCTCCGCGCTGGCCCCAAACTTCGCGGTGCTGCTGTCCATGCGGGTGGTGATGGGCATTGCCATCGGCGGCGACTACTCGACCAGCTCCATCATCGCCTCGGAGTTCTCTCACCGGGAACGGCGCGGACGCATGATTGCGTCCGTGTTTGCGATGCAGGGCCTCGGACTCGTGCTCGGGCCTGTTTACGCCACCGTGCTTCTCGTCACCGGTGTGCCCCACGATCTCGCGTGGCGGCTCATGCTCGGTTTCGGGATGCTGCCGGCCCTGGTGGTCGGCTACCTCCGCTACACCATGCCAGAGACGCCCCGCTTTGAGCTCCGCCGCCAGGAGGAGGCGAACACTCCGTCGGTAAGGTCGCGCGTACTGGGTCAAAAACGGTTCCTTCTGCGGCTTCTGGGGACGGCCGGCGCGTGGTTCCTGATGGATGTGGCCTTCTACGGCAACGGGGTCTCCTCGTCCCTCATCTTAAAGGCACTGCGACCAGGCGCGCCGCTCCTCGACACCGTGGCGACCACGGGGGTGATTTTCCTCGTGGCGGCCCTCCCCGGGTACTTTGTGGCGGCCGCACAGATGGACCGCCTGGGACGGCGCTATATTCAGATTCTCGGATTCCTCGTCATGGCAGCGGCCTATGGCAGCATCGCCCTGGTGCCGGCGATCCCGAAGACGCCGCTATTGTTCTTGGTCATCTACGGGGTGAGCTACTTCTTCATCGAGTTCGGGCCCAATACCACGACGTTCGTATATCCGGCCGAGATTTTTCCCGTGGACGTCCGGGCGACCGCCAACGGCATCTCCGCCGCGGCCGGGAAGGTGGGAGCCTTCCTCGGAGCCTTTCTGTTCCCACTCATCCTGGCCAGGCTGCATCTGCCGGGACTCATGGGTATTTTGGCCATAGCGGCGGTCTTAGGCGCGCTTCTCACCATAGTCGTCCTACCCGAGCCCAAGGGGCTGTCGCTCGAAGAGTCGGGGGGCGATCTCGACCTGCACTCAGGATCCGGCCATCTCCAGAATCAGGCACTTTAAGTAGCGGGACTCCGGCAAGAGCGGGTGGGAGCCATGGTCGCTCGGCTGCCCCCGCACTTCCAGCAGGCGGGCTTCCCGGTGGGCATCGTGCAAGGCGGACCCCACCACGCCGATAAAGGTGTCGAGGTCCACATGATACGAGCAGCTGCAGGTGACCAGAATCCCGCCTGGAGACAGCATGCGGGCCGCTCTTAAATTAATCTCCTTGTACCCTCGGAGCGCTCCTTCCACGGCCGTGCGCGACTTCGTAAAGGCGGGCGGATCGAGAATAACGACATCGTAAGCCGGCTTCTCCCGGCTCTTTTCCCTTAGCCAGTCAAAAGCATTGGCGGCCTGTACCTCAAATCGGTCGGCAAGCTGGTTTTGCACGGCATTCGCGAGCGCATGGCGCAAGGCACCCTCCTCGCTGTCCACGGCCGTGACGTGGGCCGCGCCAGCGCGAAGCGCCTGAAGCCCGAACCCGCCGGTGTGTGCGAACACGTCTAACACAGTCCGCCCGGGCGTGTACGCGGCCACCGCCCGGCGGTTTTCGGCCTGGTCGAGGTAGTGCCCTGTCTTCTGTCCCTCCACAAGATCCACCTGATACAAAAGCCCATACTCGTCGACCGTGACCGGGTTCTCCAGTTCGCCCCACAAGAGACGGTCTTCGAGCGGCAGGGCCTCATGCCGCCGCGCCGAGAGCTGTCCCCGCTCATAGATCCCGACGATTCCCGGCAAAGATCGCAACTCCTCGACGACGACGGGAATGAGATCCGCCATGGGCCGGAAGGTTACTTCTATCACCAGCATCGGACCGTAACGATCGACCACGAGACCCGGGAGGCCATCGGCTTCGGCATTGACCAATCTGAGTCCGCTCCGGACCGTCCCAAGAGACTCCCGCGCGCGGATGGCAGTCCGTACTCTCCGCCGAACCAGTTCGTGCAGCTGCCATTCGCCGCGGCCGAAGGTCATGATGCGAACCGCAATGGCGGACGTGGGGCTGTAGAGGCCCCGTCCCAGCATGCGTCCGTCGGTGTCCAGGACCTCGACTTCCGGCGTCGCGGGGGGGTCATGGTGCAGGAGCTCCCCTCGGAATACCCAGGGACAGCCCTGCAGGGCACGATGGCGTCCAGGTTTTAATCTCAAGCTCACGCTCATACACAACTCCTCCGATCGCCTGTTCGTGCCTCGTCGCCTTCACCGAAAGCGCTTTTAAGCCTTCCGTCCAGGCTCCTATGGTACCCTGAGGCCGACAACCGCGGAAAGGCAGTGACAAAATGGCCCACCCAGTGCGTCTGACCACCCTGACCGGCAAATCCGGCTGAGGCTGCAAGCTAGGTCCGGGTGACCTAGAGGCGGCGCTGCAAGGATTGGGTCCGGCCCGCCCGGACCCTCATGTCCTGGTGGGGACGGAGACGCGTGACGACGCCGGCGTCTATCTCCTGGATCAGGAGACTGCCCTCGTCCAGACCGTCGACTACTTTACGCCGATTGTGGATGATCCCTACGAATTCGGTGCCATCGCGGCGGTCAACGCGCTGTCTGACATCTATGCCATGGGCGCACGTCCGCTGACCGCTCTCAATCTGGCAGGTTTTCCGTCCGGAACTCTTCCCCCTGAAGTTCTGGGTCGCATCATGAAGGGGGGTCGGGACGTGCTCGAGGACGCGGGAGTTGCCCTCCTCGGAGGTCACACGGTGGACGACGCCGAGCCCAAGATGGGTTATGCCCTCACCGGGGTTGTGCATCCGGACCGTATCTGGCGCAACTCCACGGCGCGGGCCGGCGACATCCTGTACCTCACGAAACCGATTGGCGCGGGCGTCATGGTCAAGGCCATAAAAGACGACCGGGCCACGGCAGAGGAGATGCAGGCGGTCGTCGCATCGATGCGGCAGAGCAACCGGACAGCGGCCGAGTGCCTGATCGCGTCCGGACCGCCCACCGCCTGCACCGACGTGACCGGCTTCGGTCTTATGGGCCACGCGTACGAAATGGCAGCCGGAGCAGCGCTTCGCCTGCGCATCGAAGCGAGCCGCGTGCCGATGCTGCCGGGGGCGCTCGACGCGGCCCGGCGGGATCTGTTTCCGGGCGGCAGCCGCAACAACCGGCACTTCTTCCGGCGGTTCGTGACGGTCGAGGGCTCCATCCCGGAGGAGCGCGTGGCCCTCTTCTACGACGCGGTGACCTCGGGTGGACTCCTCTTCACGGTGGGCCCGGATCAGGTCGACACCGTCGAGGCTGCGTTCCAAACCGCCCGAGCACCGCTCTTTAGGATCGGCACGGCCGAGGCTGGGACGCCCGGCGTTACGGTGTGCTAGGCGCGGCCGCCAGCATCTGCGCATCGGCAGCTGCACGGCGCAGACGTGCCACCGAGGCCGTGCGGCCGAGTGCGGCCATGAGCTCGAACAAGCCCGGCCCAACCGTCCGTCCGGTGAGGGCGAGCCGGGTCGGATGGATTAGGATGGCTCGGCCGATGCCGAGCTCGTCGGCGATGCTCTGGTACAGGGCGTTCAGCGCGTCCGGGCTGAAGTCCGGGACACGCTGAAGCCGCTCGGCCAGCATCTGCAGGTGCTCGGCCGCGTCGGGGCCAAAGTGCTTCTTTACGCCCGCCGGGTCGTAGGACGTTACCGGCCGATAGAGAAACGCCATCTGCTCGGCCATGTCCGCCAGGGTGCGGCTCCGCTCACGCACGAGCTCCACCGCCTCCTCCAGGGTCGCCTCCGGCCTCTCTTGGGGCCGGTCAGGGTCAATCCCGAGAGCGGTCAGGAAGGGCCGGACCCGGACCGCCACGTCGGCGACCGGCAATTCCCGCAGATAGCGGGCGTTCATCCACTCAAGCTTCTTCTGGTCGTATACCGCGGCCGTATGCTGAATGCGCTCAAGCGTAAAGGCTTTGGCCGCGTGGTCGAGCGTGAAGAACTCCTCCTGGTCGGGCGGCGACCACCCGAGAAGGGTCAGATAGTTTACAAGCGCCTCAGGCAGGATGCCAAGCTCGCGGTACTCAGCCACCGAGGTCGCTCCGTGCCGCTTGGACAGTTTGGAGCGGTCTGGAGCCAAGATCATGGGTACGTGGGCGAACGCCGGGAGCGGGAAGCCGAGCGCCTCAAACAGGAGTATCTGTTTCGGGGTGTTCGAGAGGTGCTCCTCTCCGCGGATGACATGGGTGATGGCCATGTCGTGATCGTCGACCACGACCGCGAAATTGTAGACCGGCATGCCATCCGACTTGCGCACGACGAAATCGTCCAGGACGGCGTGCTCAAACCGCACCGGTCCGCGGATAAGGTCCTCCACCATGGTGGCGCCCCCCTCGGGCAGGCGAAAGCGGAGTACGAACGGCCGACCTTGCCGGGCCCTCATGTCTTGAGCCGAAAGATGGCGGCAGGTGCCTGGGTAACGCGGCGGCTTTCCTGCTTGCTGCTGGGCCTTGCGCACGACCTGCAACTCCTCCGGTGTACAGAAGCAGGGGTAAACCAGATCGCGGGCACGGAGCGCATCGAGAGCCTCCCGATAGCGGGCAAGGCGCTGAGACTGCCGATAGGGACCGTAGGCCCCCCCGACGTCGGGTCCCTCATCCCACTTCATCCCAAGCGAACGCAGGCCTTCCATCATGGCCTCGGCCGAACCTGCCACCTCACGGGCCTGGTCCGTATCTTCGATCCGGAGTACGAACGTACCAGCCTCGTGGCGGGCGTACAGGTAGTTGAAGAGGGCCGTTCGCGCTCCGCCGATGTGGAGGGTGCCGGTGGGACTCGGTGCATAGCGTACCCGGACCATGGGACATGCCCCTTCCTTCGTGAACCCTTTAAGTTTAAGAGGGGTCCCGGGGCGAGTCAAAGGCGGGGGCTATGGCTGTGTCCTCGCTGTCAAGGATGCACATGAGGCAGGTGGATAAAGAGGGGCGGCAGGCCGGGATGTGTGCCGAGCCACCTGACCCCGACCAACAGGGCGAGCCCCGGGCCTCCGAGCCACCCGGTCACGGCGGACGAAACCGGATTCACTCCGAGGGCCAGGTGGGTGCCTGATGCGACGAAGAGATCCCAGGCGTAGAGGACCGCGCCTCCGGCCACCACCCTGATGCCCGCGCGCAGCACAAACGCCAGCGGGCCGAAATAAGCCCGGGCCATGACGAAGAGTATGCCCGCCGCCAGCATGAGCGCAAGCCAGCCATAGAGCGCCATCGGGTCGTCCTCCCGAAGACAGGCTATGGCGGCAACGTGGCGTCTATGACGGACGGCGACCCGGGTTCTTCGGGTACAGGTTGGCGTAGATGCGAAAAGCGCGCTCCAGATCCTCGGGCAGCCATCCCGGGCGGGGAACGTCGTCGTGCGGCCACAGACAGCAGGGCTCTATGCGAACGCGAGGCACCCGCGATGGGGATTCACTTATGACGATCACCTGCCGCCTGGAAGATCTTATGCGGCCGGGTGTTCTTGACTCGTCAGGTTTAGAGTTCCCGGCGACCTTCGAGCGCTTTTAAGAGCGTCACCTCGTCTGTATAGTCGAGATCGCCCCCCATCGGAATCCCGCGCGCAATGCGGGTGACTTGGATCCCCGTCGGCTTCAGGAGGCGCGATAGGTAGAGGGCGGTCGCCTCTCCCTCGAGACTCGAACTGGTCGCCAGAATGACTTCGTTCACTGCCTGGTCGGCGAGTCTCTTCAAGAGTTCCCGCACTTTCAGATCCTCGGGTCCGATTCCGTCCATCGGGGAAATAGCGCCATGGAGCACGTGATAGCGGCCCCGGTATTCGCGGGTCTTCTCCATGGCCACCACGTCTTTCGGATGCTCAACCACGAGGATGACGTGGTCGTCGCGCTGGCCGGAGCGGCAAAGCGCGCAGGGGTCGACATCGGTAAAGTTAAAGCAGACCGAGCAATAGCGGATGGTGCGCCGTGCCGTGCTGATGGCCGTGGCTAGACGCTCCGCCTCACCCGGCGGCAAATTCAGGAGGAAGAAGGCCAGACGCTGAGCTGTCTTCGGCCCCACGCCGGGCAGGCGGCTCAACTGGTCCACCAACTCCTGGATGGGCGCGGGGTACTGCATGGGCTAAAGGCCGCCCGGGAGATTGAGACCTCCGGTCACCGCCGACATCTTCTCCTGTGCGACGGTCTGGGCTTTCCGCTGGCCCTCCTTCAACGCAGCCAGCACCATGTCTTGCAGCATCTCGACATCCTGGGGATCCACCGCTTCCGGGGCGATGACGAGGTCCACGATCTCCCCGTGTCCATTGAACACGACCCGCACCATGCCCCCTCCGGCGGTCGCGTCAATCTCCATCAGGCCCAGCTCTTCTTGCACACGCGCCATGTCGCGCTGCATCTTCTGGACCTGCTTCATCATCTTGTTCATGTTGCCAGGATTAAAGCTCATCTACCGTCTCTCCCCTTCCTCCGGCCCTACTTCTACCGTCACGTTCGGCCCGAACACCTCGCGTACCTTGGCCGCCCGCGGGTCCACGACCGCATCCGGCGCGGGCCCGGCCACGTGAAATAGTACGCGGCGGTCCTGGTACACTTCGCGAAATGCCTCTAGAAATGCCTTTCGATGTCCCGATTTCTCGTCCTCCAACACCCGGTAGTGGGCCGGATACTGGAAGCCGACTCGAACCGGATCTGCGCGGTCGTCGACGTCCACCGACCGAAAGAGGGCGGCCGTGAGCTGACTTTTCTTCTTGAGCCGGCTCACGACGTCCTCGAATCGGGACGTCGCCGTCGGGGGCTTGCCCGGACGGGTCGTAGTAGGAGCCGGCACCGCTTCGGGAGGTGCCGCAGGCGCGGAGATGTCGCGAGGCGCCACCGGGCGGACCTCCTCCTCACGGGCAGCGGCAGAAGACAGCGCCAGCATGGCCTGCATGAGGCCCAGCTCAATAATAAGGCGGGGCGAAAAGGCGGATCGGAGCCGTGTCTCCGCGTCCGCGAGCTTTTCGAGCGCCTGGAAGAAGCGGTCGGCCTCCGGTGCCACGGTTAGATGGTGTCCTCTCAAGCGCGCCGCGCGAAACTCGCCAAGCGCGCCTTCACCCAGACTCTCCCGAACCCACAGGTCGCGCAGACGCTCGGCCGTGTCCCGAAGAAGGTAGCGGGGATCGCTTCCCGCCGCGTAGGCCTGATCGACCGCGTCCAGCACTCGGCTGGCGTCTTGCGCCAGGAGGGCGTCGACCAGGGCGGTGAGATGTCCCTCGTCGAGCGCGCCCAGCATCTCCGCCACACTGGCCTCGGTCACCGCGCCCGCCGCGAGGCACTGGTCCAGCATGGACTGCGCGTCCCGGAGACCCCCATCACTTGCCTCCGCAATGCGCATGAGCGCCAGGACGTCGGCCTCTACCCCCTCCCGCTCCGTGATAGTGCGCAGGTTATCCCGGATGACCGGTGTGGGAATGCGACCGAAATCATACCGCTGGCATCGTGACAAGACGGTGATGGGAAGCCGATGCGGCTCCGTGGTGGCAAAAATGAAGAGAACATGGGGCGGCGGCTCCTCAAGCGTCTTCAGGAATGCGTTGAAGGCCGCATCCGTCAGCATGTGGACCTCGTCGATAATGTAAACTTTCATGCGCCCCTGCGCGGGGAGGTGCCAGACCCGCTCCCGCAGTTGACGCACCTCGTCGATGCCGCGATTCGAGGCGCCGTCAATCTCGAGAATGTCAAGATGGGTGCCTTGCTCGGCGGCCGTGCAGGAAGGACACCGGCCACAAGGCTCGCCGTCCTCCGGCTGCTCACAGGTGGCGGCCCGTGCCAGAATGCGTGCCACCGACGTCTTTCCGGTTCCGCGCGGCCCCGAGAACAGGTACGCGTGCGTCAGGGCACCCTGACGCACGGCTTCCTTCAAAATGCGTACGGGCACATCCTGGCCGACCACGTCGAGAAATCGTTGCGGCCGGTAGGTCCGGTACAGTGCCTGGCGCATGGCGCCCCCATTCTGTGGTGGTGCATCTCGTTCTTGACCCGGCCTTCCCATCACCGGCGTCAATTGCCCTCATGATACCGACCGTGCGCGTGGCCTGTCGAGCAGGCTCAGAGCCGCACCGACCAGGATTATCCGCGGCACTACGACAACTCCGCTTACCGCTGCTCCCTTCCGGGCCTGACGGGGTTCACGGGTGTCGCACGCACGGGTCCCGATCGATGCGGCTCTGAGCCCAAACAGTGGCGGAGGGAGAGGGATTCGAACCCTCGAGACAGTTTCCCATCAACACGCTTTCCAGGCGTGCGCCTTAGTCCTCTCGGCCATCCCTCCGAAAACTGGCGGAGAGAGAGGGATTCGAACCCTCGAGACGAGTATGACCCGCCTACCCGATTTCGAGTCGGGCTCCTTCGTCCGCTCGGACATCTCTCCACCCAGTAATATACACCGGGAGTCAACCGCGGTGCGCTTGAAAAAACTGTCGCAAGAGGGTGTGCGCAGCTTCCTGCTCCACGCCACCCGAGACTTGCAGACGGTGGTTCAGGCGGGGATCGTCGGCCACGCGAAACGCGCTCACCACGGCGCCTGCTCGGTCGTCGGGAACCGCAAACACGAGCCGGTCAACCCGTGCCAGCACCAGCGCACCGGCACACATCGCGCACGGTTCCAGCGTCACGTAGAGCGTGGTGTCACAGAGCCTCCAGCGGCCGAGCGCACGTGCCGCCTCCCGCAACACCAACATCTCCGCGTGCGCGGTCGGGTCTTGGCGCGTTTGCCGAAGGTTGTGCGCCCGGGCCACGATGACGCCGTCGGCGTTTGCCAGCACGGCGCCTACCGGCACCTCGCCGGCTCTGAGGGCGGCCTCGGCCTCCTCTAGCGCCACTCTCATCATCCAGCCGTCGTCAATCGCGATCGGTACCCAACTCCTTTCGCGTCTCCACGACGCTCGATATGGTCGTCCTCGGCGTCAATCTCTTGCGGTTTCTCATTTCCCTGTCCGGCACCAGCCATGACCGCTCGCTCAGATTTTTAGGTGGAACTCAGGATGCGCCGACGCCCGTGAGGTGTTCATACGCGCGGTAATAAGCCAGGACGGAAAACATGTGCCCGACCCGCCCTTCCCGCACGAGTGCCCCGTACGCGTCAAAGTCCATGAGCACCTGCTCCAGATCCTCCGTGCGATCAGGACGCGGCGACCCCGCCGCCGCCTGCACAAAAAGAAAACTCGACACGTGATTGGTCGCCACGGCCGGGTTGGGCCAGAAGCGTCCCAGAAAAATCGGCTCCCGGAGGGAGGTGTAGCCCGTCTCCTCCGCCACTTCCCGGACCGCTGCCCCGGCCGCCGTCTCGCCGTCCTCCACCATCCCGCCCGGAATCTCCAGCACGAAGTCGCCGATGGCGTGCCGGTACTGACGCACCAAAACGATCTGGCCTTCGACCGTCAGCACCACGGCGTTGACCCAGTCGGTGTACTCCTGCACGAAGACAGGAAACTCGTCCCCGTTCGGAAGCCGTACGACGTCGCGCCGGGTGCGCGTATACGGCCAATTGTCGACCACCACGCGGCTGTCGAGCACCTGCCACTTGTCCACGCTAAACTCCCTTTGCCGGTGCCGCTGGCCTTTTATGGGCCCTTGCCCGGATCTCGGGCCCAGGCCCCACCATCCGGAAATCGATAATGCTCGAGACTCGCCCGCCGGAGCTCGGCGCTGTATCCGGGTGCGGTCGGCACCTGATAGCGCCCGCCCTGAACCCGGACCGGGTGCACGAAGTGTTCGTGCAGGTGCTCGACATATTCAAGCGCACGATCTTTCAGCGAGGCGCTGACAGCAATGTAATCGATGAACGCGAGGTGCTGCACGTACTCGGGCAGCCCCACCCCACCCGCATGCGGACAGACCGGAATGCCGGCCTTGGCCGCCATGAGTTGGACCGCGAGGACCTCTCCCGGCCCTGCCAGCCGGCAGGCATCCACCTGGCAGAACCCGATGGATCGGTCCTGCAGCAGCTGCTTGAACACAATCCGGTTCTGCGTATGCTCCCCGGCAGCGAGCTTCACCGGTGCGACGGCTGCGGCGATGGCAGCGTACCCGCGGACGTCATCGGGACTGGTGGGTTCTTCGACCCAATAAAGATTATATGGGGTTAAGGTGCGGATGCGGTCGATCGCCTCGGGCACCTCCCAGATCTGATTCGCGTCCACCATAAGGTGCCGTGCGGCGCCGATAGCCTCGCGCACCAGCGCGACCCGTCGGATATCCTGCTCGACGTTTCGACCCACCTTGAGCTTGAAGTGGGTCCATCCTTCCCGGACTGCCGCCCCGACGCGTCGGCGAATCTCGTCATCGGGATAGCCATACCACCCTACCGAAGTCGTGTAGGCCGGATATCCCCCACGCAGCATCTCGCGCTCGCGGTCCCCGCGCGAACTCCAATTCCGCTCCAGGATCTCGCGCGCCTCGTCGGGGGTAAGAAAGTCCCCGAGGTAGCGAAAGTCGACGAGCTTCACCATGTCCTGCGGGCTCATATCCGCCAAGAGCTTCCACAGGGGCTTCTGCTCTGAGCGCGCCCAGAGATCATAGAGGGCATTCAAGATCGCGGCTGCCGCGAGATGGATGACGCCCTTTTCCGGTCCGAGCCAGCGCATCTGGCTCTCATTGGTGAGGCGCCTTGACGTCGCCGCCAGGTCGTGCGTGAGCTCGGCCAGCTGCCGGCCTGCCACGATCGCGGCCAGCGAGCGGATGGCCGCGACACACACCTCGTTTCCACGGCCGATCGTGAACGTAAAGCCATGACCGGCAGCCCCCATGGGATCGTCGGTCTTCAACACCACATAAGCGAGCGAATAGTCGGGATCTACGTTCATCGCGTCAGACCCCGCTCCTGACCGCGAGGTGGGAAAGCGGACGTCTTCGACCTCAAATCCGGTGATGCGCATGCCTGGCTGCCGCCTCCATCAAGTACCCATGGCCACGATAGCAACGCGACTTCCCTGAGCTTTCGGCGAACGGAACGGCCAGGCCTTCTCCGTCAGGTGCTCAACGCTAGATGAAAGCGCCGCGCGGACCGATAACAGTACGCCGCCAGCCCGCTCACCGGAAGAGACAGGCCGAACAGCCACCCCGGTCCGAGAAACTGATACGCACCCCCGCCCACGGCATACGCCAGGAATGTCGCCAGACCCTGGGCCATAAAAAACAGCGAGAAATAGCTCCCCTGGCGGTTGTCCGGCGGAAGCACGCCGAAGAGGCCCATGATGAGGCTCACTGAAAAGACTTCGCCGAGACCCAACAGGATGATGGCGATCGTCCAGCCACTCACCGTTTGCCACAGGCCCCCAACAAGCAGGCCACCGCTCAGCAAAATCCCCGCATAACCGATCCAGGGTGACGGCTGACGGGACAGCCACTGACCGACCACGATCTGCAGGAAGAATACGACCGCCATCTCGATGACGCCGAGGGTGCCGTACAACGACACCCCGTGACGAAAGTGATAGGAGAGGTCAAGCGGCACACTCGACTCAAACTGCATCTCAACCATGGCAAACAATACGAAGGCGGCCATGAGGTAACGAAGGGATCGGTCATCCCGGAGAATCTGAAAGAGACTGGACCCATCCCCCTTGGCTTTGGCTAGACCCGTCTCGCGTGACGCCATCCGTCCAAACGCGAAACCAACGAGGAGGGCCACCGCTACGTAGCCCACGGCGGTAACGATGAAGGGGGTTTGGGAGAATCCACCCCGAAGAACGTCGGCCGAGACGGGCAGAGCGGCCGCCATGCCAACGTTCTGGAGCCAGTGAATATAGGTCTGCAGAGTGCCCCGTACCTCGACCGGCACTCCTGCGCCGGCGAGGCTCCTCACCATGGCGTTGACAGCCGAGGCAGACACTCCCAGCACCACCAACAGCAGGACGATGGCCGCGACGTTCCGCGTTTCGGCCAACGAAAACACGGCCGCCCCGGTTACCAGGCCCGCCAGCACATACGTGCGGACAAGCCCGATCCGTCCCGACAGCCAGGCGGACGCGAAGCCCAGGACCGCACTGGACAGAAACCGCACGGACAGCAGGAGTCCGGCTTGACCGACGCTAAACCCGAGGACGTGCGTGAAGTAAATGGTGAGAAAGGGGTAGAGCAGGAACGCCGAAAAAGGTGTAAGCAAGGATACGACCAGAAGGACCGTGGTAGACGGCGTCAGGATCTGTTGCAGTTGATGGCGAAACGCAGCCGGTTTCGGATGTGTCATCTAGAACGTGCTCCTGTGTCCAGAGTTGACGTCCAAAATCGAGACGCCTGGACGCACGGCCGTAACTCTACCGCGTCACGCTAATAGACGGGCCGACCGGTCTTCCCCGCGAGAACCTGCTGCCAGGGCGGTACCGGAGGCAGATGCAAGAACTCCTCAGGGACCTGGATGTCGATGAACAGGGGTAGATCCCCGTCTCGTGCCCGCATCAGCGCGAGACGCAGCTGATGCAAGTCCTGGACTCGCGCCGCCGGCAGTCCGAATCCCTCGGCCACACGCACGGCGTCCACAGGGCCCAAGTCGACGCCAAAGTAGCGGCGGTCGAGATAGAAATGCTGGAGAGCCTTGATCCACCCGAGTGATCCGTTCGACAGGTGAAGGATGACCAGGGGCACGTGCAACCGTGCCACGGTATCAAGCTCGCCGCAGGCCATCCCGAAACTGCCGTCCGTCGTCATGGCGACGGTTGTCCACTCCGGATCGGCCATGTAGGCGCCCACCGCCGCCGGGATGGCGAACCCCATGGCACCATGACCCCGTGGCAGGACCACGTCCCGCGCTCCGCCCGGGCTCTGCCAATAGGCGGAGAGGTACGGCGTCGGCGTGCCGGGTTCACCAAACACCCGAGTCTTCGGACCCAGTACGTCCTGCAACAATTCTACCAGCTCACGCGGATCGAAACCGTGCCCCGGCGGGGGTTCACGGCGGGCTTCGAACACGGCGCGCCGGGCACGAATGAACGTCTCAATGCGCGCTCGCCGGGCGGTGTCCGGCTCCTCGAATTGACGCCGGAGGGCGGGCAGGATATGGCGCAGGTCTCCGACCAGCGCCAGGGAGCCAGGATAATTCCGACCCGCCCGGAGGGGGTCGATGTCGGCGTGGATCACCCGCGCCGTCCGGGGTGGGCTCGTAAAACCGTTCGTATCGGTGGAATTGGCGCGCGTACCGAGCATGAGCACCACATCAGCCGCAGCCAGGTACTCGTTGGCGTAGTCGCGCGCACCGTTGGCCCCGGCCACCCCGAGGCTCAGGGGGTGCCCTTCGGGAAACGTGCCCTTGCCGTGGATGCTGGTCGCGACCGCGGCGCCGGACTGTTCAGCCAGGCGTTGAAGCTCGGCCCAGGTCTCGCTCAGATGGACGCCCGAACCGACATAGATAGCCGGTTGGTAGGCGTCCGCGAGGAGGGTTCTCGCCCTTCGCAAGAGAGCCTCAGGCACGACGGCGGCGTCCGGGGCTGCTGGCCGGGACAGGGTCAAGAGATCGGTAGGCTCGTCCAGGACGTCCTCGGGGATGATGAGGCTCACGGGGCCGGGCCGGCCCGAGGCTGCGGTCACCAGGGCTTCCCGGACGGCCGGGCCGATGTGGGCCGCCTCTTCCACCATCCATTGTGCTTTCGTGACCGCAGAAAACAGCTTCACCTGGTCAATCTCGGTAATGGCGCCGGATCCCCGACTCGCCCTATGGATGTCCGACGTGATGACAAGCAGCGGCACCGAGGCCGCATATGGCTCGCCGAGCCCACCCACGAGGAATGTCGCGCCTCCGCCGCTGGAGGCCTCCACCACTCCGACTCGGTTCGTCACACGAGCATATCCGTCTGCCATGCTGGCCGCCGCCCGCTCGTCCCGGGCGAGGACGTGGCGAACGCGGTCACGCTGGCGGAACAGCGCGTCGTAGAGCGCCACCCCCGTGTCGCCAGGAAAGCCGAACACATGGCTGACCCCGGAGGCGATGAGCGCTTCGACCAGAACATCCGCACCGGTGCTGGATTCTCCCATGGACTCCCCTCTTTCCGGCAAGACTCTTCTATTCTAGCTTCACATCCGCGGCGAGGAGACCCTGCCGCAGACCCAAACGGCCATCCCCTCTATCCTTTATCCAGGGTGAGGTCGTGTGGCCGTTTGACTGAGACCGGAAGCATGCGAGACTGAAGTCAGCCGGCTGGGATCGCGGCCGCAAAAAGGGGTGCGACGTGTACGACCTGGTAGTCATTGGCGGCGGCGTCTGGGGGGTCTCGGCTGCCCGCGCCGCGACGGATGCGAACGCTTCCGTCATTCTGTTGGAAAGCCGACTGGGCGTAGGATCTGAAGCCAGCGCCAAAGCCGGCGGCATCGTCACGGACCTTTTATGGCATCCAGAAGATCAGGCATGGGTCGAGGAGAGTCGGCAGCTGTACGCCGCCGCCAGCGAGCATTCGCAGGATGCGACCATGCTTCAGCGGCTCGGCATGGTGACCCTGGCCGACCCTTCGCGCCACCATTTGTTGGAGGCACGGGCCCAGGGTCTCGAGGCACGCGGCATCCCGGCCACTCTCCTTGGTCACGACGACCTTACCCGCCAGTTTCCGGACCTATCGGTCACCTCCCCGGACATCCTGGCGCTCTGGCTCCCGAACGACTGGCATGTGAACCCGACCCAATACTGCCAGGTCGTGGCTGATGAAGCTCGCGCGCGGGGGCTCACACTTCGTACGGGATACCATGTGAGCGGGCTTCGGATAGAAGACTCCGCCGTCGTCGTAGAGGGACCGGGCGAGTCTGTGCGCGCCCGCCGGGCGCTTTTGGCAGCGGGCGCCTGGACACGCCGCCTGGTGGCCACGGCCGGCTATGATCTGCCTCTCCGCCCTTACCGGGTGCAACTCGCGTCCCTTGCTATCGAGCCCGGGCATCACTTCCCGATGGTGTGGGATTTGGCGACCGACATCTACATCGTCCCGGATGGTCCCCGGGCCATGCTGGCCGGAGACGGCACGCGGCTTTGGGAGCACGATCCGGACACCTACGAGCAGAACGGCGACCCGGACTTCCACGAGGGGCTCGCCGAGCACGTGCCCGCCCTGGTGGCGGCCGGGGAGGGCGCCCACATCGTGAGCTCGTGGGCGGGAGCTGTGGGCGCGACACCCGACCGGCGTCCGCTCTTAGGCTTCCTCGATGAACGGCTGGCGGTCGCCTGCGGCGACAATGGGTTTGGCGTCATGCGCGGCCCCGCCATCGGCCGCCTGTCAGGTCTGATGGCGCTGGGACTGGAAGGCCCGCGCCCACACCTGGACCCGAAGCGCCTGCCTACCGATGATTTCGAAATCCGTCCGGGCTTCACACTCGAGGACTGAGCAATACGCGCGGGCGGTGGACCCGCGTAGGAGCGCATCGAAAGGCGACTGCGGCGAACCCGCCGGTCCGTGGAGACACCGGTGTCTCATGTGAGATAGGCCGGCAGCCTCGGCGCTATCCGCCTCGCCCTGGCTGTCCTTTGTCCATATCAGGGGTAACCTTACCGCCTTCGGCCCACCGGGACCCCATTTGCGGCATGCGGCGAGGTCGCGTCGTCCCCCGTGTCACCGCCTCCCCTCGGCGAGTCCCCCGAATCAGGGCTCCTTTGAGCCCGGGGGTCCGCGTGCGCCGCCGACACCATCCGGAACCTGCTTCCGGCCGGCCGGGTCCTGTCGGTTGGCGTCAGGAACGCACGGCGCCGCCCACGGCGGCAGCGGGGGCTTTGAGCGGCCGTCGGTGGTGGTTCCGTCTGACGGGCGGCTGTCATCCTCGGAGGTCGCCCTTCCGGCCATCGAGCCGGCTCGCGACCGGCTTTCGACGGGTTCTGATATTCTTCAGCATTTGCCACCTCGTTCGTGCGTGGAGCGTTGCTTATACTGTCCTGAATGAAACCTGGGAGGTCGGTTTATTGCATCTGCATCGCCGCTACCAAGGTCGCGAAGCGCGCGAATACGGTCAGGTGTCCCCTCCTAAAGGCCCCGGCATCCGGGTAGATGATATAAAAAGCGGCGATCTCCTTGAGGAGTGGCGGCCCGACGCCCACGATGTCGGGCGCGACGTCATCTGGCGCCTCATGCGGGACGGTGTGGCCGTGCATGTGGTGCGCGTGCCCGACGAGTCCTAAGCTCATGCCCTCAAGGGCGCCGTCCTCGCCGGTTTTGGTACAGCCCGGGCCCCCCTTCTCGTAACCAAGGTCATGCGCTATGCATGGCGGTGCCGTGAGCCGGGCCCGTTCCAACGACATCGCGCCCGTCGGCGGGAAGGCATGGGAGCGAGCCCACGATGAGCGCCGGCCGTCTGACAGGAGGGGTTCGATAGCCACAGAGATGGCCGGCGGCGTCTTGTGCATCCGGGTTCCCGGAGCCGCCCTTCATCGCGGCGCACCCCAACCCACACCCTCTCCTCGAACGGCTGCCCAATCCGGATACGAGCCGGTGTCGCGCGATCACAGACAGAAGACCCTTAGGAGCCACAATTGGAGACTTCGGAATCCGCCACCTACGAGACGGGCTGGTGGACCACGGAAGAATCCCCCGGGATGAAGAGTGGGTCCGGGTCCCCCCAGGGCAGGTGGGCCTCACCGCCATGCACGCCGAACCCCCAAGGTTACGGCACTTCGGCGCGTGACCGGTTAGACCAACGCGCCACATGCCTCATCTTGCTCGGCTCCTGGCTGCCAGGTTCGGTATGTCGGTTCAATCGTCGTCATCGATCCCGTCGCCGGCGACTCCAGTCTTGCCACGGCCGCGCGACCCTGCTCCGGTTTCTTTATGGCGCGCCCAACGGTAAGCGGCCGGGCGCCCGTCGCCTTTGCGACATCGACGGCGGCAAAGGCCGGACCACCCGCCGAGCCCGTCAGCCCTCTTTCCGTCGTCCGTCGCCCCCTCGTGGACAACGGGACCCCCGGGCGCCGGCGGAAGAGAGCACACCGGCCCTTCGGTCCGCTGCCGGATTCAAGGGGAACGAAGAGATGGGCGGAGGCGTTGACGAATCAGATAGGACGGGAGGGAGAACCTATGGAGCCCGGCTCATTTGAAGCCTTCCTGGCTGCGGATGCTGGCTGGCTCCGGGCCCGCATCAAACGCCGACTGCCAGAGAGAGCCGTCGACGACGTCTGGCAGGACATCTTAGTGTCCCTGTGGACCGGATTTGACCGCTACCGGGAGGAGGGACGCCGGCGAGCTTTTCTCGCCCGCCTGGCAGACCGGCGTATCGCGGACTGGTGGCGGAAATGGGCCGTCATGAAAGAGTCGCCATGCGAGGTGACGCCGATGCCTGACCCTGACCCCGACCGCATCGCCCGTGAACTCGAAGCGTGCGGCGTGACAAAAGGAAGCCTCCTCTGGCAGCGCATCGTCGACGACGAGAGCCTCGGCACGCTGGCGTTGGCCCATGGGCTCGCGCTCGGGACGGTAAAATCGCGAATTCATTATGAGGGTCGCGAGCTCCAGCGGCGGCTCCAGGACTGGCGTCGTGCCGTCAAGGGGCAGGACGTGGTCTGTGAACATCTTCGGCGCGGGCATCTTGGGGTCGCCGTCTGTCCGCAGTGCAGGGACGAGCAGGCCGCCTGGCGGACCATACGGACGCGCAGTCAACCCTTCCGGGTGTTTCAGGCTACCTGCGTGACGGTGGAAAGCTCGCTCTCGTTGTGGATGGACTGCACGGTTTCGGTTGCCGGCTGGCATCCCGGGGACTGGGGGTGCACTCGCGCCGACTTCGGGCCGCTCCGGCGGTTTGTGGACGGTGCCGGACGCGACCTGTCTTCCCGCATCCGCCGCCGGACCATGGCCGGCCGACCTTACTTCACGTACGAGATGCGCCCGGGAGATCCTCGCGCGCTCCACATGAGCCAGCATATTGCGAGCGAGACGGCCAGTGCAGCCGGCTTAAAGCGCCGACGATCCGGGATCGATCTCGTGGTCGATGTCCACTATGGAGAGGAGAGCGACGGGGCCCTTGCCGTCGAGCTTCCGCTCGGGATGTCCGTAGACGCGGCCCATCCTCTTCCCGACCGGATGGCGTCCATTCACGGACATACGCTCCTCGAGTGGGCATCGGGTGCCGCGCTGGCGCACGCGCCGCACATAAGCGGCCGTTGGTCGTGAACTTTTTCGCTCCCCTTTCCGATGTATTCCCGAGAAATACGTCGGGAGGATGCACATGGGCGACTCAGTGGATGACGGGCACCGGACGCTTCCAGACATAGCCCTGGCAGGCTTTGTCCCTCACGTCCCATGTTTGCGGAACACGGGAGTCCCATAAATGGCCAGCTCGGCGGGAGACGGGATCCGATCCCCCTGGGCTCCCGTGCGGAACCGAAACTTCGTCACCCTCGTGGCGGGACGGAACCTCTCCAACTGGGGTGATGCCATTTTTTCCATCGCCCTGGTGTGGTTTTTGTACGAGGCCACCCACTCCGTTCTTGACACGGCCCTACTCTCCGCCGTGCAGCGCCTCGCCATTGTCGTCGCGGGGCCGGTGGCCGGGGTGTTCGTGGATCGCTGGGACAGGCGCCACACCATGATGGCCGTAGACTTGGTCGACATGGGCATAGTCCTGGTCCTGGCGGCACTCGCGATGCGGCACGCGCTGGGTCTGGTTCCCATTTATGCTGCGATCCTCCTCATGACAGGCGTCGGGATGCTGGGCGGCCCCGCGTTCCACAGCGTCATGTCTCGCATCCTGCCCCGAGAGGATCTGGCCGGCGGCAATGGCCTTTACCGCTCGGTGGGGTCGGCCAATGGGTTCTTCGCCCAGGCCGTGGGTGGGGGTATCGTGGCCGCCCTGGGCGCGGTGGCGAGTCTGTTTATCGACGTGGGGTCGTTTCTCTTCTCGATCGCCGCCCTGTGGCTCATCCGGATACCACCCGACCCGCCGAACGACCGTGCCGCGGCACGCCGTCCCCGGCGTTTTCGAGCGGAGCTCCGGGACGGGTGGCTCGCCATCCGGTCTCACGGGGTCTTGTCCTCCCTGCTTTTATGGCTATTCACCGCCACAGCCGGCGGTGGGGCGGTGCTGGCGCTCCTTCCGGTCGTCGTATTTCGGCAGCTGCATGGTGGCCCGGCCACCTTGGGCATCGTGGAGGCGGCCGCGGTCGCCGGCAGTGTCGTCGGGGGTCTCGCGACGGCCTGGCTAAGCCGGGTGTCTTCGATGGGGGTGCTCATGGTCGGATGCGGAAGTCTCATGGGTCTGTCATACGGGGTGTTCGGGCTCTCGCATGATTTGTGGGTGAGCCTCAGTGCCATGGTGGCAGCGGGGTTCGGCCAGACGGCGATGAACAGCGCCTTTAACGCCTTCTTCCAGGCCACGGTGCCGGCGGAGGTGATGGGACGGACCTTCGGCATCCTAGGCGCCATAGAGGGGGCGGCAGGCCCTCTGTCGGCCCTCGCCGGAGCTCTCCTCGGAAGTGCGCTCGGGCCAGGTCCGGTCCTCGCGGGCGGAGGGGTCTGGATGGGGATGAGTGGTCTTATCCTGCTTCGAAACCGATCCTTCATGACGGGCCGCACCCGGGATGACCCTACGAGCCGAGGGAGTGCCAGCGCCCCTTGATCTTTCGCGACCGGAGTCGGTGGCTATGCCGCCGGACGGACGGCCGCAGGTCGCCGGTCAGGCACGTCTCCGGCCCCAGCGTTCCGTGTGGGGTCGCATCTGTCCTTGACAACGGGCGCCTCCGGGCGCTTACTCTGCACGCAGAGCGTCGACCGACCGCAGTCGTGCCACCAGACTGGCGGGCGCGAAATCGGCCACAGCCCCGACACCGCAAGCCAGAGGCCGGGGCCAGTGAGCCACTGAGGCACCACGAACAGACCCGGATGGTGGAGGCGGACCGCACCCAGTGCTGAGAGCGCCCAGCCGAGAACGGCACCGATGACGGCGCCCACGAGGGCCTTCATCATGCTTCCTCCAAGAACAGTACAAAAGTGTCACGGCACCGGGCGCCCACGGCGGCCATACAGCAATCTCCCGACGACGCTCCCGGCCTGCCATGCTCATGACCACGCCTATCATCATTCCGGCCACGGCCATCCCAATGGCCGCCCGGCGCATGGAGCCGCGTGGCTTTACCATCCTCCGTGGGACCTAAGAGCACCGTTCCGGGATGGACCGTGAGGGTGACGTCCAAGAGGGCCTGGACCTCTTGATGTCCCCGACGATACCTGCGTGACACGTTCTCCAGGTGAAGCGCCAAGCCGCCGAGGCGTGCTCCCTCTTAATTGGAGGGGGGATTGAAGACTTGAAGACGTGAAGGAGTCGAAGGAATTGAAGCGTGGGGCGGCCAAGCCGACCGATCGCCCACCGCGCACCCGGGCATCTGGCTTAGACGTCCTGGGTTGACGTGGGACCCCGCGCAGCGAGACCACCGATAAAGCCGGCCAAGAGGCCGAGCAGGAGCCAGAGTATGATGACCTCGACCCATCCCGCCACATGGGCCAGCGGGGAGTTGGCCGCTCTCACCACCTTGTCAATGACGGCGGAGGAAACCGATGCCTTAAGTCGGGGTGCCAGTGCCTGCCGGGTAATGCGCACGAAAAAGCTCGACCATCCAGCAAAGAGCCCGAACACCACGCCGGTGGTCAGCCCCGCCCGCCAGGCGGGAAGACCCCCGGCCTTTGCGTGCCGACCGGCGAGAAACAGGATCGCGAGCGCGACGACGTCGACCACAAGGCCTGCTATAGACGCGACACCGAGGTGATGCCGACGAATGATGAAAATGGCGGCGACCGCATCGAGGAGTCCCCACACCGCCGCGACCATGTACCAGCGGTTCCTGCTCACAAGCGATTCCCCCGTTGCGCAGCGTGAGGCTCTACCCTGCTCGTCAGCGGCCGGCCTTCGCGAGCCGATGCCAGCTTCGTGGTTCGCGTCTTCGTGAACGTTACCACATCTGTCGTCGCCTCGGTAAGGCGTGCGACGGCCAGCGAATCCCGTAAGACGGGTCTATCGTGCGGGCAGCTCGGGAAGGGGCCTTGAAGACATCTAGGTCCCCGCATCCTTACCAAAGTGCACCGTAAAGCCCCTGACTGCCGTCAAGGGGATATCCGGCACGACGGCCAAGGGGCTCAAGGCCCCGAAGGCGGTGACGGTCGATTGCGCGTTATAGGAACCTGCTAACCATGCGGAAAGCCTCTCGCTATCGTCTCTATCCTTCC